>NZ_JBHRXJ010000004.1:0-373957 GCF_042648425.1 Paracoccus mangrovi | reverse complement strand
ATGCAGACTCCATGGAGAAACTCCGTCCCAACAATCATCGCGGTCCAATGAACCGATCAGAATGCCGCGCGGAAGGTGGGGGGCAGAGAACGCTTACGTTGGTCTTCTGGTACAGACGGATACTTCCAAGACGAAGGGACTATTTTGAGAGCAGATCGTCAATGGTTGGATCAGGTAATGTCGGATCGCAAGCAGTCCATCGCGTATTACATCCACGTCGAAAAGTACAACTCGCATCGCAGCTATGATTGTGATGACAGCGTGAAGTCTGTCGTTATCGGTTTGCTCGCCGAGGGTCATGATCTGCGCATTTGGCCAGCAAGACTAGCAAGTAAAACGAGGTACTGATCCGTTTAAAGCAAGACGGATGCAACGAGGGGCCTACCCCCTTGCCAAGAGGTGGTGGGATTCGACCCTTTTCGGACGCAAACCGTGCAACTAAAGTTCACAAATCAGTTGATCGAATGTCCGCTCTTGAAATCCATTTCATTGTCCTTCGCGGTTCTGCGTTGATCGACATGTCGGGCGGAAAGCGACCGTTCGCTGCGTAAAGCACGAATGGCAGCTTGTGGCTAGTACAGAGCCGTACTTCCCGCGAAACATCATAGCGCATGAGCCTCGGGGAAAGCTGGGGCTTGGCCCAGGGAACAGTACCAATATTGGCGAAATGGGCAATCATACAGAGCTTGCTCCTTCAAACTCTATCTTTCTTCTGGCGGCGCACTCATAGCTTGCCCCAGATCGTTTGGCAGAAACCACTCCCTCCATACATCTTCATAGTTTTTCGGAAGGACCGATAGACCGTTCCAAAGGAGGAACACATCGACTTTCCTCAGGTGTTCGTCCAACTCCCCCTCAAACGTCTTTACGTCGACCAGAGGGATTGACCTCTCTAAGAGGCCTGGCTGTCCAGTTTCAATGAAACGCAGTAGACCATCGCGATAGTGTCCGATGATCGGACACATCTCGACGTCATCCCAAAAGTCATATCGCACAATTTTCTGTGCGAAATGTTCGGCGAGGGAGCGCCAGTCGCCATCCTTTGCCCAGTTGAGTTCCGAGTTCTGATAGGTGAACCGCTGGAAGGCCGAAAACAGCTTCGAACGCTTGGCATACCAGCGAAGCGCGACCTGCCCGACAGTCGTGGAGATGTCGTTACTAGCTGGCAAGTGAATCGTTCTGCTATTTGCATCACGATAATCGTCAAAACGCGGTATGAGGATCTTGTCGACGTAATCGTTTAGGCAAACGAAAACGCACTTGTCCCGACTGAGATCGGCGATGACCAAGAGGGCCGGGAACCCGACACCCATCCTCTCTACCGTGGCAAGTTCGGATATCTCAAGGCTGAGACTATACACGTCAACCGACATTGAAGGCTCGTCATCAAGTTCTTGAACGGCATCTTCTGGCGCTTAAGGACGGAAGCGCCTTGGGCGGACATTCCAGAGCGCTATAGACCTTACACGACCTGCGTGAACCGCTTCAACCGCTGGCGGAGGGCTAGCCACTGGGTACGCATTCGTCAAGCCGTGTCAGAGGCTTATCAGGGTGATATCCAGATGATAGACAGCTCCCCCATCCGGATGCACCAGCGTGAAGCGAACGGCCCGAAAAAGGGGGTGATCCGATTGCATGAGTCGCTCGCGCGGCGGGCTGACCACGAAAATCCCCGCTTTGGTGGATGCTTTGGGCCGCCCGATCAGGCTGAAACTGAGCGAGGGGCGGCCTCGTGCCGCTCGCTATTGGAATTGGCTCTCTGGTCAAGGGCGAAGCGCCTGGCTTCATACTCCTCGCCGGGTTGTCGCTGGTTCCATTTGCAGCGGCCGCCGCCATCCTCGTTGCCTCAGCGGGCAAAGAGAAGTGGTACCGATAGTGGCCGGAGCAGTAGCATCGCAGTCAGAGCGGCAGCTGCGCGCCATGGTACGATCCATCATCGAGCCAAGCTGGATCGAATACGTGTTCGAGCCACTGTCCAACGAAGACCACCGGCGCGCGGCGGCGTTGCTGGACCTGCTCGTCGATCTTCTGGTCGAAAGCGGCATCGGCGTGAAGTCTCTGCCGATCCTCGCGGACGATCCGGCTGATTGGTCGCGAAAGCGAAGGCTGCGGGCGTCGATCAATGAAAGCTATTTCGAACTGTCGGTGAACCCCGAAGGTGGGATCAATCTACTGATCAGCTTTGAAGACATAAGCTTTCATGAGCACGGGCTCAGCGTCGAGGCAGTCACCATCCTGATCCACAGCTTTACCAATCTGCGGCTCGCCAGTCCGTTTCCGCAGAAGTGGAACGCTCAGCCGGACGACTGAACTCTGACAAAATAGGGCCTTCTCGATAGGCGAGCTGCGGCATCCACCATGCGATGCGGCGTGCGGTTGCTCCATCGCTGCCGTCTAGCGGATATCAACACTGAGATGGGTCCAAACTGGTCGCCAGAAGCCTCGCCTTGTGAAACAAAAGGCAAACCTTCCTGAAACGCTATAGCGGGAAAATGGTCGGAGCGAGAGGATTCGAACCTCCGACCCCCTGCTCCCGAAGCAGGTGCGCTACCAGGCTGCGCTACGCTCCGACCGTGAGGGGGCAACTAGCGCGGGGCGGATCGGAATGCAAGGGGGCTTGCGCGCGAATCCGTCCCTCATTGCCGGGAATTGCCGCGCCCGCTTAGAATGCGTTGCAAAACCGAGGATTTCGGCGTCGTCACCGTATCGGCGCGCAGCCGCGCCTCGATCACCGGCTGGTTGGTATCGCCGCGGCGCGCGCTTTCGCGCCAGACGATGTAGAGACCCGATGCGATGATCACACCGGCCCCGATCATGGTCGGCCCGTCCAGCACCTCGTCAAAGATGTACCAGCCATAGATCGTGGCCCAGATGATCTGTGAATATTGCATCGGCGCGACGATCGCGGCCTCGCCGGCGCGATAGGCCAGGATCGACAGGAAACCACCCGTCAGCCCCAGCACCGCGATCATCCCGGCCATGGCCAGATGCGACAGCTCCATCGGCACATAGTGCAGGGTCAGCCCGGCGCCGGTCATCACGAGGTTGCCCAGCATCGGCCACATCAACAGCACCAGCGGACGTTCGCCCCCGCCCAGCCTGCGCGTCACCACGGCGGCGGTCGCGCTGGACAGCGCCGCCAGCAGCGCCGCCAGATGGCCCAGCGACAGCGCGTCGCCCCCGCCGGGGCGCAGCACGATCAACACGCCGCACAGCCCCAAAAGCACCGCCAGCCAGCGATGAATCCCGACCCTTTCGCCAAGGATCGGTATCGACAACAGCGTGATCAGCAGGGGCGTCGCAAAAAGGATCGCATAGACCTGTGCCAGAGGCAGCGCCGAAAAGGCATAGAACCCGCAGATCCCCGAAAATGTCGCAGCGACCGAACGCAGCGCGACCCAGCCGGGATGCTGCGGGCGCAGCGTCCCGGGCGTGCGTTCCTGCATCAGGATCAGCGATACCAGCGGGAACGACAGCAGCGACGAAAAGAACAGCACCTGCAAGGACGGGTAATGCGCGCCGAGCAACTTGATGATGACGTCATGCGTGGCAAAGACGCCCATGGACACCAGCGCAAAGCCGATGGCCTTCAGGTTGTTCGGCGCGGCCACCCCTAGACCTCGGCCAGGGCGGCGACGATCTTGTCGCCCATTTCGCTGGTGGAAACCGGCGTTCCGCCCTGCGGACCCATAAGGTCGGCGGTGCGCACGCCATCGGCCAGCACCTTTTCGACGGCGCGTTCCAGCCGGTCGGCCTCGGCGCCCAGATCGTAGCTGTAGCGCAGCGCCATCGCAAAGCTGAGGATGCAGGCGATGGGGTTGGCCTTGCCCTGACCGGTGATGTCGGGGGCCGAGCCGTGGACCGGCTCATACATGGCCTTGGGGCGACCGTTCGCCATCGGCGCGCCAAGGCTGGCCGAGGGCAGCATGCCAAGGCTGCCGGTCAGCATCGCGGCGGCGTCGGACAGAAGATCGCCGAACAGGTTGTCGGTCACGATCACGTCGAACTGGCGCGGGTTGCGCACCAGCTGCATCGCGCCGTTATCGGCATACATATGCGACAGCTCGACATCGGGATATTCGTTGTCGTGGACCCATTGCACCTCTTCGCGCCACAGGATGCCCGATTCCATCACATTGGCCTTTTCCATCGAACAGACGCGGTTGCCGCGCTTGCGGGCCAGCTCGAATGCGGCGCGGGCGACGCGGCGGATCTCGCCGCTGGTATAGCGCTGGGTGTTGATGCCGACGCGGCCACCTTCGTTTTCGGGGTTGTTGTCATCGGCATGGATGCCGCGCGGCTCGCCGAAATAGACGCCCGAGGTCAGTTCGCGCACGATCAGGATATCCAGCCCGGCGACCACATCACGCTTGAGCGAGGAAAAATCGGCCAGTGCATCAAAACATTGTGCGGGGCGCAGGTTGGCGAACAGGTCCATTTCCTTGCGCAGGCGCAAGAGGCCGCGCTCGGGTTTTACGCTGAAATCCAGATTGTCGTATTTCGGCCCGCCCACGGCGCCCAAAAGCACCGCATCGACCGATTGCGCCCGCGCCATGGTCGCATCCGAAAGCGGCACGCCATGCTTGTCATAGGCGGCGCCGCCGACCAGATCCTCGCTGACGTCAAAGGAAAGGCCGCGGTTCTGTTCGAACCAGCCGATCACCTTGCGGACCTCGGCCATGACTTCGGGGCCGATGCCATCGCCGGGCAGGATCAGCAGGGAATAGGTCGTCATCGCGGGCATCCTCATATGCTTATGACTGTCAAAAACCGCCTAGCCCCGCAGCCCCCGCAGGTCAAGTTCACGGCGAATTGGGTTGCGCCCCTGTGGCGGATCGGGCCGGATGGGGCCCGAATTCGAATGCCCAGACCAACAAGGGGGCCATCCATGAACATCCTTGCCCAATCTGCCGCCATCCTGACGGTCACCGCCGGGATCGCGCTGGCGGACGGCGCGATCACCGTCCAGCTTCCCGATGTGTCGGGACTGTCCGACACCGAGGCGAAATCGCTGATCGCCGAGCTGGCCAATGTGAACGTCATCACCTCGAACTGTCCCGATTACGCGATTTCCGATGGCGAATGGACGCTGATCACCGGGACCGGCGACCGTCTGGCCGCGCGGCTGGGCATGGATGCCGCCGAATATGATCGCAGCTATTACGGCCCGGCCTTCAAGCTTCTGGACGATCCCGGCGCCTGCGACCGCATCGGGCCGACGGCCAAGCCGATGATTCAACGCCTGATCGGCATGGGCGGCGACACCAAGGCGCTGACCCAGTCGCAATAACACGCCCCCCCGACCCGGTCCCGGCAAAGGGCGCGCGGGCATCTTGCCCATGCGCGCCGCGCGCCCTAGCCTGCGGGCATGACCGCCGATCCGACGTATAGGGGATTCGCGCTGGATGCCGAAACGGCGCTGGCGCTTTTGCAATGGCAGGCCGAGCTGGGCGCGGATGAGCCCTGTCTCGACGCCGCCATCGACCGCTATGACCTGCCCGAACGCAGCGCCGGCGCGGCCCCGGCGGCCAGCCCGGCCGCCGCCGGCCCCGCCATCGCCCGCCCCCGCGACGAGGCCGAGGATCTGACCGCGCTGGCCGAGGCCGCCGCGGCTGCGGCCACCGACCTTGCCGCACTGTCCCATGCGCAAGAGGCGTTCGAGGGGATCGAACTGCGCAAGGGCGCGCGCAATTTCTGTTTCGCCGATGGCAATCCGGCGGCCCGCGTGATGATCGTGGGCGAAGCCCCCGGCGAGGAAGAGGACCGCATCGGCCGTCCGTTTGTCGGTCGCGCCGGCCAGTTGCTGGACCGGATGTTCGACGCCATTGGCCTGTCGCGCGGGGCCGTCGACGCGGAAAAGGCGCTCTATATCACCAATGTGCTGCCCTGGCGGCCGCCGGGCAACCGCCGTCCCGAACCGGCCGAAATCGCGATGATGCTGCCATTCCTGCGGCGCCATGTCGAATTGGCGCAGCCCGATCTTCTGGTCCTGATGGGGAACACGCCCTGTATCGCGCTGCTCAATCAACAGGGGATTTTAAAGTTGCGCGGCAGCTGGACCACGGCCTTTGGCCTGCCGGCGCTGCCCATGACCCATCCCGCCTATCTGTTGCGCACGCCGCTGGCCAAGCGCGAGGCATGGGCCGACCTGTTGTCGCTTTCGGCGCGGCTCGAGGGCGCGGCGCCCGCAACGGGGACCTAGCCGCGCGGCAGGGCCTTGCCATCGCGACAGCCCGACAGCTCGACCGCATCCTCGGCCCCGATCAGCGTCACCCGAAGATCGTCGGGATCAAGCGCGAAGGGCTGGCCCGAGGCATCGACGAAATCCGCCTTGATGCGGCCATCGGCGTCGTCCAGCCACGGCTCGGACACCCAGACATCGGGGGTGCGCAGCTCGACCGCGATCTCGTCCCCGGACGGGCGGCCGGTATCCGGCAGGCTCAGGCTGACCTGCATGCCGTCCTCGATCCGGGTGATGCTGCATTCGGGTTGCAGGTCCGAGGGCGCCGGCATCTGCGCCAGCGCCGCCTCGATCCGGGGATCGGGCGCGGGACCGGGGGGACCGGCCTCAAGCGTGACCTGAACCGGGACGCAGATATCCAGACAGACGCCCAGATCGACCATCGCCCGGATCGTCACCGGCTCGCCCGGATGGGCGGGCGCGACGCGGATCGGCAGCACAAGGCTGTCGTGATAGCCCAGCGTCCGCTCGCCCCCCGATTCGATGATCTCGGGGCGCGGCCACAGCAATTCGGCCCCGGCCATATTGGTGGACCCCTGCCAGTCGAAAATCGGCGGGATGCCGGCATCGCCGGGGCTGCGCCAATAGGTTTTCCAGCCCGGCTCCAATTCGATATGCAGCGCGGTCATCCGCGCGCCATCGGCCGCGACCCAGCCGGGCAGCAGCTCAGCCGAGACCATCCCGGGCGGCAGATCCTGCGCCAAGGCCGGCGCGGCGGTAAGCAAAAGCAGGGCAAGCACTCTCATACCCGCCATTTACCCGCCGATCCCCGCCGGGGTGAAGTCACAATGGCGGCAATCCCTTGCGAAACCGCGGCGCAACGTCGATCTTGGGGCAAACAGAAACGGAGCAGATCGTGGACAAGGACGCCAACCTGACCGGAAAGATGCTGATCGCCATGCCCGGAATGCGCGACCCGCGCTTTGAGCATTCGGTGATCCTGATCTGTGCCCATTCCGAGGACGGCGCCATGGGCATCGTGGTCAACCGGCCCATGTCGGAAATCGGCTTTACCGATCTGCTGACACAGCTGGATATCGATGTCAGCGATGACGTGATCGAAATCCCCGTCGGCTTTGGCGGCCCGGTCGAGCCGGGGCGCGGCTTCGTGCTGCACCGCGTGAGCAGCACCTTCGAAAGCGGCGACAAGCGCATCCGCATCGCCGAGGATCTGGCCATGTCGACCACCCGCGACATTCTGGAAGATTACGCCCAGGGTCGCGGCACCCGGCCGGCGATGCTGGCGCTTGGTTATGCCGGATGGGGACCGGGTCAGCTGGATTCCGAGATATTGGACAATGGCTGGCTGACCTCCGAGCGCGGCGACGACATCATCTTTGGCGCCGACAATCCCGGCAAATGGCGCGCGGCGCTAAGGTCGCTGGGCATCGACCCGCTGACGCTTTCCAGCGAGGCCGGCCACGCCTGAATCCCGGCACTGTGTCACTTTCTCTGCGGAACCCGGCTTTTACGTTGGGTTGCGGTTGCCGCCGCGTGCTGGGCCAATATGATTGACCCCAGGGCTCATCTTGCGCCGCCGC
The DNA here is from genome assembly GCF_042648425.1 of Paracoccus mangrovi. Taxonomy (NCBI): domain Bacteria; kingdom Pseudomonadati; phylum Pseudomonadota; class Alphaproteobacteria; order Rhodobacterales; family Paracoccaceae; genus Paracoccus; species Paracoccus mangrovi. The sequence continues at coordinate 366,175 of NZ_JBHRXJ010000004.1, read as the reverse complement.
GCATCCGTCAGCGCATCAGAGGGAGATTGTCATGGCCTATACCGCCCCGGTCGAACAGATCGCGTTCATTTTGAACAATGTCGTTGCTTTCCGGCAACTTGCCGAAACCGAGCTGTTTGCCGAAGCGACGCCGGAAACCGTGACAGCCATCCTGACCGAGGCCGGCAAGCTGGCCGACGAAGTCATCGCCCCGGTGAACCGCGCGGGCGACCTGACGCCGGCGCGGCTGGAAAACGGCAAGCTGCGCTCGAGCCCCGGCTATGCCGAGGCGTTCCGCGCGCTGGCCGATGGCGGCTGGATCGGGGTATCGGCCAATCCCGAACATGGCGGCATGGGCCTGCCGCAGGCGCTGAACGCCGCGGTGATGGAGATGATCGGCTCGGGCTGTCTGGCGTTGCAGCTGAACCCGCTTCTGACCCAGGGTCAGATCGAGGCGCTGGAACATCACGGCAGCGACCATCTCAAGGAAACCTATCTGCCCAAGCTGATCTCGGGCGAATGGTCGGGCACGATGAACCTGACCGAGCCGCAGGCCGGTTCCGATGTCGGCGCGCTGACCACCAAGGCCGAGCGCATGGATGACGGCAGCTATCGCATCACCGGGCAAAAGATCTTTATCACCTGGGGCGACAGCGACGTGACCGAAAACGTCTGTCATCTGGTGCTGGCGCGGCTGCCCGATGGCGGCGCCGGCACGCGTGGCATCAGCCTGTTCATGGTGCCCAAACTGATTCCCGATGAAAACGGCAATCCGGGCATGGCCAACGACCTGCGCGTGGTCAGCCTTGAACACAAGCTGGGCATCCATGGCAGCCCCACCTGCGTCATGAGCTTCGAGGGCGCCAAGGGCTGGCTTGTCGGCCAGGAAAACAAGGGCATGGCCGCCATGTTCACGATGATGAACGCGGCCCGGCTTGGCGTCGGCGTCCAGGGCGTCGCCGTGGCCGAGGCGGCGTTGCAGGCCGCCACCGCCTATGCCGCCGAACGCGTGCAGATGGGGCCGATCATCCGCCATCCCGATGTGCGCCGGATGCTGGCGGAATCGCGGGCCGAGGTCTTTGCCGCCCGCGCCATCTGTCTGGCCTGCGCGACCGCGCTCGACATGGCCCGCGCCACCGGGTCCGAGGAATGGGCCGCGCGCGCCGCACTTTTGACCCCGATCGCCAAGGCTTACGGCACCGATGTCGGCATCCGCGTGTCCGACACCGCCGTTCAGGTCCATGGCGGCATGGGCTATATCGAGGAAACCGGCGCCGCCCAATATCTGCGCGACGTGCGCATTACCGCGATTTACGAGGGCACGAACGGCATTCAGGCGATGGATCTGGTCGGGCGCAAGCTGGCCGATGGCGGCGCCGCGGCCATGGCCATCCTGGATGAGATTCTGGACGGCGCCAAGGCCGCACAGGCGACCGAGCCAGAGCTGGCCCATCAGGTCTGGCAGGCCGCCGAGACCCTGCGCGAGGCGACGCTGGAAATGCTGGACCGCGACCTGCCCGAGCGGTTCGCCGGGGCGGTGCCCTATCTCATGGCTTTCGCGCGGGTGCTGGGCGCGACCTATCACGCGCTGGCGGCGATGCGGGGCGGCAATGCGGCGCTGGCGCGGGTCTATATCAACCGAATCCTGCCGCATTTCTCGGCCGATCTGGCCGCCGCGCGCGCCGGGCTGGCCGATCTTGAGGCCGTCGAGGATGCCGTGTTCGCGGGCCGGATGGCCGGGTGATCCGCACCGATCCCAATGAACCCCCGGCCGAGGGCGAGGCATGCGAAATCGCCCCCGGCGTCCTGTGGTTCCAGCTGCCCCTGCCCTTCAGGCCCGATACGGTCAACGCCTTTGCGCTGCGCGATGACGCGGATCAGGGCGGCGGCTGGACGGTGGTCGATACCGGGCTCGACACAGGGCGCGGCCGGGCGATCTGGGAACGCATTCTGGCCGGGCCGCTGGCGGGGACACCGGTCACCCGGCTGATCGCCACCCATCACCATGTCGACCATATCGGGTTGGCCGCTTGGTTTCAGGAACGGGGGGCCGAACTCTGGACCTCGCGCACGGCATGGCTGATGGCGCGGATGGCGGCGCTGGATGTGCAGGAACGCCCGACCCCACAGGCGCTGGCCTTTTGGCGCGCGGCCGGCATGCCGCCCGAAACCCTGCGGGAATATGCCGACAAACGGCCCTTCAACGCCTCGGATGTCTGTGCGCCGCTGCCGCCGGGCTATGTCCGGCTGCAAGACGCGCAAGAGGTCCGGTTCGGCGGCCGGCGCTGGCGCGTGCATATGGGCCATGGTCACGCGCCCGAACATGTCACGCTGTGGTCGATGGACGACGATCTGGTGATTGGCGGCGACCAGCTGCTGGCCACCATTTCGCCCAATCTGGGGGTCTATCCGACCGAACCGGGGGCCGATACGGTCGGCGACTGGCTGGAAAGCTGTGCCCGGCTGGCCGGTTTCGCCCGGCCCGATCAGCTGATCCTGCCCGGCCACAAGGGGCCCTATCGCGGCCTGCCCACGCGGCTGCGGCAGCTGGCCGACAACCAGCGCGCGGCGCTGGACCGCATCGAACAGGGCCTGCGCGCGGGTCCGCGCAGCGTGGCCGGATGTTTCGACCTGCTTTATCGCCGCCAGATCGGCAAGGCGGAATACGGGCTGGCACTGGCCGAGGCGGTGGGCCATATCAACCACCTGCACGCGGCAGGGCGGGTGTGGCCCATGGGCACGGACCCGCAGGGCGCACGGCTTTGGGGGGCGTGACAGGACGCGGGTCATAGGCTATCCCTTTTCGGAAACGCATCGCATCCGGGACAGGAACATGGCCACGCATCACGAACAGACCGCTCACAAGCACGGCGAAATGGACATTCGCGCGCAGGAAAAGACCTTTGCCGGCTTTATCCGGGCGGCGACCTGGGTGTGCATCATTTCGGCCGCCGTGCTGATTTTCATGGCCTTGGCCAACAGCTGATCCCGCGAACAGAGGTCATGACCATGAAAAGGCGCGCGTTCCTTGCGCTGGCGCTGCCCGCGACCCTTGCGGCCTGCGGCGCCGATAACATCTGGGCCAGCGACGAATCGCTGCGCCGGGCGGCCTATGTCGCGAACGAACCGCCCTCGATCACGCTGTTGACGGTCATCGGCATTCCGCGTGGCGAAGGCGCGCATTCGGCGCTGATGATCAATGGCAGCCAGCGGGTGATCTTTGACCCGGCCGGCAGCTGGAACCACCCCGCGATCCCCGAACGCCACGATGTGCTTTACGGGATCACGCCGAATTTCAAGAATTTCTACATCGACTATCACGCCCGTGAAACCTATTGGGTCGCCGAGGACACCAAGCTGGTCACCCGCGAGGTGGCCGATGCCGCGATCCGCGCCGCCCAGGCGCAGGGCGCCACCAATAAAAGCTTCTGCGCCGTCTCGACCGGGCAGGTGCTGCGCAAGATCCCGGGCTTTGAGGGCGCGCCCTCGGGCTTTTCGCCGCTCAAGCTGCGCAGCTGGTTCCTGACCCTGCCGGGCGTCACCTCGCGCAAGCATCAGGATGGCGATCCGGCCAACAATCACAATGTGCTTTTGCGCCAGAAGAACGGCGTCGTCGCCGGCTATGGCACCGACGGCCAGCTTCACGCCATCAGGTAAAGCCCAAGATACAGGCTGGCCATGCCGGTAACGACCGCCGCAAGCACGTTGCGCGTGGCCAGCCCCACCCCGATCGTCACCGCCGCCGCGATCAGCCGCGCGGGATCGGGCTGACCGCCCGTCGCGGCCGGCCAGACCACCAGAGGCGCCGCGATCGCCGGCAGCACCGCCACCGCCGTATAGCGCAACAGCCGCTGGGCCCAGACTGGCATCGGACGGTTGCCGAACGCTCCCAGAAACGACCAGCGCAGGCCATAGGTGCCCAGCGCGCTCAGCAGGATGATCGTCCAGATCGTCAGGTCCGAATAGCCGGTCATGCCTGCGCCTCCCTGCGGCGTTCCATCCAGATTTCGACGCCTGCCCCGGTCAGCATCGCCAGTGGCGCGGCGATGAACAGCCCCATCCCCGTCGGCAGGAACGCAAAGACCAGCGATGCGATGATCGACACCAGCGCCGCCGCGATATGGGCCGGTGTGCGCAGCATCGGCCCGATCATCGCCAGAAAGGTGATCGGCAGCGCGAAATCCAGCGCCAACCCCGACGGGATCGCTCGGCCCAGCATATGCCCCGCCGCCGTGGCAATGGCCCAGGGCAGACAGCACCCCGCCGCCGCCCCCATGAAATAGCCGATGCGCTGCGCCATGCTGAGCCTGGGGTGCTTTTCATAATGCTGAACCGACATGGCGAATGTCTGGTCGATCAAGAGATAGGCGATCAGGCCGCGCTGGCGCGGGCTGGCGCCGCCCAGCCACGGCACCATGCTGGCCGAATACATCGCCATGCGCAGATTGACCGCGATGGCGGTGATGATCACGATCAGCGCCGGGGTATGTTCGCTCATCAGCTGCACGGCGGTGAATTGCGACGCGCCCGCCAGCACCAGCACCGAAAACCCCATGACCTGCGGCAGGTGCAGCCCCGCCTCGGAGGCGACCACCCCGAACAACAGGCCAAAGGGCGCCAGCACCAGCAGAAAAGGCAGGGACTGGATCAACCCGTGCCGAAAGGCCTGCGCGGGCGTGCGCGCCAGCGCCTTGCGCTCGGCCGGGGTCAGGTCGCGTCTGGGATCAGGCTCTGCCATTGCGGGCATGATGGATTGCGCTCATATCTTTGGGGGGTAAGGTCTGCGGCAGATTGGCCATATGCCCGCCCCAAGACAAGAGCAAGGCCAAGGACCGCCACGAACCATGACGCCGCCCCTTTCCGCCACCGCCATCCTGCCCCAGCCGATGCCCGATCCGTCCCCGGACGCGATCCGGGTTCTGCATGGCATTCCGGCCGGGCTGGGGATCGCGGCGGCGGCGCTGTACTGGCGGCATTTCGGCGCCCAGATCCTGCCATTCCCGGCCGGCCACCGCCACGGCATTGCCTTGATGCGGGCGGCAATGCGGCCCGATCACGCGCTGGTGGCGCTGTCTCCGCGGGGGCGGCTGGTCGGGATCATCGGGTTGCGGGATGCGCGCGGTGGGCTTTTCGCGACGGGGGCACAGCCGTTTCAGACGGTCTGGGGCCCCGCCGGGGGCCAGCTGCGGCACATGGCGACACGGCTTTACCGTGCCGGGCCGCAAACCGCCGATCTGGTGCTGGACGGGATCGCGATCCGCCCCGAATGGCGGCGTCTGGGCATCGCCCGGCTATTGGTTCAGGCCGCCGCCCGACGCGCCCGCCAGCACGGCCACCTGGCCCTGCGGGCCGAGGTCGCGGCCGGAAATCGTGTCGGGCTTGCCGCGTGGCAGGCGCTGGGTTTCGCGCCGCTGCCCCGGCAAAGGCTGGGCTGGCCATGGACCGCGCCCAGCCATGTGCTGCGCCTGCCGATTTAGGAAAGCCGCGCGCGGGGGGCCTTTAGGCCGGGCGCGAATCCGCGGGCTGTCCCAGCATCCCCGTCGCCTGCGCCAGCAAGGTAAAGGCACGACCCGACCGGGTTTCGGCCAGCACCGCCAGAACCTGGGGGTTTTCCTGTTCTGCGCGGCGGTTCAGCAACCGGTCGAAATGGCGCAGGAAATGATGGGCCACGTCGCGAAACACCTCGTCCCCGCGCAGCATGGCGGCGGCAGTGTCGAGCGCGGATTGATCGGTGACGACCGCAAGGCCCCGGACGGCATCGCCCCGCGCGCCTTCGGCAAAGCGGCGCCAGAGGTCGGGATCGGTTTCGGGGATCGCCAGCTCGTCCATATAGACGCCCTGCCCGGCCAAAAGCGTCACCACATCCTGGGCGGCGCGGATCAGCCGCGCCAGCCCCGGATCGGCCAGCGCCAGACGCAGACAGCGAATCGCCTCGCGGTCCTCGGGGCCGTCGGGGAAATTCAGGGCAAAGAACAGCTCCGGCGCGGTCAGTTCCGGCCCGGTCGGCGAATCAAGGGGCAATGTGGCCTGACGCCCGTCCCGCGCCGGCGCCGGACGCGCGCCCGACAAAGGCGCCGGGGTGGCAGAGGCGCGGCGCGCGGGGGCCGGGGCCGGGGCCGGGGTTGGGACCGGGGTCGATGCATGGGCCGGGGTTCCACGCGGCCGGTCCAAAGCCGGTTCCGCGCCGGCGCCCACCGGGACCTGCCCGCCATCGCGCATCTGGTCCAGCAGGGCGCGCAGCTCATCCGCCTCGTCGCGCAAAAGCGACAGGCTGCGGGCCGACCAGACCGCCAGCCAGATCAGCGCCAGCGGCAACAGCACGCCCACAATCCAAATGAGCCAGCCACCCTGACCCACCGTGCCCTCGCCATCGGGCATCATCAACAAAGCAAGGATCAGCCAGCCAAGACTGGCCCCCAGCCCGATCAGCAACAGGCGCCCGCGCTGTCGTTCGGCGATCAGCCGATGCAGGGCGTCGCGCGCGCTCATGCAACCAGCCTTTCGCCGCGATCAGACATAGCGGATCGACAGGATCTCATAGGATTTTTCGCCACCCGGGGTGACCACCTCGACGCCGTCCCCCTCATCCTTGCCGATCAGCGCGCGCGCCAGCGGCGAGCGGATGTTGAGCAGGCCGCGTTCCAGATCGGCCTCGGCCTCGCCGACGATCTGATAGGTGCGCTCTTCCTCGGTGTCCTCGTCCAGAAGGGTGACGGTGGCGCCGAACTTGATGCTGCCATTCAGGCGGGTGGGGTCGATGACCTCGGCGCGCGAAATCAGCCCCTCAAGTTCCTTGATGCGGCCTTCGACAAAGCTCTGCTTTTCGCGGGCGGCGTGATATTCGGCGTTTTCCGAAAGGTCGCCATGCTCGCGGGCCTCGGCGATGGCGCGGATAACGGCGGGACGCTCGACCGCGCGCAATTCGCGCAGTTCCTCGTCCAGCTGATCAAAACCCGCGCGGGTCATCGGTATCTTTTCCATTCCAGTCCTTCCGGTCGTCCAGACGCAACAATGCTTGAAGCGCAATAACTTGCGGGAACGCCCCCGACCTTGGGCCGGGGGCGTCCGCTTGATTTCCGAAACGCATGGTGGCCGGTTCCGGTTCACGTTTCAAGCCCCGCCGCGACCTGCATGGCGGGACGCCGCCAAGCCGCCCGCCAAAGGCCCGGCCCCCGCCGGTCCGTCCGCGCCAGACATGCCCCCCGCGACACCGCCAGGACCCCGGCATGACCTCGAACAACCTGAGACAAAATGTTCGCTGCGTTCCGATTGCCCGAAAGAATATTACGCGCTAGGTGTTTCGCCCAGATGAACGCCAGGGGAATTTGGGGGCCGAGCCATGTCTGACACCATTCGCGAATCCATGGAATATGACGTCGTCATCGTGGGCGGCGGGCCGGCCGGCCTGTCGGCGGCGATCCGGCTGAAACAGATCAATCCCGAACTCTCGGTCGTGCTGATGGAAAAAGGGTCCGAGATCGGCGCCCATATCCTGTCGGGCGCGGTGCTCGACACCTCGGGTCTGGACAAGCTGATCCCCGATTGGAAGGACAAGGGCGCCCCGGTCACCACCGAGGTCACCCACGACAATTTCTATATCCTCGGCGAGGCCGGGCAGGTCCGCGTCCCCAACTGGCCGATGCCGCCGCTGATGTCGAATCATGGCAAATATATCGTCAGCATGGGCAATGTCTGTCGCTGGCTGGCCGAACAGGCCGAGGCGCTGGAAGTCGAGATCTTTCCCGGCATGGCCTGTTCCGCGCTGGTCTATGACGGCGACCGCGTCGCCGGTGTCATCGCCGGCGAGATGGGGCTGAACGCCGATGGCACCCCCGGCCCAAATTATGAGCCGGGATTGGAGCTGCGCGGCAAATATGTCCTGATCGCCGAGGGCGTGCGCGGGTCGCTCGCCAAGGAACTGATCGCGAAATACGACCTGTCCGCCGGTCACGAGCCGCAGAAATTCGGCATCGGCATGAAGGAAATCTGGGAAATCGACCCGGCCAAATCAAAGCCCGGCACCGTCACCCACACCATGGGCTGGCCCCTGGGCAAGAATGCCGGCGGCGGCAGCTTCATCTATCACCTTGAGGGCAATCAGGTCGTCGTCGGCTTCGTCGTCCACCTGAATTACGCCAACCCCTATGTCTATCCTTATATGGAGTTTCAGCGTTTCAAGCATCACCCGCTGGTCGCCGAACTGCTGGAAGGGGGCAAGCGCGTGGCTTACGGCGCCCGCGCCATTTCCGAAGGCGGCTGGCAGTCGATCCCGAAACTGACCGTGCCGGGCGCGATGCTGCTGGGCTGTTCGGCGGGTATGGTGAACGTGCCGCGCATCAAGGGCAACCATAACGCCATGCTGTCGGGCATCGCCGCCGCCGAAGCCGCAGCCGTTGCCATCGCCGCCGGTCGCGAAGGCGACGAGCTGACCGGCTATGAGGCCGAGGTCCGGGGTGGCGCCATCGGTCGCGACCTGAAACCGGTGCGCAACGTCAAGCCGATCTGGTCCAAGCTGGGCCTGTGGTCCAGCCTGATGCTGGGCGGCTTTGACATGTGGGTGGCGAATGTGACCGGCTGGAACCCGCTGGGCACCTGGAAACACGGCAAATCCGATGCCGCGGCGACCGGCAAGGCCGCCGATTTCAAGCCGATCGACTATCCCAAACCCGATGGCAAGCTCAGCTTTGACCGGCTGACCAATGTCAGCTTCAGCTTTACCAATCACGAGGAAAGCCAGCCCTGCCATCTCAGGCTGCGTGACGCCTCGATCCCGATCTCGGTGAACCTGCCCGTCTATGCCGAACCGGCGCAGCGCTATTGCCCGGCCGGCGTCTATGAAGTGCTGGAAGGGCCGGACGGGCCGAAGTTCCAGATCAACTTCCAGAACTGCGTGCATTGCAAGACCTGCGACATCAAGGATCCGTCGCAGAACATCACCTGGACGACGCCGCAGGGGGGTGACGGTCCGAACTACCCGAATATGTGATCGCCGGGCGCCGGACAGATCCCGGCGCGACGTTGCCCTGCGCGGCCATGGCCGCTAGGGTCGCGACGGGAATTGCCAAGGACTGGGTCAAGCCGTGACGACAAGAATGATCCCGCTGGCGCTGATCGCGCTGACCGCCGCCCCTTTGCTGTCGGCGGTTGCGCCGCAGTCCCTGCCGGGGGCCGCCCTGTTGGGCGGCACCGCGCTGGCCGCGCCCGGACAGGCATGGCGGCTGGCCCAGGCGGATGATCAGGGCGCCGACGCCGAACGTCCCGCCCATCGCCCCGGCACCGCCGAGGCGCCAACGGATGATGCGGCCGCCAAGGCCAAGGACGCCCCGGCCACACCCGCAGCCGATGCACTGCCGATGCGCGGGCTGGCCGGCCCCTATCTGGCCTCGCGCATGGCCGCGATCCAGAACGATTTCCCCAATGCCAGCGATTACGCCCTGCGCGCGCTGGCCCAGGACGATACCGATCCTTTCCTGCAAGACAGCGCGCTGGTGGCGCTGATCGCCGCCGGCGAGATGGAGCGCGCGACCGCGCTGGCCGGCACCATGGCCGATCAGGGGCGCGCGACCGAATTGGCGCGGCTGGTGCGGCGCACGGAACTGGCGCGCACGGCGCGCTGGGACGCTCTGATCGCCGATCTGGATACTGCCCCGAAACAATCGGATGCCTCCGAGGCGCCGGGGGCCGAACTGGTCGATGGCCTGATCCGCGCCTGGGCGCTGCTGGGGGCCGGGCGGGCCGGCGAATCGCTGTCGGAATTCAAGCGTCTGGCCAAAACGCGCGGCGCGGCGACGATGGTGAACTATCACCGCGCGCTGGCCCAGGCCAAGGTCGGCGATTTCGAAGGCGCCGAACAGCTGCTGTCGGATCCGACCGTCGGCGCCCATATTCTGGGCGTCATCGCCCGTGCACAGGTCCTGTCACAGCTTGAACGCAACAAGGACGCCATCGCCATGCTCGAGGCCTCGCCCGGCCTCGAAGAGGAACCCCAGCTGGGCGCGCTGCTCGAGCGGCTGAAAAAGGGCGAGACGCTGCCCTTCGACGCGGTGCAGACCCCGGCGGACGGTATCGCGCAGGTGTTTCTGACCTTTGGTTCGGTGCTGGTCAGCAATGACGAACCCGATCCGCTGGCGCTGATCCATGCCCGGCTGGCCGAATATCTGTCGCCCCGGCTGGGCGAGGCGCGGCTTTTGGCGGCGCAGCTTTTGCAGGGCTTTGGCCAGTTCGACCTGGCGGAACAGGAATTCGACGCCCTGCGCGAACTGGGCGACATGCGCCCGGTGGCGGAACTGGCGCGCATCGACGTGCTGGCCCGGGCCGAGCGGCTGGACGATGCCGAAAAGGCGGCGCTGGCGCTGACCGCGGCGCATCCCGAACTGGCACAGGGCTGGATCGCGCTTGGCGATCTTTTGCGCCAACAGGACAAGTTTACCCAGGCCGTGCCCGCCTATGACAAGGCGATCAGCCTGATCGGCAAGGATTCGCCCGAGGCGCTGTGGTTCCCGCTTTACGCGCGCGGCATCGCGCTGGAACGCGCCGGCCAGTTCCCCAAGGCCGAGGCGGATTTCCGCGCCGCGCTGAAAATCCGCCCGGATTCGGCACAGGTGCTGAACTATCTGGGCTATTCGATGGTGGACCGGAACGAAAACCTCGACGAGGCGCTGAACCTCATCAAGCGCGCGGTCGAGCTGCGCCCCGATGATGGCTATATCCTCGATTCGCTGGCCTGGGCCTATTACCGCCTCGGCCGCTATGACGAGGCGGTGGCCCCCATGGAACGCGCCGTCGCCGCCATGGCCGGCGATGCGCTGGTCAACGACCATATGGGCGACATCTATTGGATGGCCGGTCGCCAGCGCGAGGCGGAAATCCAATGGCATCGCGCCCTGTCGCTGAAACCCGCGACCGAGGCCGAGGCCCATCGCATCCGCGCCAAGCTGGATCGCGGCCTCGACGCCGTGCTGGCCGAGGAAGAGGCCAATGGCGGCAAGCTGCCCCCGCCCCCGCCGCAGCCCGCCCCGGCCGATAGCGGAAGCGAAGGCGACTGACCGATGATCCAGGCGGCCCGGCGCGAATTCGCGCCCGCCAAGCTGAACCTGACGCTGCATGTGACCGGGCGGCGCGCGGATGGCTATCACCTGTTGGATTCGCTGGTGGTGTTTCTGGACGTGGGCGATGTGGTGACGCTGACCCCCGGTCCGCTGTCGCTCGGCATTCGCGGGCCGTTCGCGGCGGGCCTTGATGCCGGGCCGGACAATCTTTGCCTGCGGGCCGCGCGGCTGGCGGGGCGCGAGGCGGCGATCACGCTGGAAAAGCGGCTGCCCGTGGCCTCGGGGATCGGCGGCGGCTCGGCCGATGCGGCGGCGGTGCTGCGCGCGCTGGATGCGCCGGCCACGGGCATTCAGACGCTGGGCGCCGATCTGCCGGTCTGTTTCGCGGGCCGGCACAGCCGGATGCGGGGCTTGGGCGAAATCCTCGACCCGCTGCCCGCGATGCCGCAGCTGCATCTGGTGCTGGTCAATCCCGGGCACGGCCTTTCGACGCCCTCGGTGTTTCGCGCACTGGCCCATCGCGACAATCCGGCGATGCCCGACCCGCTGCCCGAATGGCCGGATATGGCGGCGCTGATCGGCTTTCTGCACGATTGCCGCAACGACCTTGAGGCCCCTGCCATCGCCTTGATGCCCGAAATCGCCACCTGCCTTGCGGCGCTGCGCGGTGCGGATGCGCAACTGGCGCGGATGTCGGGTTCGGGCGCGACCTGTTTCGGGCTCTTCGCCGATGCGGATCAGGCCCGCATGGCCGCCGCCGATCTCGCGGTCGCCCATCCGGGATGGTGGGTGACCAGCTCTGGACTTGCGCCAGCAAAGGGCTAACCTGCCGGCAAACAAGGGGGAATGCATGCAACGTCTCGGCGTCAACATCGACCACGTCGCCACCATCCGCAATGCGCGCGGCACGCCCTGGCCCGACCCCGTCCGCGCCGCGCAACTGGCCGAAGAGGCCGGCGCCGACGGCATCACCGCCCATCTGCGCGAGGATCGCCGCCATATCTCGGATGCCGATATCGACCGGCTGATGGCGGCGCTGCGCCTGCCGCTGAATCTGGAAATGGCGGCCACGGCGGAAATGCAGACCATCGCGCTGCGCCATCGCCCGCATGCCGTCTGCATCGTCCCCGAAAAACGCGAGGAACGCACCACCGAGGGCGGGCTGGACGTGGCCGGAAACGAAGCCGCACTGGGCCGCTATATCGAACCCCTGCGCGACGCCGGCAGCCGCGTCTCGCTGTTTATCGGCCATCAACCGGCCCAGATCCGGGCCGCGGCCCGGATCGGCGCGGCGGTGGTCGAGCTGCATACCGGCGCCTATTGCGACTATGACACCGAAGGCCGGATCGCAGAACGCGACGCCGAACTGGCCGGCCTGCGCGACGGCGCCGCACTGGCCGCCAGCCTCGGGCTCGAGGTTCATGCCGGCCACGGCCTGACCTTCGACACCGTCGGCCCGATCGCCGCGATCCCGGAAATTCGCGAATTGAACATCGGCCATTTCCTGATCGCCGAATCCGTGTTTATCGGTCTGGGCGACGCGATCCGCGAAATGCGCCGGCGCATGGACAGGGCGCGCGCCCTTTCTTCTTCATGAAAATATCCATGTCGCCATGCGGGCCACGGGCATGATCCTGGGTATCGGCACGGATCTGTGCAATATCGACCGCATCAGCGGCGTTCTGGCGCGCCATGGCGACCGCTTTCGCAACCGCGTCTTTACCCCCACCGAACTGGCCAAGGCCGCCCGCCGCCGGGACGAGGCCGGGACATTGGCCAAACGCTGGGCCGCCAAAGAGGCCTGTTCGAAAGCCCTTGGCACCGGGCTTGCCATGGGTATCTCGTGGCGCGACATGGCGGTCCAGAACCTGCCGAGCGGCCAGCCGACCATGACGCTGACCGGCTGGGCGGCGGAACGGCTGGCGGCGATGACGCCCCCCGGCCACCGCGCCATCGTCCATGTCACGCTGACCGACGATCACCCTTGGGCCCAGGCCTTCGTGGTGATCGAGGCACTGCCCGATCCCGCGCCCGAGCCCGTGACGTGACGGTGACTTGACTCTGCCGGGCCTCGCGGCCCATGAACGCGCGACTTTCGCATGAAGGGAACGGCATCAATGGCCAAAAGCGACGCCCGCAAGGATGGCGGCATCTGGGAAACGATCAAGACCATCTTCTGGGCGCTGGTGATCGCGGGCATTTTCCGCACGCTGTTCTTCCAGCCGTTCTGGATTCCCTCGGGGTCGATGAAGGACACGCTGTTGATCGGCGATTTCCTGTTCGTGAACAAGATGGCTTATGGCTATTCGCGCGTCTCCTGCCCGTTCGAGATGTGCCCGATTTCGGGCCGCATCCTTGGCTCGGAACCCGAGCGCGGCGATGTCGTGGTCTTTCGCCACCCGACCCGGGGCGATGATTTCATCAAGCGCGTGATCGGCCTGCCGGGCGACCGCGTGCAGATGAAAAACGGCATCCTGTGGCTGAACGGTCAGGAAGTGCCCCAGACCCCCGCCGGCACCTTCACCGAGGTGAACGCGCCGCAGGGTCCGCAGCAAAGCCTGCCCAAATGCGCCAACGAGCCGGTGATCGCCGGCGGCCCCTGCGAAAAGACCCGCTATACCGAGGCCCTGCCCGGCGGACCCAGCCATGACGTGCTGAACATCTTTGACGGCGGGCCGGGCGACAACACCGCCGAATTCACCGTCCCGGAAGGCAGCTATTTCTTCATGGGCGACAACCGCGACAATTCGGGCGACTCGCGCTGGCCGGCGGCCAGCGGCGGCGTCGGCATGGTGCCGGCCGAATATCTGATCGGCCGCGCCGACCGGATCATGTTCTCGTCCGCCGGCAAATCGCTTCTGTATTTCTGGACCTGGCGCGGCGACCGCTTCTTCAAGGCCGTCGAGTAAAGGAAAAATTGCTGCGACGCGGCCTGCGTCGTGGCAAGATCGCGCCATGAAGATTTCCGCCGACCTGAAAGCCTTTTCCGACCGTCTGGGGTACAGCTTTGCGCGCTCTGAGCTGTTGCAGCGCGCATTGACGCATGGCTCGATCTCGACGGCGACGCGGCCCGACAACCAGCGGCTGGAATTTCTGGGCGACCGGGTACTGGGTCTGACCATCGCCGAGGCGCTGTTCAAGACCGACCGCGCCGCGACCGAGGGTCAGCTGGCCCCGCGCTATAACGCGCTGGTCAAGGGCGAGACCTGCGCCGCCATCGCCCGCGAGATCGGTCTGGGCGACGTGCTCAAGCTGGGCCGGTCGGAAATGCTGTCGGGCGGACGCCGCAAAGAGGCGCTTCTGGCCGACGCGATGGAGGCGGTTCTGGCCGCGATCTATCTGGATGCCGGGCTTGAGGCGGCGCGGACGGTCATCCTGCGGCTTTGGGCCGAGCGGCTGAAAAATGTCGATCAGGACGCGCGCGACGCCAAGACCGCGCTTCAGGAATGGGCCCAGGCCAATGGCATGACGCCGCCGCGTTATGTCCAGACCGCGCGAACCGGCCCCGACCACGCGCCGGAATTCGAAATCACCGTCCGGCTGGACGATGGCCGCGAGGCCGTGGCGACCGGCAAGGGCACCAAACGCAGCATCGAACAGGCGGCCGCGCAGGCCCTGCTCGACCGCATCGAGGCAAGCACATGACCGAAACACCGCTGGAACCGCAGCCCGAAACCCGCGCGGGCTTTGCCGCGCTGATCGGCGAACCCAATGCCGGCAAATCCACGCTTCTGAACCAGATGGTCGGCGCCAAGGTCTCGATCGTCACCCATAAGGTCCAGACCACGCGCGCCCGCATTCGCGGCATCGCCATGCACGGCCCGGCGCAGATCGTCTTTGTCGACACGCCCGGCATCTTTCGCCCGCGCCGCCGGCTGGACCGCTCGATGGTCAAGGCGGCATGGGGCGGCGCGGCGGATGCCGATGTCATCCTGTTTCTGATCGAGGCCCATCGCGGGCTGACCGATGGCGCACAGGCAATCATCGACGGCTTGCGCGAACATGCCGGCAAGACGCCGGTGGCGCTGGTCATCAACAAGATCGACCGCGTCAAATCCGAGGCCCTGCTGGCCCTGTCCCAACAGGTCAATGCCACATTCGAATTCGCCGCGACCTTCATGATCTCGGCCGAAAAGGGGTATGGCTGCTCGGGTCTGATGGACTGGCTGGCCGCCGAGATGCCGAAAAGCCCGTGGCTTTACCCCGAGGATCAGGTGGCCGACCTGCCCATGCGCATGATCGCCGCCGAGATTACCCGCGAAAAGCTGACCCTGCGCCTGCATGAGGAAATCCCCTATCAGCTGACCGTCGAGACCGAGAAATGGGAAGAAAAGCCCGACGGCTCGGCCCGCGTCGATCAGATCGTCTATGTCGCTCGCCCCGGCCACAAGGGCATCGTGCTTGGCAAGGGCGGCGAGACGATCAAGGCCGTGGGACAGGCCGCCCGCGCCGAGATGATGGAATTCATGGGCCGGACCGTGCATCTGTTCCTTCAGGTCAAGGTGCGCGAGAACTGGCTGGACGAGGCCGAGCGTTACAACGAAATGGGCCTTGATTTCCGCGACGGCGATGCCTGAGGCCGAACATGGCTGAGGCGCGGCTTGCGGCCGGCATCTGGGTCGCGGCCTATCTGCGGCGCCTGACGCTGGCCGACATTCCCGCCTATATCACCCGCCACGGCGACGACACCGCCGGCGCCGTGCTGGTGAAATGCGCCACGCTGGACGGGCGCGCCAGCCTTTGGGCCCGGGAATGGGACCTCGACACCGACCAGCGGCTCTGGGTCCGTCTGAACGAGGGCGCCGAGCGCGACATCGACGCCCAGATCGCCCGCCAGACCGCCCGCGACCCCGATCTGTGGGTCGTCGAGATCGAAAGCCGCGATGCCCGCACGCTGCTGGATGAACCGGGGCTGGCCTAGGGCTTGATAAAACCCCGGCCGGCCACCAAATCTTGTGTCTTTCCCGTGACATTCCGCATGGCCCACACTATAAGATGCGGGTCGAAGGCAGGATAAATACACTATGACCGAAGCCGCCCCTCAGCCCGCAGAATACGGCGCCGATTCCATCAAGGTTCTCAAGGGCCTGGAGGCGGTGCGCAAGCGCCCCGGCATGTATATCGGCGATACCGATGACGGGTCGGGCCTGCATCACATGGTCTATGAGGTCGTCGATAACGGCATCGACGAGGCGCTGGCGGGTCATGCCGATTTCGTCCGCGTCAAGATTCACGCCGATGACAGCGTCTCGGTGCGCGACAATGGTCGCGGGATTCCCGTCGACATGCACCCGACCGAAGGCGTTTCGGCGGCCGAGGTCATCATGACCCAGCTGCATGCCGGCGGCAAATTCGACCAGAACAGCTATAAGGTGTCGGGCGGGTTGCACGGCGTCGGCGTTTCGGTGGTGAACGCGCTTTCCGACTGGCTGGAACTGCGCATCTGGCGCAACGGCAAGGAACATTACGCCAAGTTCGAAAACGGCGACACGGTCGAGCATCTGCGCGTCGTCGGCGATACGCCCGGCGAAAAGGGCACCGAGGTGCGTTTCCTTGCCTCGTCGAAAGAGGATCGGCCCGACGGCACCTTTTCGAACCGGGAATACATCTTCAAGACGCTGGAAAACCGGCTGCGCGAGCTGGCCTTTCTGAACAGCGGCGTGCGCATCATCCTTGAGGATGAACGCCATGCCGAACCGCTGCGGACCGAACTTTACTATGAAGGCGGCGTCCGCGAATTCGTGAAATTCATCGACCGCTCGAAAGCGCCGGTCATGCCCGAGCCGATCTTTATCCAGGGCGAGCGCGGCGGCATCGGCGTCGAGGTCGCGATGTGGTGGAACGACTCGTATCACGAGACGGTGCTGCCCTTTACCAACAACATCCCGCAGCGCGACGGCGGCACCCATCTGGCGGGTTTTCGCGGCGCGCTGACCCGGGTCATCAACAATTACGCCCAGACCAGCGGCGTCGCCCGCAAGGAAAAGGTCGATTTCACCGGCGACGATGCCCGCGAGGGGCTGACCTGCGTCTTGTCGGTCAAGGTGCCGGATCCGAAATTCTCGAGCCAGACCAAGGACAAGCTGGTGTCCAGCGAGGTGCGCCCGGCGGTCGAGGGGCTGGTCGGCGAAAAGCTGGCCGAGTGGTTCGAGGAAAATCCCGCCGAAGCCAAACAGATCGTCAGCAAGATCATCGAGGCCGCGCTGGCGCGCGAGGCGGCGCGCAAGGCGCGCGAGCTGACGCGCCGCAAGACCGCGATGGATGTCGCAAGCCTGCCCGGCAAGCTGGCCGATTGCCAGGAAAAGGACCCGGCGCTGTCCGAGCTGTTCATCGTCGAGGGTGACTCGGCCGGCGGTTCGGCCAAACAGGGCCGCTCGCGCCAGAATCAGGCCGTGCTGCCCCTGCGCGGCAAGATCCTGAATGTCGAGCGCGCGCGTTTCGACCGCATGCTGTCCAGCGAACAGATCGGCACGCTGATCACCGCCCTGGGGACCGGCATCGGCCGCGACGAATTCAATCTGCACAAGCTGCGCTACCACAAGATCGTCATCATGACCGATGCCGATGTGGACGGCGCGCATATCCGCACGCTGCTTTTGACCTTCTTCTTCCGGCAGATGCCCGAGCTGATCGAGGCGGGGCATCTCTATATCGCGCAACCGCCGCTTTATAAGGTCAGCCGTGGCCGGTCCGAGGTCTATCTCAAGGATGAGGCCGCGCTTGAGGATTACCTGATCGAACAGGGGATCGAGGGCGCAAGCCTGCAACTGGGCAGCGGTGAACAGATCACCGGCGCCGACCTGACCCGCGTCGTCGACGAGGCCCGCACCGTGCGCCGCATCCTGCGCGCCTATCCGACGCATTACCCCGCCCATATCACCGAACAGGCGGCGATCGCGGGCGCGCTGTTGCAGGGCCGGATCGACGCCGATGCGCAGGGCGCGGCCGAAGCCGTGGCCAAGCGTCTTGACCTCATCGCCGAGGAATATGAACGCGGCTGGGCCGGCCGGCCCACCCAGGATGCCGGCATCCGTCTGACCCGGCAGGTGCGCGGGGTCGAGGAAAGCCGCACCCTGGACGGTCCGATGCTGCGCAGCGCCGAAAGCCGCCGGCTGGGCGCGCTGACGCAGTCGCTGCATGAAATCTATGGCCAGACCGCGCATCTGATCCGCAAGGATCGCGACACCCCGATCCCCGGGCCTCTGGGCCTGTTGCAGGCCATTTTCCTTGAGGGGGAAAAGGGGCTGTCGCTGCAACGTTATAAGGGTCTGGGCGAGATGAATCCCGAACAGCTGTGGGAAACCACGCTGGACCCCTCGGCCCGGACCATGCTGCAAGTCCGCATCGAGGATCTGAGCGAGGCCGACGACATCTTTACCAAGCTGATGGGCGATGTGGTCGAGCCGCGCCGCGACTTTATTCAGCAAAACGCCCTCAGCGTCGAAAATCTGGACATCTAGGGACGATATGGCGAGCCGACCCGACGGGTTGGCTTGCCGCGACACGTCACGCCTATGGCGAATTGACCAAGCCTATCAGCGGTGTGGCCAAGCCACACCGCGATTTTATTTGGCAAAACGGCCTGAATGTCGGAAATCTGGTCAACCAGGAACGATGTGGCAAGCCGGTCCTGCCGGCGGCCTTGCCGCGTCGAGTCAAGCTTATGTCGGAATTGTCGGCCCCATTATGGCGCATTTGTCGCCGAAACGGTGCGTCATTGTTGCTTGTTTGCCGCGCTTTCCCGGTGCTTCCCGCAAAGGCGCGAAGTTCCCTTGAGCAAGCCAGCGGACGGGATTAATTCATCCGCAAAGATGTGCCGCACCGTGAAACCGGCCCTGCCCTTCGGTGTGCCACCTAACCCCATTTGTTCATAAGGAGTATGTGATATGTACGCACTACCCAAAATTCTTACCGCCGCCTCGCTGACCCTGGGCACCGCCCTGACCGCAACCGCCGGCGGCTTTACCCCCCCTGTCGTGGATGCCGGCGTTGTCGCGCCGATCGTCGAAACCGCCTCGTCGGACTGGCAGGGTGCTTATGGCGGTCTGACTCTCGGCTATGCCTTCAACGGCAAGGACGAGGTCGGCTTTTCGGGCAGCACCGGCAACGAAGGCGACCTCGGCACGCTGGAACTGAACGGCGTCAATGGCGGCCTGCGCGTCGGTTATCGCTGGCAGCGCGGCAACTGGGTGTTCGGCCCGGAACTGGGTTATGAAACCGGCAATATCGAAGACAGCATCTCGTTCGGCGACAGCGATTCGACCACTGAGGTCACTTCGAAGGTCAAGAACGTGCTCGCTCTGCGCATGAAGACCGGCTATGCGGTTCGTCCCGACCTGCTGGTTTATGGCATCGCCGGGATCGCCCGCGCTGATGTCGAATACAAGGCCGAAGTGACCAGCGCCACGGCCAGCGAAAGCCAAAACCGCGACTTCAAGAAAAACGGTTTCGTGGTTGGTATGGGCGTCGAAAAACAGCTGACCGAGCGGATGTCGGTGACCGGCGAATACGAATACGCCCAGTTCGGCAAAACCGACCGCACCTTTACCATTGGCGGCGAGTCGGCGACCACCGAAGCCACGCCGAAATACCACAACGTCAAAGTCGGTCTGAACTTCAAGTTCTAGTCCCTGCCTGACGGATGAAAGAGGCCGCCTTCGGGCGGCCTTTTTTCATGCGCGCAGGGCGCTGACTATGCCCCGCGCCCAACCAGCGGCAGCGGGATCGCCCGCACCCCGCAGGCGATGGCCAGCCCCCGTGGCACCAAGGCCCGCAGCACCGGATCGTCACAGGACAACCCGCCCGTATAGGCCCCGAAGGCCGGCAGGATCAGCCGATCCCGGCCCAGCAGAAAGGCCCGGCGGCGTTCCCCGGCCAAACGCACCACCGGGTGGAAATGTCCCGAAATATCGGGCACCTGCCCCGCATTCGGGCCGCCATCCGGTTCGGCCTCATGCCGCAATGCGACACCCTCCAGCATCAACAGATCGGCAAAGCGGCCACAGGGCGCGGCCGGCGCCGCCGGATCGTGATTGCCGCCGATCCAGACCCAGTCGCGGCCCCGGCCCATATCCGCGAGCCGGGCCGCAATTCCCGCATCCAGCGCCCCGGCGGCGGCCAGATCGTCGAAACCATCGCCCAGACTGATCACCGCCGCCGGGCTTAGCGCCGCGATCTCGGCCGCCAGCCGTTCCAGCGTCGCCAATCCCTCATAGGGCGGCAACAAGGGGCCGCCGCGCCGCGCCATGCGTTCGGATTTTCCCAGATGCAGATCGGCCACGATCAGCCAGCCCCCGCCCGGCCACCACAGCGCCCCCGAGGCCCGCGCCTCAAGCCGCAGACCGTGGAAATCAAACGCATATCCGGTCACATCAGCACCTCGAGCCCGGCCTCGCGCATCAGGGTTTCGGCCTCGATCCGGGCCAGCCTTTCGCGCCCCTCGCCCCGGATCGGGACCTTGCCCACCTCAAGCAGCAGGGGCGCGGCCATGGGCGAAACGCGGTCCAGCATCCGGTGCTCCTGGCGGGGCGAGCGCGCCAGCATTTCCTCGATCCGGCCGAAATCGACAAGCCCGCGCCCGGCCTCGTCGGCGGTGATGCGCAGCATCAGGTGCCCCGGATCGTATTTGCGCAGCGTGTCATACAGGATATCGCTGGAAAACGTGGCCTGCCGGCCGGATTTGCGCAAGCCCGGCAGATTGCGCTGAATCAGCCCGGCCACGGTCGCGACATTGCGAAACGTCCGTTTCATCACCGCATTGTCGCCCAGCCATTCGCCCAGACCCGCGCGTAGCCGCCCGCCGTCCAAAAGCGGCGCGGGATCGCGCACCGGGTCCAGCGACCAGATGAGCAAGGCGTAATCCGTCGCCAGAAAGCCCAGCGGCCCCAGCCCCGCCGCCTCCATCTCGCGGGTCATCAACAGGCCCAGCGTCTGCAAGGCGTTGCGCCCGGCAAAACCGTAAAGCGCGAAATGCCACAGCCCGGCATGCGGAAAGCTTTCCGAAAGCAGCAGGCCAGGTTCCGGCAACCGGCTGATCCGCGCCTGCAAGCGCAGCCAGTCGCGCGTGTCGGGCGGCAGTTCCGCATACCGCGCCGGATCCCCGATCAATGCCAGCACGCGATGCGCAAGCTGGGTCGAGGTGGCCAGCTTGACCCCGGAAAACACAGCGATCCTTGGCTGGGCGCCGGGTTGGGGCGTCACCTCGATCACCATCTCGCGCAGCGCATCCATGCGCACCACCCGCCCCCCGATCAGAAAGCTGTCGCCCGGGGTCAGACTGGCGGCAAAGGCTTCCTCGACCTCGCCCAAGGGGGCGCCACCGCGACCGCGCAGCCGCACCTTGAGCATCTCGGCCTCGACGATGGTGCCGATATTCATCCGCAAAAGCCGCGTCGCGCGCGGATCGCGCAGCCGCCACACCCCGTCCCGCAGCATCAGCCGCTGCCAGCGGTCATAGGCGCGCAGCGCATAGCCGCCGGTCGCGGCGAAATCCAGACAGGCGTCGAAATCGGTACGGGACAGCGCGCGATAGGGACCGGCCGTCACCACCTCGGCATAAAGCGCATCGGCGTCAAAGGGCGCGGCGCAGGCGGTCAAAAGGATATGCTGGCACAGCACGTCCAACGGCCCCGGCCCGCGCGGATCGCCGTCCAGATCGCGTTCGCGAACCGCGTTCAGCGCCGCCACGCATTCGATCTGTTCAAAGCGGTTCGCGGGCACGATCCGCGCGCGCGAGGGCGCGTTATAGCGGTGATTGGCCCGGCCGATGCGCTGGACCAGCCGCTTGACGTTTCTGGGCGCGCCGATCTGGATCACCAGATCGACCGCGCCCCAATCGATGCCCAGATCAAGGCTGCCGGTGGCGACCACGGCGCGCAGATCGCCCGCCGCCATCGCCGCCTCGACCCGGGCGCGGGCCTCGCGCGACAGGCTGCCGTGATGCAGCCCGATGGGCAGGTTGTCGTCATTCGCCGCCCATAGCGCCTGAAAGAACAGCTCGGCCTGTGCGCGGGTGTTGATGAAAATGATCGTGGTCCGGGCCTGTCGCACGGCGTCCAGCACCTCGGGGATGGCGTAATGGCCACCACCGCCGGCCCAGGGCGCGGGCGTCGCGGTCGGCAGCATGGCGATGTCGGGATCGGGACCGGGATCGGCCTGAATGATGCCGACCGGCGCCGCGCCCGCCATGAACCCGGCCAGCGCCGCCGGATCCTCGACCGTGGCGGAAAGCCCGGTCACGCGCAGCCCGGGCGCAAGATGGCGCAGCCGCGCAAGACACAGCATCAGCTGATCGCCGCGCTTGGATTCCGCCAGCGCGTGCAATTCGTCCAGAACGACCCGCCGCAACCCGCCGAATATCCGCGGCGCCTCGGGATAGCTCAGCATCAGGGCAAGGCTTTCGGGCGTGGTCAACAGGATCTCGGGTGGATCGACGCGCTGGCGGCGGCGCTGCGTGGCGCCGGTATCGCCGGTCCGGTCCTCGACCCGCACCGGCAGGTCCAGATCGGCGATGGGCCGGGCGAGGTTGCGCCCGATATCCGCCGTCAACGCCTTGAGGGGCGAGACGTAAAGCGTATGGACCGACCCCCTGCGCGCCGCCCCGTCGCGCAGATCGACCAGACTGGGCAGAAACCCCGCCAGCGTCTTGCCGCCCCCCGTTGGCGCGATCAACAGGCTGTCGCCGACAGCCCCCAGCAGCGCCAGCTGATGCGGATGCGGCTGCCAGCCCTGTCGCGCGAACCAGTCCTGAAACACGGGCGGCAGGGTCACAGCAATGCCTCAAGCGCGGCCAGCCGGTCGGCCTCGGCGGCGGGCTTGTCCCAGCGGATGCGGCTGATGCGCGGGAACCGCATGGCGACGCCGGAACGGTGCCGGGATGAGCGGTTGATCCCCTCGAACGCGACCTCGACGACCAGCTTCGGGGCCAGCTGCCGCACCGGGCCAAAGCGGTCGGTGGTGTTTTCGCGCACGAACCGGTCCAGCTGGCGCAGCTCGTCATCGGTAAAGCCGAAATAGGCCTTGCCCACCGGCACCAGATCATCGCCATCCCACAGCCCGAAGGTGAAATCGGAATGAAACCCCGAGCGTTTGCCATGCCCGCGCTGTGCATAAAGCAAGACCGCATCGACCAGCATCGGATCACGTTTCCATTTGAACCACGGCCCGCGCGGCCGGCCGGACAGATAGGCGCTGTCGCGGCGCTTGATCATCACGCCCTCGATCACGGCGGCGGGGGGTGTCGCGCGCAGCGCCGCCAGATCGTCCCAGGTCGCGAAATCCAGCAGCGGCGATATATCGATGCGCGGATCGCCGAAATCCGCGCCTTCAAGCACCGCGCGCCGCAGCTTCAGCGGTTCCGCCCGCAGGTCGCGCCCCTGCCAGAGCAACAGATCGTAAAGCCGCAGCCCCGCCGGATGGCTGCTCAGCAGCGCCCGGCCGACCGTCTTGCGATTGAGCCGCTTTTGCAGATCGCCAAAGGGCGCGACGGCATCACCGCGCCGCACGATCAATTCGCCATCCGCCGCGCCGTCGAAATTCATCGCCGCGATCACATCGGGAAAGGCCCCGGAAATATCCTCGCCGGTGCGGGAATAAAGCCGGCGCTGACCGGCCTCGGCCACGGCCTGCACGCGGATGCCGTCCCATTTCCATTCCGCGACATGATCGCACGGATCCAGATCCCGCAACTGTTCCAGATCGGTCGGCGTGGACAGCATGACCGGACGGAATGGCGCAAGGGCCGCGCTGTCGGGGCGCGCACCGCCCGCGATCCAGCCAAACAGCGGCCCATAGGGCGGGGTCAGCCCGTGCCAGATTTCCTCGATCTCGGGGACGGTCGGGCCGCCCATCGCCGCAAGCGCCATCCGCGCCATCCGGGCCGAAACCCCGATGCGCAGATTGCCGGTCGCCAGCTTGACGAATGCCAGCCGTTCGGACGCGCCGAGCCGGTCCAGCATCGCGGCGATCGCGGCGGGCAGCGCCGCCTTGCCGGTGGTTTGCAGCATCGCCACCGCATCGCCCAGCGGGGGCGGATCCGCCCGCCCCTCGGGCCAGATCAGCGCGATGGTTTCGGCAAGATCGCCGACGAAATCATAGCTCAGCTCGAAGAGCCGCGCATCGACGCGTTCCGTGACCAGCCCCCGCAACAGCGATGGCGTGATCCGGCGCAGATCCAGATCGCCGGTCAGCGCCGCCAGCGCAAAACCGCGATCCGGGTCGGGCGTGCGTTCCAGATAATGCTGCAATATCGAAAGCTTGGCGTTCCGCCCCGAGGTAAAGGCCAGACGTTCCAACAAAGCGGCAAAGGCTTTCATTCCGCCTCGTCCTCATACCCGACCAGCCGCAGCGGGCGCGCGGACATGCCCTGCAATTCGCACCAGCGGATGACGCCATCCTCGGCGCCATGGGTGACCCAGATCTCGGCCGGGGACAGCTCACGCAGGGTGCCGGTCAGCGCCGGCCAATCGACATGGTCGCTTATGATCAGCGGCAGTTCCGCGCCCCGCTGTCGTGCCCGCACCCGCACCGCCATCCAGCCCGAGGCAAAGCCGATCACCGGGTCGCGGAACCGCTGGACCCACGGCGTCGAAAAGGCCGAGGGCGGCGCGATGATCAGCTGTGCCGGCACCTCTTCGGCGGTGGCCGGGATCAATGCGCCCAGCCCGATCCCGCTGGCGGCATAGAAATCGCAAAGCGGCCTTAGCGCGCCATGGATGGCGACCGGCGCGTCATACCCGCATTCCCGCACAAGACCGATCAGATGCTGCGCCTTGCCCAGCGCATAGGCCCCGATCAGATGCGGACGGTCGGGAAAATCCGCCATGCTGGCCAGCAGCCGGCGGATCTCGGCCTGCGGATCGGGAAAGCGGAACACCGGCAGGCCAAAGGTCGCCTCGGTCACGAAGATATCACAGGGCACCGGCTGAAACGGCGCGCAGGTCGGGTTCGGCGCCCGCGCATAATCGCCCGAAACGACGATCTTTGGCCCTTTGTCCGGCATCACCGCGATCTGGGCCGAGCCCAGCACATGCCCCGCCGGATGAAAACTGACGGTCACGTCACCGATGCGGACCGGCTCCGCCGCCACCTGGGTCGAGGCCGCGAAATCCGGCCCCATGCGCAGGCCCATGATCGCCAGCGTCTCAGCGGTCGCCATGACCGCGCCATGGCCTGCGCGGGCATGGTCGCTATGGCCATGGGTGATCAGCGCACGCGCGACCGGGCGCAGCGGGTCGATGTAAAAATCGCCCGGCGGGCAATAAAGCCCGGATTCGGTCGGAAACAGGATGGAATCGCCACGCATCCCTGAAAGATGCGGAACATTTCGTGAAAATCAAGCCGGACGCAGGGGGCGATCCGCGAATATCGTCTCCATCGAAAAGACGCCGGTGACGCGTTCCAGATCCATATCGGCGATCAGCTGCTTATAGAGCGTGTCATAGCCCGCCATGCCGGTGACCACCGCCTTGGCCATGTAATCCCATTCGCCGCCGATGCGGTGAAACTCGGTGATCTGGGGCAAGGCCTCGATCCGGGCGCGAAAGCGGCGCGCCCAGCCGTCATCATGGTGGCGGGTGCGGATCATGATGAAAACCGTCAATTCAAGGCCCAGCGCCGCCGGGTCGATCCGCGCCCGGCTGCCGCGCAGCACGCCCGCCTCGGTCAGGCGTTGCAGCCGCCGCCAACAGGCATTCTGCGACAGGCCGACACGCTCGGCCAGATCGCGCTGGGACAGACTGGCATCGGCTTGCAGCAATGCCAAAAGCCGGTTGTCGATTTCATCGATATGGATATTTCTGACGTTCATATGACAACCATATCCCGCAATATTATGTGAAATTCAGAATGAATTCTCATCATCGCGGGGTCAAGATGACATCAACATGATGAGGAATGCGATGCCCCCTTTCGACAGCTATCTGGCCCTGTTGGGCGATGATCCCCTGGATGCGGTCCACCGGGGGCTGATCGGCCGCGATGCGGTGATCGCGGGGCCGTTCGGGCCGCGCCGGATGATTTATGCCGATTACATCGCCTCGGGCCGGGCGCTGCGCCCGATCGAGGAATGGGTGATGGAACATGTCCTGCCCTGGTATGCCAACAGCCATACCGAGGCCAGCCATTGCGGCGGCACCATGACGCGGATGCGCCGCGCCGCCCGCGCCGCCATCGCCGGTTGCGTGGGGGCGGGGCCGGAACATGCCGTGATCTTTACCGGCGCGGGGGCCACGGCGGGGATCAACCGGCTGGTGCATCTGCTGGGCGCCGGTCCGGGCGCCACGGTGCTGATCGGCCCTTATGAGCATCATTCCAACATCCTGCCCTGGCGCGAAAGCGGCGCCGAGGTGATCGAGATCCCCGAAGCCCCGGCCGGCGGCCCCGATCTGGACGCCTTGCAGGCGGCGCTGGATGCGGCGGGCGGCCGCGTGATCGGCAGCTTTTCGGCCGCCTCGAACGTCACCGGCACGCTGACCGATGTGGCGCGGGTGACCGCCATGCTGAAGGCCGCGGGCGCGGCGGCGGTCTGGGACTATGCCGGGGGGGCGCCCTATCTGCCCATCGATATGGGGCTGGGCATGGATGCGGTCGTGACCTCGCCGCACAAGTTCATCGGCGGGCCGGGGGCCTCGGGGGTGATGATCCTGCGCCGCGATGCGGTGGTGGTGGCGCGCCCGACATTGCCCGGCGGCGGCACCGTGCGCTTTGTGTCGCCCGACAGCCACGACTATTCCCTGTCGCTTGAGGCACGCGAGGAAGGCGGCACCCCGAATGTGATCGGCGATATCCGCGCGGCTCTGGTCTTTCTGACCAAGGCGGCCGTCGGACAGGCCGAAATCGACGCCCGCAATGCCGATTGGCTGGCGCTGGGAACGCAACGGCTGCGCGCGCATCCGATGATTCAGCTGCTGGGCAATCCCATCGCCGCGCGGCTGCCGTTTTTCAGCTTTCGCATCCGCGACGGGCGCGGCGGGTTCATCCATCAGCAACTGGCGACGCGGATGCTGTCGGACCTGCATGGCGTTCAGGCGCGCGGCGGCTGTGCCTGTGCCGGGCCCTATGTCCACCACCTGCTGGGCCTGTCACAGGCGCAATCGCAACAGATGCGCGCGGCCATTCTGGCCGGGGATGAAATCGAAAAGCCGGGTTTCGTGCGGCTGAACCTGTGCTGGGCGGCGCCCCGGACCGAGGTGGCGGCGATTCTGGATGCCGTCTGTGATCTGGCGGATCACGGGCCCCGGCATCTGGCGCGTTATCGATGCGACCGCGCCACCGCGATCTTTACCCCGATGGCGGCGGAATAGCGCGCATCTGCGCGACGTAATCGCGCAACAAGGCCACGCGGCGCGGGCGGAAACTGGTCCCGCCCCGCCGCAGCGCCAGCATGCGCGGCACATGAAAGATGCGGAAATCCCCCCGCAACAGGCAATGCGCCACCAGCATGATGTGATTGTCGCCGTAAGACAGGCCCAGCGGCCAGATTTCGCGCGTGGTGGCCGCGTCTTTCAGGTCCAGATAGTCGATGATCAGGCTTTGCTCGTCCCAAAGCGCCTGACGCAACAGCGCCATATCGACCCGCGGGCTGGGCAGGTCCGCCACGGGCCGGAACAGCCGCATGCTGGCATGCATGGCGTGGCGGCCCTGCGATTCGGGCAGGGTGGCGACGATGCGGGCCATGGCCTCTTGTCCGGCGCGGGTCAGATCGCTGTCGCCGATGCTGCGCAGCGACGAGATGGCCAGCATCAGCGCCTCGATCTCGAGCCGTGAAAAGCTTTGCGGCGGCAGGGCGCTGTCCTCGGTCAGGGTATAGCCCAGCCCAGCCTCGCCATCGATCAACGCGCCCCCCGCGCGCAGGGTGGCGATGTCGCGATAAAGCTGGCGGGGGGAAACGCCGGTCTCGCCGGCCAGCCGCGTGGCGGTCACCGGCTTTGGCAGGCGGCGCAGCGCGTCCATCAGTCGCATCAACCGGTCGGTTCGTGCCATGCTGTCACCTTTTGTCAGCAGCCTCGGCGCATCGTGATCCCATTGAAACCGGAGTCCAAGATGCTGACCCTATATCACAGCCCGAAAAGCCGTTCCTCGATCATCCTCGTCCTGCTGGACGAAATGGGGATCGCGGACAAGGTGGATATCCGCCGCGTCACCATCCCCCGCATGGATGGCAGCGGCGCCCGCGATCCGCTGAACCCCCACCCCGAGGGCAAGGTCCCCTATCTGATCAACGGCGCCGATCACATTCGCGAACGCGGCGCCATCATCGCCTATCTGACCGACATGTTCCCCGAGGCGGGTCTGGCGCCCCTGCCCGGCGACCCGGCGCGGGGCCAGTATCTGGGCTGGCTGTTCTGGTATCATGGCGTGCTGGAACCGGTCGCGATGCTTGCATTCGCCGGCATCAGCCACCCGATGATCACGGCGAGTTTCCGCGATTACGACACCGCCGTCCAGCGGCTGGACGAGGTGCTGCGCGATCAGGACTGGCTTCTGGGCGACCGCTTCAGCGCCGCCGATCTGCTGCTCGCATCGCCCTTTATCTTCTTTGGCGATCAGATGCCGGTCACGCCCGCCGTCGCCGCCTGGACGAAACGGGTTCAGTCGCGCCCGGCCATGCTGCGCGCGGCGGCCTCGGACGACTGAGTATCGGGCGCGGGGATCCGGGCCAGTTGCACCATCAGGATCCCCGCCGCCACGATCAAGGCCCCGATCACGTCCGAGATCCCGAAGCGCTCCCCCAGCAGCGCCGCCGCAATGGCCACGCCAAAGATCGGCGACAGAAAATGAAAGGTCGCCGCCCGCACCGCGCCGATGCGGTTGACCAGCAAGAACCACAGCCATGTGGCGGCGATGCCCGGCGCGATCACCGTATAGGCGAATGCCAGGACAAGCTGCGCGCTCCATTCGACGGGGCGGCCCCATTCCATCACCGCCGCCGGCCCGATCAGCGCAAGCGCCCCCACCGCCATTTGCAGGCCGACGATCATCATCATGTTGCGGCTGCCGCCCGCACCGCGCGCCGCCAGTGTCGCAACGGTCAGCGCCACCACCGCCAGCAGGCACAGGACCAGCCCAGGAATGCTGAGTCCATGTTGCAGCCGCACCCCCATGATCAGCGCCACCCCGATCACCCCGGCGATCAGCCCCGCAATGGCGATGGGCCGCAGCCGCTCGCCATAGACGATCCAGCCCAGAAACGCGACCAGAAGCGGCATCATCGAGGCGATGATGGCGGCGGCAGAGGCCTCGATGAACTGCATCGCGATCCAGTTCAGGCCCAGATAAAGCGCATTCTGGCACAGGCCGAATATGATCACCGTGCGCCATTCCGCCCGGCTGAGCCGCCAGCTCTGGCCCATCGCGCGGGCCAGCGCGACAGCGACGACGGCCGACAGGGCAAAGCGGATCACCAGCGCCGTCAGCGGCGGCGCGGCGGTCACGATCATCCGCGTGGTGGTAAAGGCCGAGGCCCACATCAGCGCAAAGCCGAAGCCCATCAGAATGGCCTTGAAATCCATGCGCGCCCCCGCCTGTCCACCCCCCTTGGGCTAACAGATGGGCGGACAGGTGCAAGGGGGCGCACCGCATGCCAGCCATGGCGCCCGCGCCGGGAATATGTGGACCCGCCCCCCACATTGGCCCCAACGCGCCCCATTCCCCGCCGCCGCGTTAGGGATTGGTAAAGGCTGTTTTCCGGCAAGACTTGACGCGATGCCTCTTTGCGCCGGAAAATCAATGCCATGGACAGGGCTGCGCGACCGTGCCGCCCGGCCATGGCGAACGAGGAACAGCGTGGACGTCCTGAACTTTCTTGCCCATCTGATGAGCGGCGCGACGCTGTTGCTGTTCGCGGTGCGCTTCATGCGCATCGGCATCGAACGGCTGTGGAGCCCGCGCATCCGCAAGAACCTCAGCGGCCACACCTCGGCGCCATCGCTTCTGGCCAAGGGGGCGGGGCTTGGCTTTCTGATGCAGGGCGCGACCGTGGTCATGCTGATGGCGGCAGGGCTGGCCGGCAGCGGGACCATCCCGCTGCTTTCGGCGGCGCTGCTGGCGGTGGGCGCCGATTTCGGCTCGGCGCTGGCGGTGCAGTTCCTGACCCTGCCGGTGGGGGCCATCGGGCCGCTTGCGATCCTGATCGGGGGCTGGCTTTACCTGAACGCCAGCGAACCCGACCGGCGCAATTTCGGGCGCGTCATCCTTGGGCTTGGGCTGGTGTTTCTGTCGCTATCGCTGATCCGTCAGGCGGTGGCCCCGCTGCAACAATTCGCCGGCGCGGGGACGGTTCTGGCCTATCTGAACGGCGATCCGGTGACGGCCGCGATCCTGGGCCTGATACTGGCGCTGGCCATGCATTCCAGCCTGGCCGCGATCCTGACGGCGCTTGCCTTTGCGAGCCATGGCGATCTGGGCGTGATCGGGGGGCTGGGCTTTGTCATCGGTTGCAATATCGGCAGCGCGCTTTTGCCCGTCTGGCTCTTGCGCGCCGATCATGGCGAGGCGGCAAGCGTGGCGAAATCCGTCGCCGCCTTGCGGGTCTCGCTTGGCGCGCTTTGCCTTGCGACGCTGTCTCTGCCCTATTGGGACGCCGAATTTCTGGCATCGCTGCCGGTTTATCGCACCCTGTTGATGGCGCATCTTGGTTTCAACCTGATGCTGATGCTGCTTTCGCCTACGCTTCCGGCGATCCTGCGGCTTTTCCCCGTCACCGAAACCGATGCCGAGGAAGAGCGCATCCTTTTGCCCGAAAACGAACAGGATCCGCGCTTTCTGGCCGCCGCGCTGCGCGGACAGGTCAACCGCATGCTGGAATTGCTGATCCAGATGTTCGAGACGGCGACCGGCCATTCCGGCAATCTTGCCGATATCGACGCGCTGGAAACGCGGCTGAACCGGGCGCTATCGCGGTTGCGCGAAACCTATGCCCGGCTGCCGGAAATGCCCGAAGAGGACGCGCAGGACATTCGCCAGATCATGGATTTCGCCATCCGCATCGAGGCCTCGGGCGACCTTCTCAGCGGCAAGTACGCCGCCATCCGGCGCGAGGCAGAGCGCCGCGAATTCGTCTTTACCGAGGCCGGCGAGGCCGAGATCGCCACCCTGACCGATCAGGTCCGCCGGGGCATGGTGCTGGCCCGCCACGTCTTCTGGAGCGGCGATCCCGCCGCCGCCCGCGATCTGGTCCTGCACAAGCAATATGTCACCAATCTGGAAGCCGACAGCAAACGCCAGCACCTGATCCGCGTCCGCAGCGGCAATCTTTTGAGCCTTGCCTCCAGCGACGGCCACCTGGAACTGGTGGCGGCGCTGAAATCCATCAACAGCAAGCTGGCGACCATCGGCTATGCCGTGCTCGACAAAAGCGGCGAGCTGGCCAATACCCGCCTTAAGGCCAAGGCAGGGGCGCAGGACCTTTGACCGCCCATCCCGGCCACGGTCGGGGCGCGCGGATCACGGGCCGGCGGACGGTCGGACAAACCGGGGTCCAGATACGCAAAAGGCCCCGGCAAAATGCTTCGGGGCCTCAGCAGGGCGTCGGATCCGGGAAGCGTCAGCGCATGGCGCGCGACGCGTCCCCGAAAACAATCAGATCAGGCGTTGACGCTGTCTTTCAGCGCTTTC
This sequence comes from Paracoccus mangrovi, assembly GCF_042648425.1. NCBI lineage: Bacteria > Pseudomonadati > Pseudomonadota > Alphaproteobacteria > Rhodobacterales > Paracoccaceae > Paracoccus > Paracoccus mangrovi. The sequence continues at coordinate 334,535 of NZ_JBHRXJ010000004.1, read as the reverse complement.
GCGATCGTGACCTTGACCACCTTGTCGGCGGGCTTCGTCATCATTTCCTGGGTCTGCGGGTTGCGAACCTGACGCTCGGGACGCGCGCGGCAAGCGACTTTGCCGATGCCCGGCAGCGTGACGGCGCCACCATCAGCGACGGTTTTCGACACGATCGCCGACAGCGCGTCCAGCGCGGCCGATGCGGTCTTCTTGTCGCTGCCCATTTCTTCGGCCAGCGTGGCCACGAGCTGGGTTTTGGTCATCGGTTTCGAAGCGGCCTGAGCCATTGTCTGTCTCCTCGTTGTTCCCCGTTCGGGAAATTTTCGGACGCCACCTTGGCGGCATGAAAGTCGCTACACAAGCTTTTTGCGCATAGTTCAAGCTTTTTCCTTTATTTTCGCCTGCAAGACGCCGCGAAAATGGCAGAAAAGCGCCTTGTCACAGGAAAGCGGTCTCATTGAACGACCGCAGCTTGCGCGAATGGATGCGTTCCAGGGGTGTGGCGCGCAGCTTTTCCATCGCACGAATCCCGATCAAAAGATGGTTCGCGACCTGTGTGCGATAGAAATCCGTGGCCATGCCCGGCAGCTTCAGCTCGCCATGAAGCGGCTTGTCGCTCACGCAAAGCAGGGTGCCGTAGGGCACGCGAAAACGAAAACCGTTGGCCGCGATGGTGGCGCTTTCCATATCCAGCGCGACCGCCCGCGATTGCGACAGCCGCTGCACCGGACCGGACTGGTCGCGCAACTCCCAGTTGCGGTTGTCGATGGTGGCGACGGTGCCCGTCCGCATGATGCGTTTCAGGTCATAGCCGTCCAGCTGGGTGACCTCGGCCACGGCATCCTGCAATGCGACCTGCACCTCGGCCAGGGCCGGGATCGGCACCCAGACCGGCAGGTCGTCGTCGAGAACGTGATCCTCGCGCAGATAGGCATGGGCCAGCACGAAATCGCCCAGCCGCTGGCTGTTGCGCAGCCCCGCGCAATGGCCGACCATCAACCAGGCATGCGGGCGCAGGACCGCGATATGGTCGGTCGCGGTCTTGGCGTTCGAGGGACCGACCCCGATATTGACGAGCGTGATGCCATCACCATCGGGCCGTTTCAGGTGATAGGCCGGCATTTGCGGCATCTTGGCGCCGGTGGCGATGATGTCCTCGGCACGCTCGATCACCTGATTTCCGGGCGCGACGAATTCGGTATAGCCGGAATTCGGATCCGCAAGGGCGCGGCGGGCAAAGGCCTCGAATTCGTCGACATAGAACTGATAGTTGGTGAACAGGACAAAGTTCTGGAAATGCTCGGGCAAGGTCGCGGTGTAATGCGACAGCCGCGCCAGCGAATAATCCACCCGCTGCGCGGTAAAGGGCGCAAGCGGCAGACTGCCATCCGGGTTCGCGCCCGCCGTGCCGTTCACGATGTCGTCGTTCATCGTGTTCAGGTCCGGCACGTCAAAGACATCGCGCAGGGAATAGCTCAGCACCCCCTCTTGCGGGACGTTCAGATCGCTTTGCGTGGCGACCGCGAAATGCACCGGCATCGGGGTGTCGCTGTCGCCCACGCTGACCCGCACGCCGTGGTTTTTCATCACCAGCCCGATCTGTTCGGTCAGATAGCCGCGAAACAGATCCGGCCGCGTGATCGAGCTGGCATAGACGCCCGGCACCGAGACATGGCCAAAGGACAGCCGGGAATCCATCTTGGTGTGATCGGGAATGTTGAACCGCAATTCGGGGTAAAAGGCCCGGTAGCGCGCCTTGGGCTGGCGCCCGGCCAGCGTTTCGACAAAATGCCGCAGCAGGAAATCGGCCGCGCGGTCATATAGCTGGGTCAGCCGCTCGACCGCGGCGGCGGCATCATCGAAATATTCCGGCACGGCGGGTTCGGGGGTTTCCAGGGGCAGGGTCCGGTGTTCGGTCATGGCGCGTTCTCCAGTTTCGCAAGACTGTGCCAGCGCGAACGAGGGGTGGCAAGGCGCCGCCGCCCCACCTATCTGATGGTCAAAGGAGCTAACCCATGCAGTTTTCCATCCTTGATCTGGCCGTCGTGGCCGAAGGTTCCGACGCCCGGCAGGCCATCGCCAATTCCGTCGCGCTGGCACAGGCCGCCGAGGGCTGGGGCTATCACCGTTTCTGGCTGGCCGAACATCACAACATGCCCGGCATCGCCAGCGCCGCGACCTCGGTGCTGATCGATCATGTGGCGGGCAATACGCGCAAGATCCGCGTCGGCGCGGGCGGGATCATGCTGCCCAATCACGCGCCATTGGCGATCGCCGAACAGTTCGGGACGCTGGCCACCATCCATGGCGACCGCATCGACCTTGGGCTGGGGCGCGCGCCGGGCGGCGATGGCGCGGTCATGCATGCGCTGCGCCGCTCGATGCAGCGCAACGAGGATTTCCCCAATGATGTCGTCGAGTTGCTGCGCTATCTGGGCCCGGGCCAGCCCGGCAGCCCCGTCGCCGCGCATCCCGGTCAGGGCACGCAGGTGCCGGTCTGGATCCTGGGTTCGTCGCTTTACGGCGCCAGTCTGGCGGCGGCGCTTGGCCTGCCCTATGCCTTTGCCAGCCATTTCGCGCCCGGCGATCTGGATCAGGCGGCGCAGCTTTACCGCGAACGGTTCCAGCCAACCGAGTTCGGCGAAAAGCCCCGTTTCATGCTGGCCGTGAATGTCATCGCCGCCGAGACCGACGATCAGGCCCGGCGCCTGCGCAGCAGCCAACAGATCAGCTTTGCCCGGCTGCGGCTGGGCACGCCCGGCCTGTTGCCGCCGCCGCTCGATGACGTGCTCGACGCGATCCCGGTGCGCATCCTGCCCACGGTCAATGCCGCACTTGCCATCAGCGCCGTAGGCTCGGCCGAAACGGTCGCGGCGGAACTCGACGCGCTGATCGCCCGCTATCGACCCGATGAGATGATCCTTGTCGGCAATATATTCGACCAAGAGGCGCGGCAGCGCTCGTTCGCCATGGCCGCCGAAATCCTGCGGGGGCGGGCATGAAGGCGCTGATCCTTGGCCATGGCTACACCGCCGGTTTCCTGACCCCGCTTTTGCGGGCCGAGGGTTGGCAGGTCACCGGCACCACCCGCGATGCGCCCGACCGGCTGCGCGCGGCGGGGGCCGCCCCGCTGTTATGGCCCGGGGATGAGGACCGCGTGCGCGAGGCGATCGCCGGGGCGGACGCGATCCTGATCTCGGCCGGGCCGGATGGGGGCCACGATCCCGCGCTTGCGGATTTCGCCGCCGATTTCGCCCGCGCCCGCCCACGCTGGCTGGGCTATCTGTCGACGACCGGGGTTTACGGCGACCGCGATGGCGGCTGGGTGGACGAGCGGTCGGAGCTTGCGCCATCGACTCGGCGCGGGCGCGACCGCGTGGCCGCCGAACAGGCCTGGCAGGACCTGGCCGCGCGCCATGACCTGCCGCTGCATATCTTTCGGCTGGCGGGGATTTATGGCCCCGGTCGCGGCCCGTTCGCCAAGCTGCGCGCGGGCACGGCGCGGCGCATCGTCAAGCCCGGGCAGATATTCTCGCGCATCCATGCCGCCGATATCGCGCAGGTGCTGCTCGCCTCGATCCACGCGCCGCGTCCGGGCGGGGTCTATAATGTCTGCGACGACGACCCCGCGCCGCCCGAGGCGGTGATCGGACATGCCGCCGAATTGCTGGGCCTGCCCCTGCCCCCGGCCGAGGATTACGCCACTGCCGACATGACCCCGATGGCGCGCAGCTTTTATGCCGAAAGCAAGCGCGTCTCGAACGACCTGATCAAGCGCGAACTGGGGGTGCGGCTGATCTATCCCGACTATCGCGCCGGGCTGGCCGCCCTGCTGCGGGCCGAGAACGCGCCCGCCTAGGGCGCGATCGAGCAACAGCCGGTCAGCATCCGCGACGGCATGTCCTGCCCGTCGAGGATAACGGTGACGGTCAGCGCATAGCGGCGATCCGACATGCCGTCCGAGCATTGGCGCGGCTGCATCACGGCGGTCAGCCGGCCCTTGTCGTCGCCCGCGATCATGCCGCGCATCGGATCACCCTCGATCCCGCGATCCATGACGGTGCGCAGCGACAGCTTGCGGTCGGGCTGATCCGGCTCGGTGAATGTCAGCGCGTTTTCGACCGTATCCAGCGACCAGAAGGGTTCGGTCCCCCCACAGCTCAGCGACAGGGGCAGCGAGGCCGGCTTCCAGACCGAAGCCTGCGGTTTCAAAAACCGCAGCGCCACCCAGCCCGAACCTTCGTCCAGATTCACCCGCCCCCATTTGCCGGTGCTGTCGCGCCCGACCAGCTCGACCCCCTTGGCGGTCGAGGCGAGTGTGCCGATGATCTCGGCCTGACCATCCGGGGCGGCGCGCACGTTCAGCTTGTCCCAGGTTTCGACGACGGTCACGTCATAGAGGTTCGGCAGCCGCTCTTGCGCCACAACGGCCAGCGGCGCGGCCATCAAAAACCCGGTCAGAACAAATCGCAGCATACCATCCCCCCCAAAACTTCGGCCATCAATCCAGATCAAAGAAATTCGCCACGCTCACGCCCGCTTTTCCCCGATCTGCGCCACGCCCAACACCTCGAGCACCTTGGCCTCGATATCGGGGGCGGACATGCGGGCCGCGCGATACATGGATTCGGGGCTTGCGTGGTCGATGAACGTGTCGGGCAGCACCATCTGGCGGAAACGCAGGCCACGGTCAAAGACGCCCTCATCGGCCAGAAGCTGCGCGACAAGGCTGCCGAAACCGCCGACCGCGCCCTCTTCGATGGTGATCAGCGCCTCATGGCTCGCAGCAAGGCGCAGGATCAGATCGCGGTCCAGCGGTTTGGCGAAGCGCGCATCCGCCACGGTGGGGGAAATGCCGCGCGCGGCCAGCGCCTCGCGCGCGCGCATGGCCTCGGACAGGCGGGTGCCAAAGGACAGGATCGCGACGCGCGCGCCCTCGGCCACGATGCGGCCGCGACCGATTTCCAGCACGGTGCCGCGTTCGGGCATGTCGACGCCGGTGCCTTCGCCGCGCGGATAGCGGAATGCAATGGGGCCGCTGTCGTGGGCGGCGGCGGTCGCGACCATATGCACAAGCTCGGCCTCATCGGCGGCGGCCATCACCACCATGCCGGGCAGGTTCGCGAGAAAGGCGATGTCATAGGCGCCGGCATGGGTGGCGCCATCCGCGCCGACCAGCCCGGCGCGGTCGATGGCGAAACGCACCGGCAGGCGCTGGATCGCGACATCATGCACGATCTGGTCATAGCCGCGTTGCAGGAATGTCGAATAAAGCGCGCAGAACGGCTTCATGCCGCCCGCCGCCAGCCCCGCCGAAAAGGTCACGGCATGCTGTTCGGCGATGCCCACGTCGAAACAGCGGCGCGGAAACCGTTCCGCAAAGAGGTTGAGACCGGTGCCGTCGGGCATCGCGGCGGTGACGGCGACGATCTTGTCGTCGCGCGCCGCCTGATCGACCAGCGCGCGCGCGAATACCGAGGTATAGCTGGGCGCGTTCGATTTCGCCTTGGCCTGCGCGCCGGTCATCACGTCGAATTTCGCCGTCGCATGGCCCTTGTCGGCGGCGCGTTCGGCGGGGGCATAACCCTTGCCCTTTTTCGTCACCGCATGGATCAGGACCGGCCCGGTGGCCCGCGTCTTGACCGTGCGCAACAGCGCCAGAAGCTGGTCGAGGTCGTGACCATCGACCGGGCCGACATAGGAAAAGCCCAGCTCTTCGAACAGCGTGCCGCCAACGGTCATGCCCTTGAGCATTTCCTTGGCGCGGCGCGCCCCCTCTTGCAGGGTCGGGGGCAGGAAGCCCACGGCGCCCTTGGCCACCGCCTTCAGGTCCTGAAACGGCCCCTCGGCATAAAGCCGGGTCAGATAGCTGGACAGCGCACCGACCGGCGGCGCGATCGACATTTCATTGTCGTTCAGCACCACGAACAGCCGCTTGCCCAGATGGCCCGCATTGTTCAGCGCCTCAAAGGCCATGCCGGCGGACATGGCGCCGTCGCCGATCACCGCGATGGCATCGCCCGGATCGCCGCCCAGCTCGCGCGCCATGGCAAAGCCCAGCGCCGCGCTGATCGAGGTCGAGGAATGCCCGGCCCCGAACGGGTCATAGGGGCTTTCCGAGCGTTTGGTGAAACCCGAAAGCCCGTCCTCCATCCGCAGGGTGCGGATGCGGTCGCGCCGCCCGGTCAGGATCTTGTGCGGATAGCACTGATGGCCGACATCCCAGATGATCTTGTCGCGCGGCGTGTCAAAGACCGCGTGCAGCGCCACGGTCAGCTCGACCACCCCAAGCCCGGCGCCCAGATGGCCGCCGGTGACCGAAACCGCGCTGATGGTTTCGGCGCGCAGCTCATCGGCCAGCTGGCGCAATTCGCGATCGCTCAGATCCTTCAGGTCCGCCGGCTGATGCACCCGGTCGAGCACGGGGGTTGCGGGACGGGCGGCGGATGTGTCGTCGGTCATGGCTGGCCCCTTTCCGGGCAGGCTGTCAGGCGTCGCGTTCGATAACGAAACGCGCAAGCTGCCGCAAGTTTCCTGCGGCTTCACCATAGGGTTCCAGAGCGGCCTCGGCATGGCGGATCAGCTTGCGGGCCTTTTCCTGCGCACCGTCCAGCCCCAAAAGCGACACGAAGGTCGCCTTGCCGGCGGCGTCGTCCTTGCCGATGCGCTTGCCGGTTTCGGCCTCATTGCCGGTGACGTCCAGAATGTCGTCCTGAATCTGGAAGGCAAGGCCCAGATTGCGGGCATATTCGGCCAGCGGCTCGGGGTCCTGACCGGCCAGCACCGCACCGGCGGTGGCCGAAAACTGAATCAGCGCGCCGGTCTTGGCCTGCTGCATGCGCTTGATCGCGACCAGATCGGGCGGCGCGATGGCGGTTTCGGCGGCGATATCCAGCGCCTGTCCCCAGACCATGCCGCGCGCGCCGACCGCCTCGGCAAAGCCCGCGATCAACGCCATCCGCGTCTCGGCCGTGCCGATGCGGTCGTCGCTCAACAGACCGAAGGCCAGGCTTTGCAGCGCATCCCCGGCCAGAATCGCTGTCGCCTCGGACCATTGCACATGCACGGTCGGCAGGCCCCGGCGCAGGTCGTCATCATCCATCGCCGGCAGATCGTCATGGACCAGGCTATAGGCATGCAGCGCCTCGACCGCGGCGGCGGCGGGCAGCGCGGCGGCATCCTCGATCCCGAACAGCCGCGCCGATTCCATCACCAGAAACGCGCGGATACGCTTGCCGCCGATACAGGCATAGCGCATGGCGTCGGTCAGCTCACCCTGGGGCAGATGGGCCATGGCATCATCAAGCGCGGTCTGGATCTGCGCCTTTACGTCCTCAAGCCGGTCCTGCATCACAGGCCCTCGACGGGGGTGGTGCCGGCGGGTTGGCCATTGGCGGCCAGCGTGATTTTCTCGACCCGCTCTTCGGCGCGGCGCAGCACCGCATCGCAATGCGCCCGCAGGGCCGCGCCACGTTCGTAAAGGGCGATGGATTCTTCCAGCGTGGCATCGCCATGCTCAAGCTTGCCGACTGTCGCCTCAAGCTCCTTCATCGCCTCTTCGAAGGACATGTTACTGATCTCGGTCACGCCGCGGTCTCCCTCAGAACTTCGACATGGGCGCGCGCCGCGCGGCCCAAAGCCGCCAGATCATAGCCGCCTTCCAGCGCCGATACCACCGGGGCCGCGCAAGCTGTCGCAGTGTCACGGATCATGCGGGTAATTGCGGCGAAATCACGCCCGCGCCACATCAGACCGGCCAGCGGATCGTCGGCATGGGCGTCGAAACCGGCCGATATCAGAATCAGCTGCGGCCGCCATTCCAGCACCCGCGTACAGATATCCTGCCAGATCTCGCGCGCCTGCGCCCCCGTGCCGCCCGAAGCCAGCGGCACGTTCACGATCTGGCCATGCGCGCCGCGTTCGGACCGCGCGCCCGTGCCCGGATAAAGCGGGACCTGATGGGTCGAGACGAACATCGCCCGGCGCTCATCCCACAAAAGGTCCTGCGTGCCATTGCCGTGATGGACGTCGAAATCCAGCACCGCCACCCGGCCCAGCCCGTGATGGTCCAGCGCCCGCAAGGCCCCCAGCGCGACACTGGAAAAGATGCAAAATCCCATCGCCCGCGCCCGTTCCGCGTGATGGCCGGGCGGGCGCATGGCGACAAAGGCATTCGCGGCCTCGCCCGCAAGCACCGCATCGACCGCCGCGCAGACGCCGCCCACGGCATGGCGCGCGGCCATCGCCGAGGTCAGAGCTATGAACCTGAGCGAATATGATACTAAGGCTTTGCGAAAAATTCGCGCTGCTCGCGGCATTGATCCGCTTGTTAGAGATCGCAAGGTCCCCACATGACCCCCTATCTGAAAGGCAACGTCGCCGGCCAATGCCCGCGTTGCGAGGGCAGGGGCGGTCGGTGGAAGGATGCCGACAACCGCTGGCAGCGTTGCCCGAGCTGCAAGGGCAGGAAGATCGTCGGCAAGCCGCCCGAACAGATCCTGGCCGAAATGACCGGACGGGAATGGCTCTCACCGAAAGATCAGGGCGAAGCATGATTCGTAAAATCTGCGCGCACCCGGGCTGTGATCGCGAACTTTGGGCGGAAAATCAGATCGGCGTCTGCCGCCGACACTGGCATCAAACCGGATGCCGCTGCCGGAATTGTATTGGCAAGACCAAAACCCAATGGCGGATCAGGACGCGCGAAGAGCTGGTGGCCAACGGGCTGCTATTTGAAAAGCCGCTGTTCCCGCTATCGCTCTTATCGGGGAAAGCCACCGACATCTCTGCCGCCGGCATGCGTTCGCGCACTGCCGGCGTTCTTTATGGTCATGTGCCCATGGTCACGAGACAGCCCGAAACGTGAACGGCCGCGCCACATCCGACGCGCGTCCGATCCGGACGCTCGGACAGCCAGCCCGAGCTTCTAACGTAAGTTATTGAAATACATGATTTCAGTGGTGAGCCCGACAGGATTCGAACCTGTGACCCACTGATTAAAAGTCAGTTGCTCTACCAACTGAGCTACGGGCCCACATCACAGGGCGGCTAACTAGAGGCCGTGCCCGGCAGGGTCAAGCGGAAAAATCACTGCCTCTGGCAGAATCTGCGCGACGGCCTTATGTGACCGCTATGGAACTCCAACAGAACCCCGTTCAGGACGCCGGACTGCCCTTCATGAAGATGCATGGGCTGGGCAATGATTTCGTCGTCCTTGACGCGCGCCGGTCGGGTGCGCTGCCCGATGCCGCGACGGTTGCGGCCATCGCCGACCGTCATCGCGGGGTCGGTTTCGATCAGCTTGCCGTCATTCTTCCGGGACAGAATACGGACGCAAAGCTGGTGTTTTTCAACGCCGACGGTTCGTTTTCGGCGGCCTGCGGCAATGCCACGCGCTGTGTTGCGCGGTTTCTGATGGACGAATCGGGGGCCAGGACCCTGCGGCTGGCCACGGATCACGCGGTCCTGCTGGCCGAGGATGCCGGCAATGGCCTGACCCGCGTCAATATGGGGCCGCCGGTCTTGGACTGGGCCGGGATCCCGCTGGCCCATGATATCGACACGCTGCATCTGCCCATCGCGGGCGATCCGGTGGCGACGGGCATGGGCAATCCGCATATGACATTCTTTGTGCCCGACGCGGACGAGGTCGATCTGGCAAGCTTTGGCCCGCCGCATGAGCATCATCCGCTTTACCCCCAGCGCACGAATGTCGAGGTGGTGCAGGTCGTCTCGCCGGATGAAATCATCCTGCGCATCTGGGAACGGGGCACGGGGATCACGCTGGCCTCGGGGTCGTGCTCATGCGCGGCGGTGGTCGCGGCGGCGCGGCGCGGGCTGACCGGGCGGCGCGTCCGGGTCAATGTCCCCGGCGGCCAGCTCGAAATCGACTGGCGCGAGGATGGCGTCTGGATGACCGGCCCGACCGCGCATGTCTTTGACGGGGTCTGGCGGGGATGAACGCCAAGCCGCCCGTCTTTGCGACCCTTGGCTGCCGGCTCAACGCCTATGAGACCGAGGCGATGCGCGAAATGGCCGATGCCGCCGGCTTGCAGGGCGCGGTGATCGTGAACACCTGCGCGGTGACCGCCGAGGCCGTGCGCAAGGCCCGGCAAGAGATTCGCCGCCTTGCCCGCGAAAACCCCGGCGCGCCGGTCATCGTCACCGGCTGCGCGGCCCAGACCGAGCCGGAAACCTTTGCCGCCATGGCCGAGGTCACGCGCGTGATCGGCAATCACGAAAAGATGCAGCCGCAGACATGGGCGGCGATGCAGGCCCCCGATCTGATCGGGGTGACCGAAAAGGTTCAGGTCGACGACATCATGTCGGTCAAGGAAACCGCCGGCCACCTGATCGACGGTTTCGGCCGCCATCGCGCCTATGTTCAGGTCCAGAATGGCTGTGACCACCGCTGTACCTTCTGCATCATCCCATTCGGGCGCGGCAATTCGCGCAGCGTTCCGGCGGGTGTGGTGGTCGAACAGATCAAGCGCCTGCGCGATCGCGGCTTCAACGAGGTGGTGCTGACCGGGGTCGATCTGACCAGCTGGGGCGCCGATCTTCCGGGCACGCCGCGGCTGGGTGATCTGGTGATGCGGATCCTGCGGCTGGTGCCGGATCTGCCGCGTCTGCGCATCAGCTCGATCGACTCGATCGAGGCGGATGAGAACCTGATGCTGGCCATCGCAAGCGAGCCGCGTCTGATGCCGCATCTGCATCTCAGCCTTCAGGCGGGCGATGACATGATTTTGAAACGGATGAAGCGCCGCCATCTGCGCGACGACGCCATCCGCTTTTGCGAAGAGGCGCGCAAGCTGCGTCCCGGCATCGTCTTTGGCGCCGATATCATCGCCGGGTTCCCGACCGAAACCGAGGCCATGTTCGAAAACAGCCTGAAGCTGGTCGAGGATTGCGGCCTGACATTCCTGCATGTCTTTCCCTATTCGGCGCGCAAGGGCACGCCGGCGGCACGGATGCCGCGCGTGCCCGGCCCGGCGATCAAGGACCGCGCCGCGCGGCTCAGGGCGGCGGGGGACGCGGCGCTGATCCGGCATCTGGACGCACAGATCGGCCAGACCCGCGCCATCCTGACCGAAGGTCCGCGTCTGGGCCGGACCGAGCATTTCACAGAGGTGGCCTTTGCCCATGACATGCCCGAAGGCACGCTGATGGATCTGACCATCACCGGCCATGATGGCACGCATCTTCTGGCGGATGCGGGACGGCCCGTCTAAGGCGAAGATAATTCTGACAAAAACGTGTGGGAAATGTCATTTCCCCATGATGCGGCTTTCTGCTTTTCTGTCCATCCACCTGACACAATGAGGACATTGATGAACGCCCTGAAACCCCTGCTTGCCGCCGCGATCCTGACAGCGGGGCTTGCCGCGCCCGCCCTGGCCGAAGAGGCCCGCGACACCGCCCAGGAAGAGGCCAACCGCAAGCTCGTGGTCGATTTCTATGACAAGGTCTTCAATCAGCACATGGTCGCGGAAGGGGCCGCCGTGCTGACCGAGGAATACAAACAGCACAACCCCCATGTGCCCGACGGCAAGGAACCCTTCGTTTCCTATTTTACCCAGTTCTTCAAGGACAACCCCGAGGCCCGCACCCGCGTCGTGCGTTCGGCCGCCGATGGCGATCTGGTCTGGCTGCACAACCATTCCACGCAGAACCCCCAGGACCGGGGCGAGGCCATCGTCGACATCTTTCGGGTCAAGGACGGGATGATCGTCGAGCATTGGGACGTCATTCAGGCCGTGCCCGAAACCTCGGCCAATGAAAACACCATGTTCTAAGCGCGCCTGCGCCTGATGCACGATCCCGGCGGGCAGGGCTTGCCCGCCGGTCCCCGAACGGTCGCCCGAAACGCTTGCCGTTCGGCGCCTGCGTCGCATAATGGCGCGGCGATGACGCTGCTTTATACCCATCCCTCGGGGCATCTGCATGCCACACCGCCCGGCCATCCCGAACAGGTGGCGCGGCTGGACGCGGTTCTGACCGCGCTCGATGGGCTGGAAGTTGACCGGCGCGCGGCACCTGCGGCCGATGATGCGGATATCCTGCGCGGTCATGCCCCCGAATATCTGGCGGCGCTGGAACGCAGGACGCCGGATCGGGGCTGGTCGATGCTCGATGCCGATACCGCCCTGTCGCCAGACAGCCGGATGCTGATGCCGGCTTCGGAAAGTACATCTGACGCAATGCAGGCAACATTGTGCAGATTTTCGATGTTGCAGCAGGTAATTACATAGCCAAGATTAAATGCGGCCTTTTCTGCTTCTGTCATGATCTGCCTTTCCTTCCAGGTCTTTGGATCGCATCGACGGCCCGGCTGGCGGTGTCGAGTTGCGAGGGCATATAGACCTCGGCCAGCTGCGGATTGACGGCCGAGCTGTTGCCCAGCACATCGCCGGTATCGTCCTTGGTCGATCCGCCCGAGCGGGACAGGATCCCGAAGGTCCGGCGCAGGTCGCGGAATTGCAGCCCGGCCAGCCCGCGCAACCGGCCGGCCCGGTCGGCCTGCACGGCCGCATCGCGCACGGCGACCCAGCGGCGGATGAACAGTTCCTCGGTATAGTCACCGCCGGTCTTTTCGTCGCGCAGCAGCCGGCGGTCGGCCGGCGCGCCCTTGATCAGCGCGCGGACACGCGGCGCGACCTCATCATGCAGCCACATGGCGCCGGCGTTGCGGCGCTTGGATCGCGTGAAAGCCCATTGCACCCGGGCGCGGCTTTGCCCGCCAGCGCGGGTGATGCGGTCCTGAAACGCGCCGCAGGTCGCCATGTAGACATCAGTTTCCCGCTGTCCCTGGAACAGCGATAGCATGACGGCCGTGCCGATCGAGGGCTGGCCGATGCGATCTGCGGCGGCAATGAGGGCATCGATCTCGGGCCAGGTGGCGGCGCGGGCGCGGCCCTTGGGCGTTTTCATCTTGAGCGGAAAGCAGGGATTTGACCCTTCGGGGCGCCAACCAATCAGTTCGGCGTGGCTCATGACCCGCGACATGGCGCGCAATAGCGCGACCGACATGTGTTCGCCCTTGATCCGATAGAGGGTCTGATACCAGGCGTGCATCACCGGCTTGGTGAATTCGCGCACCTGATGGTTGCCCCATTTCTCGATGATCTGGCGGAACAGGGCGTTATAGCTTTGCCGGGTCTTTTCGGTGATGTCGTCGGTCCAGCTAACGGACCGGGGAAAATCCTCGATCAGGGCCTCGATGGTGCGGCTGGATCCGCGCGGCGTTTCGCGGCGGCCGGCGCGCTGCGCACGATCCAGTTCGGCGTTCAGCCTGTCCGCCTGACGGCGCGACCAGGTCAGGCGGGTTTCGTCCAGTTCGACCGCCGCAAAGCCCAGGGCCCGCGCCGCAGCCGAGGGTTCCCACCAGATGCGGGTGGTGCCGTCCGCGCGCCGGCGTTCGCGCAGGCCCGCCGGCGGATCGGGGATGAGGCGGTCGGATTTCATGGTCAACCTATTCGATTATGGCCCAGGTTTTTGCCGCCTCGACTACGGCATCGTGATCCAGCGCAGCGCGCATATGCTGCGCATTTCCTGGGCGCTGGCGATGCGCGCCGCGTGCTGCGTGCTGCGTGCTGCGGGAAATACGCCAGTCACCGATCTGCTTTCCCCCGCAGTGATCCAGGCGAACCCGTTCCTGCGCAGCATGCGGGTCGACGATTTTCGCGCCTGGACAGTGCGCAAGACCAACGGCGGCAAGGGCGGCGGCGTCGCAGACACCCCGGCCACGGCGGCGGGCGGGACGGAATACCCGGCCCCGCGCCGCGCCGACTGGTTCAGCGAGGTGTCCACGCCCGCCGGCATGTCGGTGGACGTGCGTTATCGCGTCGTGGACCTGTCCGAGCTGCATCGCGCCAGCGGCGATCTGCAACCCCGGGACCGCACGCGCGCGGCAAGCGACGAACAGATCGCCGGCATTGCCCGAAATCTGGACCCAAACCGCCTGATGCCATCACCGGAAAGCACCGGCGGCGCCCCGATCATCGGCGCGGACATGATGGTGGAAAGCGGCAACGGCCGCATCGCTGCCTTGAACCGCGCCGCCGAGGAACACCCCGAACGATATCAGGCCTATATTCGTGCGATCGAGGATGCGGGTTTCGAGGTCCCGGATGGGGTCAACCGCCCGGCACTGGTCGCGGAACGCATCACCGATTTGGACATCGAGGGCCGCCGCCGCTTCGTTCGCGAAAGCAACACGTCATCCATCGGGCGGATGAGCGCAACAGAACAGGCAGGCGTTGACGCGGATTACCTGACCCAGAACGCATTCGACGGCTATCGCCCGGGACGCGGGCTGAACAGCCCCGACAATACCGATTTCGTGCGTCGTGTCTTTGCGGCGATGCCGCAGGCCGAGCGGGCCGCGCTGATGACCGCCGACGGCCGGCTGAACATCGACGGGCTGCGCCAGCTGCGTCAGGCGCTGTTTGCCCGTGCATTCGACGCCCGGGACCTGTTGAACTTGCTGGCCGAGACCGAAAGCCCGGCCGTCGAAAACCTGCTGCGCATGCTTGAGGATCTGGCGCCGGACTGGGCCGCGTTCCGCGCCGCCGTCGAGGCCGGCTATATCCGGCCGGAATTCGACATCACCGATCAGCTGATGGATGCCGTGCGGATGATCGCGCGCGCGCGGATCGAGCCGCGCGAAGGGCAGAGCGTTATCGGTGTGCTGCGCGATAAGCTCGCGCAGAGCGATATGTTCGCCGCGCGCGACGACGACCTGACCGATGCCATCATTGGCGTGTTCTACAGGGGCGAGCGCGCCCGCGGCCCCGACGCCTTGGCCGAGATTCTGACGCGCTACATGTCCGAGGCCGAAATCGCCGGCCGCGCCGATATCGGCGATCTGTTCGCGGGTGATGCGCGGCTGACCCCGACCACGGCCCTGCGTGAGGCAGTCAAGGCACAAGACGCCCGCGCACCCATGCCCACGAGGGCCGAGGCTGTCACAGAGCGCGCACAAGGGGTTTCTGACAGCCAGGTCGAAATCCGGGCCTTGGAATGGCGCGGATACCGCAGATGGCGCCCAGAGCGCCGGCCTGACGCGCGCAACAGACACGGAACGGCGAGAACTGCGCGATCCGCCCGAAACCGGGCCGTTCGGCCCGGTCTTGCGGCAGTTCGAAGGCAAGCCCGAGGAAGCCATCGCCGAGCTGCGCCGGCTGCAATCGGGCGATGCGATCGGTGCCTTGCATCATCCAGATATCGGCTCGGTAGATCTGGTCTGGGGGGACGCGGGCACCGGACCACGCGACGGCCATGGCCTCGCCAAGATCGAACGGCGCCACCCCGAGGTCGTGCCCGATCTGCAAAAGCGGCTGGCTGCGGCAACCACCGTCTTGCAGGACGGGCCGAACCGTATTCGTCTGACCAATGGTCAGGAAATTTTCGTGGTCAGGAAAGACATTGACGGAACCCGCAAGACCTGGCTGCTGACCGGTTACGAGGCGCGGACGGAAAAATCAAAGCAGCGGATCGCTGGTGGTAGTACGGGGAGCACCGACGGATTGCCGGATGGCTCGTCCCCATCCGCACCGCTGCACCCTGAAGATAGCCTGCACGGCCCGGATTTTCAAGAGAATGTCGCGCTGCCCGAAGAGGCGGAAATCGCCGAGGCCATCGCCCATGCCCGCGCCATGCTGGCCGAGGATCCCGACCTGACGTTGCGCATGGGCGATGGCGACGATGCGCGCGAAGCCAGCCTGTCCGACCTGCTTGATGACATGGATCGGGACGATGCTCGGATGCGCGGTCTTACCAGCTGCAACCTGAAAGGATCCCCGAAATGAACTTTGGCGATTGCCTGCAAGCGGCGGTCGCCGCCGGCGAGCTGGACCCGGAACGCGCCAAACTGGCGCGCGCCGATTGGGAAGATCTGGCGAAACGCTATGAGGCCCGCGGCATGTCAGCCGCCGATGCGCGCCAGCAGGCCGCCGACGATCTGGTCGAGCGGATGAAGTATGCCACCGCAAAGCGCCGGCACGTCACCGTGCGTCAGCTGATGACCATGCAGCGCAATCAGGCCCGTTACACCCGCGCCGCGAGCGAGGATCCCGACCTGATCCTGAAGGACGTCGAGGCCGCGCATAGCGAGGCGAAGGCCATCTTCAAGCAAGCCACGGGCGGCATGCAGGAGCTCCTGGCCGATCACAGCGAGGATATCACCGGCCGCGTCAGGCCACACGATCCATCTCGGCCTGGTCTATGCGGCGCCGTTAGATGTGGTCGAGCGGCTGCGGCTGCAAGCCTGGATGACCGGCGACTATGCGTGACGTGACCTGTCAGGATCGCGCCGCAATACGGCACCCCTAACAGGCCCCCGCGAAAAATTTCTCGTCCGGAAGCTGGCGCGCCGCAACATTACGGTGCGCTTCCTTCGCAGGGCGCCCCTGCCAAACGCGCAAGGGGGCCGGCATCGACGAGTGGGCTTGGCGCCGGGATTTGCTATACTCTGCCGCGAAGGTCAGGCAGGGAACGACAGATGCTTCAGTCACCAGAGGAAAAGAAGCGTGCGATCACGCGCCTGCGCCGGATCAGGGGACAGGCAGAGGCGCTGGAACGGGCGATCGAGGCCGGCACCGGCTGCGCCGGGCTGCTTCAACAGATCGTCGCGATGCGCGGGGCCACCAATGGGCTGATGGCGCAGGTGATGGAAAGCTATCTGCGCGACACCTATGGCCGCGACCGGCAGCATTCGCCCGATGAAAGCGCCCGCGATATCGACGAAACGATGAATATCCTGCGCACCTATTTCAAATGACGTCTGGCCTGCCTGTGCCGAAAAGGTGCGGGGGCAGCACCAGCTTTTCCCATTTCACTCTGTGAAATCCGGGCCCTTTAAGGCGCCCGACAGAGCGGCCTCCGGGATGATGGCAAGGTGCGGCTCGCTATCAGGAAAGCAGGCCGTGCCAGAACGCGGGGCGGCCCGATCACCGACCAAGGAAGATCATGAACCGCATCAAAGGTCATGCCCCGGCGCGCCTGTCCGGCCATAGTGCAAACCTTTCGAGCTAAGATTTCCGTTTTATACCAAACTCTTAAATAATTCCCAGCATTAAGGATGCATGGTCTGTGCCAAGCCGATCTTGACATCGCGACGGCCACCTCCGATATACTCCCCTCTAGTATATAGAAGATCGTGACCCCCGGGCATTGGCGTCAAGCCAGCCGCAGCGCCGGATCCGTCTTAACCACCGTCGAAAGACGGCGGACAATGCCAAAGAATCACGACCGAGCAAACCTTTCCAAAGGGTCATTCATATGACTGCTATTCCCGTTTCACAGATCGCGGCGGATGATCGCGATATGCAGAAACCTTCCGGCTGCGTCAGCGTCCGCGGCGCGCGGGAAAACAATCTCAGGAATGTCGATATCGACATTCCGCGCGATGCCTTTGTGGTGTTCACCGGCATTTCCGGCTCGGGCAAGTCGTCGCTGGCTTTCGGCACGCTTTATGCCGAGGCGCAGCGCCGCTATCTGGAATCGGTCGCCCCCTATGCCCGGCGCCTGATCCATCAGGCCGGCGTGCCCGAGGTCGACGCCATTGATGGCCTGCCCCCGGCCGTCGCCTTGCAACAGCAGCGCGGGCCCGCGACCGCCCGGTCCTCGGTCGGCAGTCTGACAACCCTGTCCAGCCTTGTGCGCATGCTCTATTCGCGGGTCGGCGAATATCCTGCCGGGCAGCCCATGCTCTATGCCGAGGATTTTTCGCCCAATACCGTCGCCGGGGCCTGCCCTGCCTGCCATGGCATCGGGCGGGTTTACGACGCCACCGAACAGACCATGGTGCCCGACCCCTCGCTGACCATCCGCGAGCGGGCCATCGCCTCATGGCCGCCGGCCTGGCATGGCCAGAACCTGCGCGATATTCTGGTATCGCTTGGCTATGACGTCGACACGCCCTGGCGCGACCTGCCACAGAAAGACCGCGACTGGATCCTGTTTACCGATGAGACGCCGACTGCCCCCGTCTATCCGGGCCTGACGCCCGAACAGACGCGCATCGCGGTGAAACGACGGCTGGAGCCGGGCTATCAGGGCACCTTTACCGGCGCCCGGCGCTATCTGCTCGAAACATTGGCGAATACCGCCAGCGCCTTGATGAAAAAGCGCGTGTCGCAATATATCATCGCCAGCGATTGCCCCGCCTGTCACGGCAAGCGCCTTAAACGCGAGGCGCTGTCGGTCACGTTTTCGGGCCTCGATATCGCGGAATTTGGCGATCTGTCGCTGTTGAAACTGCGCGATCTGTTGCGGCCCGTCGCCGCGGGCGAAATCGACGCCGGGACGACGGGCGACAGTCTTGATCACAGCGCCCGCGAAGCGGCCACCGCACGGCGCGTCGCGGCAGGGGGTTCGGCGCATAAATCCTCGCCCGATATCAGACGGACCCCCAATCTTTCCGATGAAAAGCGGCTGGCGGCGCAACGGCTCGCGGCCGAGCTGCTGGACCGGCTGACCCCGCTGATCGATCTTGGGCTTGGTTATCTGGCGCTGGACCGGGGCACGCTGACGCTGTCATCGGGCGAGTTGCAGCGGCTGCGGCTGGCGACCCAGCTTTCCTCGCAGCTTTTTGGCGTGGTCTATGTGCTGGACGAGCCCTCGGCCGGCCTTCACCCGGCGGATGGCGAGGCATTGCTGGCCATTCTCAAGCGGCTCCGGGCGTCGGGAAATTCGCTTTTCGTTGTCGAGCACGACCTTGACCTGATCCGTCAGGCCGACTGGCTGGTCGATGTCGGACCGGGGGCGGGATCGAACGGCGGCCAGATCATCTATAACGGCCCCATCGCCGGGCTTGCCGGGGCCAATGCCTCTGTGACGCGCCGCTATCTTTTCGACGCGGCGCCTTTGGGTCAAAGAGCCGCGCGACACCCGGAAAGCTGGTTACAGCTGCAAGGGGTCACGCGGAACAATCTGCGCGGTCTGGACGTGGCGTTCCCCATTGGCTGCCTTACCGCCGTGACCGGGATTTCCGGCTCGGGCAAGTCGAGCCTCGTTGCCCAGGCCCTGCCCGATCTTGTCGGCACCCGACTGGGCCGTCCGCTTGCCGCGCCCGAACCGGACGAGGCCGACCCGCTGCTGGAAGAGCGTCCCGATATCACCATGGGCCATATCGCCGGCGGCATGGATCAGATCCGGCGCATCGTACAGGTCGATCAGAAGCCGATCGGTCGCACGCCGCGCTCGAACCTCGCCACCTATACCGGCCTATTTGACAATGTGCGCCGGCTCTTTGCCGCGACACCGATGGCACGCAGCCGCCGCTATGGGGCCGGCCGCTTTTCGTTCAACGTTGCCCAGGGCCGTTGCCCGACCTGCGAGGGCGAAGGCTTCATGATGGTCGAGCTGCTGTTCCTGCCCAGTGTCTATGCCCCCTGTTCCACCTGTCACGGCAGCCGCTATAACGATCAGACGCTGGAGGTCGAATGGCAGGGGCGCAATATCGCGCAGGTGCTGGACATGACGGTCGACGAAGCCTGCTCTTTCTTTGCCGGCGAGCCGTCGATCCTGCGCCCGTTGACCGTTCTGCGTGAAATCGGCCTTGGCTATCTGCGCCTTGGACAACCCGCCACCGAACTGTCGGGCGGCGAGGCCCAGCGCATCAAGCTGGCGACCGAATTGCAACGCACGGGTCGCGGCAGCACGCTTTATGTTCTCGACGAGCCGACCTCGGGCCTGCACCCCGCCGATGCCGACCGCCTGATGCTACAGCTTCAGAGCCTTGCAGATGCGGGCAATACGGTGGTGGTGGTCGAACATGACATGCGCGTCGTCGCCCAGGCGGATTGGGTGATCGACCTTGGACCCGGTGCGGGCGAGGATGGCGGCCGGATCGTCGCCGCGGGCAGGCCCGCCGAGGTTGCGGAAAATCCCCACAGCCTTACCGCGACCTATCTGAAAGCCGCGCTTTAGATCCTGCGCGGATCCCGTGTCCGACTTGCGCCGGGCGGCGGGGCGGTCAATGGCCGGTTCCCGGAACCCCTGTCCATTGCCGCCCCACCGCCCTATCCGCACCCCAAACATGGCCTTATTCGCGCCCCGGACCGGGACGCGGCTCGGTCCCACCTAGCCCAGCATCGCGCGCAGATCGTCGCCCAGGGCCTCCATGCCCTGATCGCCCTCGTGATATTTCACGACCACGCCATCACGCCCGACGATGACCGAGGTCGGCCAATAGCGCACCTCATAGGCCAGCCAGGTCGCATAGCTGTTGTCCTGGGCCACGGGATAGCTGATGCCGTGACGCCCGACCGCGCGCTGCAACTGGTCCAGATCGCGCTCAAAGGGGAATTCGGGGGTATGCACCCCGACGATCACAAGGCCCTTGGGCGAAAGCTCGTCATGCCACGCCGTCAGATAGGGCAAGGTGGCGACACAGTTCGAACAGCCAAAGGTCCAGAAATCGACCAGCACCAGCTTGTCGCGCAGCCCGGCCATGGTCAGTTCGGGCGAGTTGATCCAGTTGGCAAGCCCGGTGAATTCGGGGGCCGGATCGCCCCGCCCCGCCCGCGCCGGGCGGATCAGGGCCGGGATCGCACAGCCCGCCGCCGCAGTTGCCAGGAAATTCCGTCGCGACAGCAATGGCATGGCCAAGCCTCCTTTTTGGGTTACAGACCGACACGGCCCTCGGGGTAGAATTGCGAAATCCGGGCAATGAGCAGCGAATCGTAACCCGACGCGATCAGCACCGCCGTCCCCAGCACCAGAACGCCACAGACACGTTGCAAGACCACCGTATGGCGCGACAGCGCCCGGACGCGGCGCGTCACCATCTGTCCGCCATAGGCGATGATCAGCATCGGCACCCCAGCCCCCACGGAATAGGCCAGAAGCAGCGCCAGCTTGTTGCCCCAGTCGGGACTGGTGGCCACAAAGATCAGGATCGAGGCCAGCACCGGCCCCGCGCAGGGCGCCCAGACCAGCCCAAGGCTTGCCCCCAGCGCCAGCGCCGCCACCGCGCCGCCGCCCGAACCTGCGCCCTGTTCGGGCAACAGGCGGGTCAGGCGGGACATGGCGGCCTCGAACGGATGGGGCCACAAAAGCGCGATCCCCATCAGCGCGATGGCCGCCGCCGCGATCAGCCGCAGGTCATAGGCGCTTAGCCCGACCAGGCTGGTCACCGCGCTAAAGACCAGTGAGACCAGCGAAAAGCTGATGACAAAGCCCAGCACGATCCAGACCGGCCGAAGCGCCGAGCGCTGGCCGATCGAGGCGCCCAGAAGAATGGGCAGCATCGGCAGGATACAGGGCGCCGCGATGGTCAAAAGACCCGCGAGAAAAGCAAATCCAAGATCGACTGGCATATTCGCCATTCCTCCGTGACCAATGCCCGTGACCGACGCCCCTGAGTGATGCCCGGGGCCGCTTACATCGGCGGCTTGAGGCCGTTGGTTTCGGCGATCACGCGGTCGGCCGAAAGACTGCCATCATCGGCCAGCATGGCGACGATAAAGACGTCCGCGCCCTCTTGCAGCAGGGTCGCGTCGCCGGGACCGAAGGCCACCACCGGAACGGTTTCGGGCACATCCATCGTCACGGTCTTGTCGCCGTAATTCATGGTGATCTGCTGATTGCCGGTCGATGCGGCCACGCCGCTGATACGGGCATTGGTCATCACGCTGTCGGGGGCGGCATCCCAGGGACGCTGGCCTTCGTTCTTGCCGGCCAGCGCGGCCGGCAGGATCGACACCTGAAGCGCGGTCAGACCGCCGGTCTGATTGGGAACCGCCGTGGTCGACACCGCATCGCCCACCTGAATGTCCCCCGCCTTGCGCGGCAGGATGCTGACGATCTGAAGGTTCTCGGGGGTGACGATGTCCAGCGCCTTGCCGTCACGCGCAACCACCTTCAGCGCGCCGGGGGCATAGCTTTGCACCTCGCCGCGGATCGGCACGGGGCGCGGATCGGCAAGTCCAGGCAGGGCCATGGCAAAGGACAGAATGGCCGTGGTCATAAGCGTTCTCATCTTGCGTCCTTTCTTGGGGTCATGGGGCAGAATCACCCCCTTATGAATGGCAACGTTATATATTGCGTTGCTATCTATCTAGTATGTGAAGTTTCAGAAAGTCGTGAACGGTCGTCACGGCTTGCGGGCGGGCGAGGTTCCGCCGACGGGCGTGATCGCGGCCTTAGGCGGCCGCGACCTCTGCATGCAGACCAAGCGAGGAAACCACGCCCTGCACTTGCGACAGGCAGGTGCGATCGCCGGTACGGATCAGCAATTTGCCATCCGGGGTCTGATCCAGTTCCAGATCGGGTTGCAGCCCCTGTTCCTGCAACGCCATGCGGATCGCGGCGGCCGCCGCCTGACGGCGCAGCGCGACACGCGACAGCTTGCCCACCACGGTCAGCGGCAGGGCCGGGGTCACGAAGATATGCGCCGGCCGGGCATGGGGTTCGGCAAGATGCGCGCGCAGATGCCGCTCAAGCTCGTCGGGGCGCACGGTCTTGCCGGCGCGGGGCACCACATAAAGCGCCGGCACCTCGCCGGCATAGCGGTCGGGCATGGCGATGGCGGCGGATTCGGCCACGCCGGGGAAGCGGTTCGCGGCGGTCTCGATCACCGAGGGGTCGATATTGTTGCCCGAGCGGATGATGATGTCATTGCCGCGCCCCGAAATCGTCACCGCCCCCAAGGCCGAGATATGGCCCACATCGCCGGTTTCCAGCCAGCCGTCGGGCAGAAAGCTGGCGCCGGTTTCGACCGCACCCAGATAGCCGCCAAAGAGCTGTTGCCCCTTGACGCAGATGATGCCGGTGACATCGGGCTCGTCGGTCAGCTCACCCCCGTCCAGCGGCCGCACACAGGCCTTGATGCCCGGCGCAAGGCGGCCGGCCGTGCCATATTCGGGCACGGTCTCATAGCGGACGGTGGCGATTAGGCCGGCGGTTTCGGTCATGCCATAGATGGTATGAACAGGCAGGCCGAACTGACGCTCGAACGCGGCGGCGGCGGCGGCGGGCATCGGCGCGCCCCCGGTCGCGCAGAACCGCACCGTGCTGATATCGGCGCCGTTCAACGGCACGTCCAGCAACGCCACGAGCGAGCTGGGGATACCGCCGATGATGGTCGGCCGAGTCGCCTCGATGATCTGCCAGTGCCGCGCCAGAACGGCCGGATTGCGCAATCCGGCCTCGGTCAAAAGCAGCACCTCGCCGCCACGGCACAGGGGGCCGAGCGACAACAGGTTCGCCCCCGCGACGTGAAAGAATGGCAGCGCGTTCACGATCCGCGTCTCGTCATCCATGTGCCAGGCCTCGGCGATGCCTTCGGCGGCGGCCAGCAGGTTGGCGTGGCTCAGCGGAACCACCTTGGAGGTGCCGGTGGTGGCGGCGGTGTGAAACAGCGCCGCGACATCATCGGGTCCGGGCACACGCCCCAACAGCCGGTCGCCCGGCTGGCCGGCGATCAGCGCCCGCAGCGAATGCTCGCCCTGCCCCACCCGGCCGGTCGAGATGACGCCGCGCAGGCTGGGCACGCGCGGCAGCGCCGCCATCAGCTTGTCATGCGTGTCCAGCCCCGGGCGCGCGCCGGGCGTGACCACCAGATCCGCCCCGACCGCGTTCATGCAATCGGCGATGCCATCGGCATCCAGAAGCCAGTTCACCGGATGCGCCGCGCCCGCCACCTCGGCCGCCAAAAGCGCGACCAGCCCGTCGATGGTCGACGGCGCAAGGATCGTCACCACCGGGGCGTCATGGCCGGCCAGCGCGCGGAACGCATTGGCCAGTGCGGTGACACGGGCCTGCAATTCGGCATGGGTGATGAAATCCGGTTGCGCATCGGCGAAATCCAGTTCCGCCAGATCCAGATAACGAATGGCGCGCCCTTTTGGATTGGGCACACCCCGAAGTGCATCAAGCACGTTGTCAGCCATTGTCGATCCCCGTTTCGGTCAGCGCGCCATAAGTGATGTTACGGAACGCAAAGCGCAAATGATTACGCTGGCTGGGCGCGGCTGCCATCAAGATTGCGGCAAGATTTTCACGCCGGTCAACCGTGAAGGTGGTGCCGCTGACCCCTGACCAGTTGGCATCGCCCGCGCTGCCTTCGACAAAGGCCTCGCCCTCGGCGCGGCGCACCGCAAAGCCAAGACCGAACCCATAGCCGGGGCCGGTAAAGGGCGCCGTGCTGCCCGCAAGCCCGGCGGTATGATCGCTGAGCATCAGCCGCAGCGAGGCCGGCGACAGCACGCGCCGCCCCTCATGCGCGCCATCGTTCAGAACCATCCGGCAAAAGCGCATGTAATCCGCCGCCGTCGACACCAAGCCGCCGCCCCCGCTGAGATAGCCCTGTCCGCGCGGCTTTTCGACCCGCATCCAGCCCTCGATCACCGGCTTCATCGGATCGGTATCGGGCACCTGCGCCAGCCGGGCCAGATCGGCATCGCCGACCGCAAAGCCGGTCTGATCCATGCCCAGCGGGTCCAGAATGCGTTCGCGCAGCACCGCGTCCAGCCGCTGGCCCGCGACGCGTTCCAGAATGAACCCCAAAAGATCGATGCCGATGCTGTATTCGAACCGCGTCCCCGGCTCAAAGGCCAGGGGGATCTGCGCCAGCCGGCGCAGCATCTCGTCGGCGGGCATATCGGCCTGAATCTGTTCGATCCCGGCCTTGCCATACGCCTCGCGCAGGGCGGGATCGGCGGCGCCGAACATGCTATAGGTAAAGCCGCCGGTATGGCGCAAAAGGTCATAGACCAGTGGCTGACGGGCCGGGACCGTGACCTGTCCGTCGGGCCCGGCCAGCTTCAGATCGGCCAGTTCCGGCAGATAGGTCGCAATCGGCGCGTCCAGCGTGATGCGCCCTTCCTCGACAAAGCCCATGATCGCGGCGCTGACCACCGGCTTGGTCATCGAGGCGATGCGAAACAGATCGCCCGTCTCGGCCGCCCGCGTGGCGGCGGCATCGCTATGGCCGTAAGCCGCGTCCAGCACGGTTTCGCCATCCTTTTCGATCCGCAGGACACCCCCGGTCAGGCTGCCTGCCGCGATCTCGCGGCGCATGAATTCGGCCATGCGGGCGCTCAGGACGTCGCGGTCCAGCACATCCTCGGCGCGCAAGGGCAGCGCCGGCAGCGCCCCCAGCACCAGCCCCGCCCCGGCCATGCGCAACAGCCCGCGCCGCGACGGATCGGCCAGCCGCGCGGCCGGAACAGAGGGAACAAGACAGGTCATTGCAGATTTCTCCATTTCGCGCCGTCGCGGATGATGCGGCCGCTGCGTTCAAGCTGGCAAAGCTGCGCCTCAAGCGTGCGCAGCGCGACCGAGCGCGTCTCGGGGCCAAGGCTGGCGTAAAGGCTGCCGACGATGTCATCGGTGCCGGCGGGACGTTCGGCGATCAGGGCGCGGATCTCGCGTTCGCGGTCATCGGCGCGGGACATCAGGAACTCGACGAAACGGCGGGTATTGCGCACCTGCGGGCCATGGCCGGGCAGAAACAGCCGCGACCGGACCCCGGCCAGCCGCGCCAGACTGTCGCGATAGGCCCCGGCGCAACCTTCCGGCGCCAGCACCGATGTCGGCGACCAGCCCAGAACATGGTCGCCGGTAAAGATCGTCTCGTTCAGCCGGAAACACAGATGATCGGGCGCATGGCCGGGCGTGGCGATCACCTCGAGCCCGGCGACCACCTCGCCATCCGCAAGCTGGCGCGCCACCGCATGGCCCAGAGGCTGCGCCCCCACGGCCCGCGCCGAGGCGACGGGCGCGCCCGTGCGCCGGACCAGCCCGGCGACACCCGCCGCATGGTCGCGGTGATCATGGGTCAACAGGATCATCGCCACCGCCCCGCCGGCCGTCCCGGCCAGCAGGTCCAGATGCGCCGCATCGTCGGGGCCGGGGTCGATGACCACCGCCCCCTGATCGGTCGCGACCACATAGCTGTTGGTGCCGTGATAGGTCATGGCGCCGGCATTCGGCGCCACCACCCGCTGGATCCGCGCATCGATGCGGATGGGACGGTCCCGCACCGGTTCGGGTTCAAGCGTGAACATGTTCATCACCTGCCCCGGCATCAAAAGCTGCGCCGCAGGCCGATATTGATTTCGGTCCGGCCCTTGTCGGACACATCGGTGCTGATCGGAAAGCTGCCAAAGCGCGATTCCAGCACCCGCCCCTTGAAGGTCAGATCGCCCAGCAGGCGGGTGTGACGCAGCTCGGCGGTGATCTGCAGGCCCTCGGCCTCGGGTATGGCATAGGAAAAGCCCAGCATGATCTGCGCGGCGGTGGTGTTGTCGCTGCTGTCATGGCCGACGCGTTCGACCGCGTTGTAGGTATGGGAATCGGACCATTTGATATGCGCCCAGCCCAGACCCGCGCCGACATAGGGGGTGATCCCGGCAAAGGTCCCCGATTGCAGCGTGTCGAAGTCATAGTAAAGATTGGCGAAAAGCGCCGACTGGCGATAGCTGCCATCGGTGGTGGCATCGGTCAGGGCGCCTGCGGTGGCGCGCTTGAAATCGGCGCGGCGATAGTTCAGCTCGACCTCGGCGCGCCAGTTGCTGGCGAAATCATAGCCGATGGCAAGGTTCACCCCATATCCGTCATCGGTCGAGATATACCCCCCCGGCTGGCGGCCGAAATCGGTGTCGATGCCGTCGATATCGGCGTCCTCGATATGGGCATAGGACAGCGCGATGGCGACATAGGGGCCGGTCTCGGCCGAGGCGGTCCCCGCAGCCGCCCCAAGGGCGGCTGCAAAGACGGTCAGCGCGGCAAGGCTGGATATGCGCCCCATCTCAGTTCTCCGCCTGCGGGCGGTCGAGCAGCGACAGCGCCATGGCCGAGCCCAGCATCTGGTGGACGCGCGCGGTCGGGTATTCGCCGGTCAGATAGACAAAGCTGTCCACGTCGCATTCCTCGGGTTTGACATCCAGACAGGCCTGCGTGGCATTGGTCAGGCCGAAACGCCCGCCCTCGGCCAGCAGATCCTTGACGAAATCGTCGAAACTCCAGCGGATCAGGGTGAACGAGCCGTCGTCGATGCGGTCCAGCATGGCGTCGAACTGTTCGTTATAAGCCTCGGACAGCATGGTCGAACGGGCCGCCGCCTCGGGGCCAAAGGCCAGAACGGCGGGCGATTTGCCGACATCGATGAAATCGGGGGCATAGATGGTCACCGCGCCCGCATCGACCAGACGCTTGATCTGGGTCTCGATGCCCGCGACGGCGTCCGACAGGGTCTTTTCGGCGGTGGCATTGTCCATTTCCTGCACCGCCTTGATGACGTCATTGCCGCCGATAAAGACGAAATACAGCGCCTTGGGATCGGCCTTGCCGCCATTGCGGGCCAGATGCGCATCGACCTGCGCGGGCAGATCATGGGGGCCATGCCCGCCCGCCAGCGCATCGGCCACCGCAAAATTCGTGCCCCCCGTGTCCGAGGTCAGATGCATCGAAGGTTCCGCCGATTGGCCCAGCCAGCGGGCCAGTTCCTCGACCGCGACCGGCCCGTTGGTCGAGCGGTTCTTGTAGAACGGCGCCGGCCGGTCCTGTCCCAGCTCGGCGTTGAAATTGCCGGTATCGGACAGCGCGCCGCTAAAGGCCACCATCTGCGAAAAGCCTTCTGCCCGGGCAAATCCCGCGCCCATGATCGTTCCGGCCAGCAGGGCGGGGACAAGTATACGTTTCAACATCTTGAATTAACTCCGTGGATTTGGCGTGGTGGAATAAGGAATCTTGGGGTGCGGACCGCGCGCCATGGGCGCGTCAGCCCAGTTCAAGGTCAGCCCAGTTCAAGGTCAGTCCAGTTCAAGGATGGCGGCAAGGCGGCGGGCGACCGCCCCGCTGTTTTTGGGCGACAGCATGGTCAGGTGATTGCCCGCGACCTGATGCACCGCGCCCCGGGCTTGCGAAAGCGCGCGCCAGCCAAGGCTGGAGCTTGCGCCGTCCGGGTCATCCTCGGCGGCGGAATAGTCGTAATCGGGATGCGCCTCGCCGGCCCGGATCAGCGAAATCGGCGCGGCAATCGCCTGATCGGCCTGAAAACGGGCCCGGGAATTGGCCTTGAACACGCTGACAAAGCCGCCCAGCAGATCGCGCGCCGCCGCCGCCGGCAAAAGCCCGGCCCCCGCCAGCCGTTCGGCGGCAAGCGACAGCCCGTCACCCGCGGCGCGGATTTCGGCGGCATCCAGCACCAGCACGGTTTCGGCGCTGGCGGCCAGCACACCCGCGACCGCAGCCAGCCAGTCGGCATCGTCGGGGGCCGCGTCCTCGATCACGTTCAGGCCCGCACCGCGCGCAAGCGGCGCGGGTGCGTCCATGACCACGACATGGGCCACGGTGTCGCCGCCGGCCTCAAGCAGGCGCGCGGTCTCATAGGCGACCAGCGCACCGAAGCAATGCCCGGCCAGCATATAGGGCCCCTGCGGCTGGACCTGACGGATGGCGGCGACCATGTCGCGGGCCGCGCCCTCGACGCTGTCATGGGGCGCGTGCTGGCCGTCGGTGCCGCGCAATTGCAGCCCGTAAAAGCGCAGCCTGTCGGACAGGCCGGATGCGACACCCTGATAATAAAGCGTATTGCCGCCACCGCCCGCGACGCAGAACAGCGCCGGCAGGCTGTCCGCCCCCGCATTCATCGGCACGACCGGCGACCATGGCGCGGCGGTGTCCGCGCCCAGATGTTCGGCCATCTGTTCGATGGTCGGGTTGCGGAACAGGATCGCGGTCGGCAGCTTCTGCCCGAAGGCCGCGCCGATTTCTGACATGAGATGCACCGCCAGCAGCGAATGCCCGCCCAGCCGGAAGAAATCGTCCCGCATGCCGATGGGTGCGACGCCCAGCACCCGTTCCCAGATCGCGGCCAGACGCGCCTCGGCCGGGTTGCGGGGCGGGGTCATCGCCTCGGCCTCGTCACGGTGCAGGACCGGTTCGGGCAACAGCGCGTGGTTCAGCTTGCCATTCCCGGTAAGCGGGATGTCGTCGATTTCCATGAACACCGCCGGCATCATGTAATCGGGCAGCGCCTGCGCCAGATGGGCGCGCAGCGCGCGTTCATCCATGGCCCCCGCACGCATCACCACATAGGCGACGATGCGGCGGCCCTGACCGGGATGGTCCTGGGTGACGGCGATGGCGCTTTGCACATCGGGGTGGCGGCACAGCGCGCCCTCGATCTCGCCCAGCTCGATGCGAAAGCCGCGGATCTTGACCTGCTTGTCGTTGCGGCCAAGATATTCGATGTCGCCATCGGGGGTATAACGGGCCAGATCGCTGGACTTGTAATAGAGCACCCCGTCCGGTCCGGTGACGAATTTCTCGGACGTCAGCTCCGGCCGGCCCAGATAGCCCAGCGACAGGCCCGGCCCGCTGACATGGATTTCGCCGGTGGCGCCGATGGGCACCGGCCGCAGCCGGTGATCCAGAAGATCCAGCCGCAGATCCGGGATCGCGACGCCGATCTGGCTGCGCGCGCGTTCCAGATCGGCCTTGCGCGTCACCCGATACGACGCATGGACCGTGGTTTCGGTGATCCCGTACATGTTCACGATCAGCGGCATCTCATCGCCATGCCGCGCGGCCCAGGGCCGCAGGCTTTGCAGGTCCAACGCCTCGCCGGCAAAGACGATGGCGCGCATGGCAAAGCGTTCGGGCACCGGGCGCGCCCCCTCTTCGGCGACGAACAGCTTGAAGGCCGAGGGGCTTTGATTGAGGATCGTCACCCCCTGATCGCGGACAAGATCCACGAACAGCGCCGGCGAACGCGACACCAGATAGGGCACGATGACCAGCCGCCCGCCATAACACAGCGCCCCCCACATTTCCCAGACGGACACGTCAAAAGCGAATGAATGGAACAGGCACCAGACATCATCGGCACCAAAGCGGTACCAATGCGCGGTGTTCAGAAACAGCCGCGCCACATTGCGATGCGTCAGCTGCACCCCCTTGGGCCGGCCCGTCGTCCCCGAGGTGTACATGACGTAGATCCGGCCATCCAGATCGGCCAGCCCATGGGGATCGGTCTCGGCCCAGTCGCCGGGGCATTGGCCATCCACCAACGCGATCAGCCGCGCACCGGCATTTGCCACCACCGCGCGTTGGGCATCCTGATGGACGATCACGGCGGCCCGGCTGTCGCCGATGATGTAATTCACCCGCTCTTCGGGCAAAGCCGGGTCCAGCGGCAGATAGCCCGCCCCCGCCTTCAGGATGCCCAGAATGCCGACCATGATGTCGAAATCCCGGTCCGAACACAGCCCGACCAGATCGCCGGGCCGCACGCCCTCGGCGATCAGCCGATGCGCCAGCCGGTTCGCCCGCCGGTTCAGCGCATCATAGCTGAGCACCCGCCCGTCACAGATCAGGGCCGTGGCATCGGGGGTGGCGCGAACCTGACGCTCGAACACCTCATGCACGCATTCGGTCGCCGGGATCGCCTCGGCCACCGGGGCGCTGAACCGCGCGATCTGTTCCAGCGAGGCCGCGCCGACGATCGGCAGATCGTCGATCGGGCGGTCGCAATCCTCGACCAGCGCCGCCAGCAGGGTGGCAAAGCTTTCGGCCAGCCGGGCGATGCTGTCGGGATGAAACAGCGCCGCGTCATATTTCAACACGCCGCGCAGGCTGTCGCCCACCTCGAACATGTCCAGATCCAGATCGAACTGACCGGCCTGCTGGGGCAGGTCGACGAACTCGACCCCAAGCCCGGCCCAGTCGGCCGCCCCGGCCATCATCTCCATGGCACCGCCGCCGCGCTGCGCCTTTTGCAGCACGAAAGAGGCCTGAAACAGCGGTGTCGTGCTGGGATCGCGCGGCACCTGCAAGCGTTCGACGAGCGTCGGGAACGGCAGCGCGTCATGGGCCAACGCCTCCAGCACCTCGGCATGGGTGGCGCGCAGATAATCGCTGGCGCGCATGGCGCGGTCGACATGGCCGACCACCACCACCGGATTGACGAAATAGCCGACCACGCCGGCCGCACGCGGATCGCCGCGCCCGGCCGAGCGGGTGCCGACCGGCACCGTGTCCTGCCCCGACCAGCGCGCCAGAAGGATCTGCCACGCCCCCAGAAGCAGCGAAAAGCTCGTGACGCCAAGGCTGCGCGCCAACCCGCCCAGCGATTGCGACAGCGCCGGCGGCAGCGCAAGGCGCAGGCTTTCGCCCCGCACCGCGCGCAAGGGCGGGCGCGGCGCGTCCAGAGGCAGGTCCAGCACCCCCTGCGCCCCGGCCAGCCGGTCGCGCCAGAAGGCCAGCGCGGCATCGGCATCATCGCTGGCGATCATCGCCTCTTGCGCGGTCAGGTGGTCGACATAGCTCATCGGCAGCGGCGACCAGCCGGTGTCGCGGCCCTCGGCCTCGGCGGCATAGGCCTGACGCAATTCGTCCATGACCAGCCACAGCGACCAGCCGTCAAAGACGATGTGATGGACCGACAGCAACAGGATGTGTTCCTGTGGCCCGATCTGGAACAGCTCGGGCCGGAACAACGGCCCCTGTGCCAGGTCAAAGGGCCGCGCGACCGCCTGCATCAGCACGCGCTCAAGCTCGGGCGCGGGCATCGGGGGCAGTTGCGTCCGGGGCAAGGCCACCTCGCGCCAGCCATGGATGCGCTGGATCAGCTGGCCGTCGGCCTGCATGTGAAAGCCGGCGCGCAATTGCTGATGGCGGTCGACAATGCGCTGCAAGGCACGCCGCAGGGCCGGTTCGTCCAGCGCGCCGCGCAGGCGCAGCGCGCAGACCACCGTATAGGCCGGGCTTTCGGGCGCCGCCTCATGCAGGAACCAAAGCGCCTGCTGCCCGCGCGAAACGGGATGTTCGCTGATCTGCCGCGCGCCCCGCGCGGCCAAAAGCTGCGCCAGCTGGCGCCTGCGTTCCTGCGGGTCGGCATCTTGCCGGATATGAGCCGTGACGTTCATCTTACTTGCTCTCCTCAAGCAGGGCGAATTCGGCCAGTGCCTGTTCGACCTCGGCCGGCGACAGGCTGTCCAGCCGCGACAGCAGCTCACCGACATCGCGCGCGACCGGGATCGCGGGCTCTGCGGGCGCGGCAGGCGGGCTTGCGGGCTGTGGGGACCCGGTCCGGGGGGCGGTCGCCGCATCTGCGGCGCTGGCCCCGATCCGGTCGGCGATATTGGCGGCCAAGGCCCGAAGCGCGACCCCCTTCATCAGCTCAAGCGTCGGGATGCGCAGGCCAAGCTGGCGGTCGATGCCGGCCTGCAATTCCATGGCCATGAGCGAATCCACCCCCATCGCCAGAAGCGACTTGCCGGGATCGACCCCGTCCGGCGGCAGCCGCAGGATACCCGCGACCAGATCGCTCAGGCAGGTGGCGACCCGCTCGGCCCGCGCCTCGGGCGACAGGCTTGCAAGCGAAGCGCCGGCCCCGCCCCCGGCCTCGGCCGCAAGTTCGGGCATCAGGTGGCGATAGCGCGGCGAGGCCGCCCATTTCGCGTAAGTACCGCCCCAAAGCCCCCAATCCATGCGCGCGGCGGCCATGTTCACCGGGTTCTGACGCAGGATGTAATCCAGCATCCCGATCGCCTCGACCGGGTTCAGCGAACCGACACCGACGCGCTGGAAATGGCGCTCGACACCCTCATGGCGGGCGGCCATGCCGACCTCGGCCAGCGCGCCAAGATTGATGCCGATCCCCGGCAGGCCAAGGTTTCGCCGATGCTGGACCAACGCATCCAGAAAGCTGTTGGCGGCGACATAGGCGCCCTGTCCCGGGCTGCCCAGCAGCGCCGCGATGGACGAAATCACCACGAAACAATCCAGATCCAGCCCCTGCGTGGCCTGATGCAGGTGCCACGCGCCCAGCGCCTTGGGCTGCATCACCCGCGCAAGCTGATCGGGCTGCAACAGATAGACCGGCGCATCGTCCAGAACGCCCGCGGCATGGAACACGCCCCGCAGCGGCAGGTCCAGATCGGCGATCAGGCGCATCGCAACGGCGACGGACCCGGCATCGCCGACATCCAGCGCCATCGCGGTCGCCCCGCAGCCAAGGGCGCGCAGCTCGGCCAGCATTTCACCGGCGCGCTCGGTCTCAAGCCCGCGACGACTGGCAAGGATGACATGCCCCGCCCCGCGCCGCGCCAGCCATTTGGCGATTTCAAAGCCGAAACCGCCCAGACCCCCGGTCACCAGATAGGCGCCCTGTGCCGATATCACCGGCGCCGCCACCGACGCCGACAGCGCCACCGCGCGCTGGGTTTCGGGCTGATCATGGGCAAAGCGCCGTGCGGTATCCGCGGCGGGCGCCGGGCTCAGCGTGCCGGCCCTGATCGCGGCGATCACCTCGGTCAGGCTGGCGCCGATGCGGGCCGGCGCCCGGCTCAGCATCCCCGGCGCGGTGACAAAAAGGTCGCGACGGTCGTTTTGCAGCGATTGCACCATGCGCCCGGCACCGCCACCCACATGGATGACCGAGCCAAGATCGACCAGCCGGCGCATGAGGATTTCGGCCAGCTCGTCGTCGCGATCAAGACAGATCGCATCGAAACGCCGGGCCGCGCCCCGCAGATCGCCCGGACCGGCGATCTGGACCGTCTCGGCGCCGATCATGGCCGCAACCGCGACCAGCGCCCCGGCCATGCGCGCATCGCCCACACAGACGGCCAGCCGGTCGCCCTGGGCAAGCCCCGCCAGCCGCAGAATGGCATGCGCCATCGCCAGCGGCAGCAGCGGCAAGAGCCGGTCCCCGGCCCAGTCCAGATCCCCCGGCAGGTCCAGCAGACTGGCCACCGGCCGGCGCAGGAACCGCTGTGGCAACATGCCCTCGGGCAGCTGGGTCAGCACCAGCCGGCCCGCCCGCGCCCCCGAGGTCACGCGCCCCAGCACGTCAAAGGGCGCCTCGGCCCCGGCCAGCAAAAGCTCGATCTCGGCCTCTTCCTCGGCCAGGGGGCCGGTCGGGCGACGGGCCGCCGCCTCCTGGGCCAACCGGCCATGGGGCACCGCCACCAGACGGCGCACCAGACGCTGATCCGGGATCAGGACGATATCGTCCTCGTCGCTGTCGGATGTCAGCTCGTCCAGCAGCGCCGGCAGCACCTCATCGCCACCGATCTGCACCATTCGCAGGTCCAGATCCGCGTATTCGTTCGCCGCGACCCGCAACAGGCCAAGCTGAGCGGCGGAAGTCAGGGCCGCCGATTGCGGCGCGTTATCCGCATGCCGGACGATCGTGGTCACACAGCGCCGCACCCCGTCCTGGGCGATCATGTGCAGCAGGTCCAGACTGGCCTCGGCCCGCGCCTGTCCGGTCGGATCCTGCGGGTCGTCGGCCGGGTCCAGCCCGCGCAGATCGACGATCTGGCGGAAGGCGGGATCGAACCGGAACGCGCCCGCCCCGAACAGCCGCACGTCATGGCCCCGCGCCGTCAGCCCCTCGGCCAAAGCCGAGGCCAGATCGCCGCCCTGCGACAGGATCGCCATCGGCGCAAGCGGCACCGGATCGGCCCGCCGGTCGTCCTGATCCAGGGTCTGGGCCACGCATTCGAACCGGTCCAGCAGCGCGTCGACATCGACGCCCTCGGGCAGGTCCGCATCATCCGCGCCCAGCCGGCGGGCGCTGATGCCGTGAAAACCGGCCAGAACCCGGCCATCGGGCGCAAGGATCGACAGATCCGCCACCATCCCGACGCCATCGCGCGCGGTCAGCCGGCCATGGCACAGAAATTCGGCGCCGACCGGATGGTGATGCAGGATTTCCTCGATCCGCACCGGCACATAGGCCGCCGGACGCCCGCCCTCATCCGGCAGGGCCGAGATCAGCGCCTGAAAACAGGCGTCAAGCAAGGCCGGATGCAGGATGAAGGCGCCGGCATCGACCCCCTCGGGGGCCACGATCCGGGCCAGAACCTCGCCGCCGGTGGCGGGGGTCGAAAGCGTCGTCACCCCCTGGAAGGCGGGGCCGTATTGCAGCTCGCGCGCGGTCATCGCCGCATAATGCGCGGCCGGCGTGACGTCATGGTCGCAGCGCCCGCGCAGTGCATCAAGATCGACAGCCGCCGGCTGCGGCACCGCCAGATCCGAGACGCGCCCTTCGGCATGGCGGGTCCAGTCGCCGGACGCGCCGGCGCTGTGGATGGCGAAGCCGCGCGTTTCGGGATCCCATGTGGTGATCAGCGCCGGCTCGTCATTGGGGTCCAGCAACATCGCCTGATCGAATTTCAGCCCGGTCAGGCGCAGCGCCCCCCCACCATTATCCCCGTCATGACCCGCGCCATCGCCCGCCAGTTCGGCAGCCAGTTGCAGCGCGATTTCGCAATAGGCGGCACCGGGCATGACGACGCTGCCTTCGACCTGATGGTCCAGCACCCAGGCCAGGCGGTTGCGGTTGAAATCCTGTCGCCACATGGGTTGCGGGATCGCCATGCGCCGGCCCAGCAGGCGCGCCTCGTCCGGCGTGCCCAGACGGTCGTCGCGGGCGGCGTCGCTTTCGTTCCAGAGCTGGTGGCGCTGCCAGGGATATCCCGGAAGCGTCACGAAACGATTGCCGCGCCCGGCATGGAACCGCTGCCAGTCGATGGCCACGCCGCGCACATGCAGCGCCGCGATGCCGCGCAGGATCTGTTGAATTTCGGGCTGTTCGCGGCGCAGGCTGGCGGCCAGAACGCCCTCGACATTGGCATCGAGCAGGCATTCGCGCAGCGCCGAGGACAGGACCGGATGCGGCCCCACCTCAAGGAAGCAGTCAAAGCCGTCATTGACGATTTCCTGCACGGCTTCGTAAAAGCGCACGCTGTCGCGGACATTGCGGCACCAATAGGCGGCGCCGTAATCGCCTTCGGCCACCGGATACGAGGTGACGGTCGAATAAAGCGGCAGCTCTGCCGGCCGGGGGGTGATGCCGGCAAGCCCCCGCTCCAGCGGCTCAAGAAGCGGATCCATGATCGGGCTGTGATAGGCGGTCTCGACCTGCAAACGGCGGTTGAAGATGCCATCCGCCGTCAGCTTTTCGGCAATCGCGTCCAGCGCCGCCTCATCCCCGGCAAGGGTGATGGTGCGCGGCGCATTGTCGGCCCCGACCGAAACCAGATCGTGATACCCGTCGAGATAGGGCAGAATATCGGCCGCCCCCAAGCCCACGGCCAGCATGCCGCCGGTGCCGGCGGTCGTGGCCTGCAACTTGCTGCGCAGCCACGAGACGCGGACCGCATCCTCAAGGCTGAGCACACCTGCGGCATAAGCTGCGCTGACCTCGCCGACGCTGTGGCCGATCAACACGCCGGGATCGACGCCCCAGCTTTGCAACAGCTTGAAAAGCCCCGCTTGCAGGACGAAATTCGCCGGCTGCGCGACATGGGTGCAGGTGACGCTGGACTGATCCTCGGGGCGCGCCATCTCATCGAGGATGGACCAGCCGGCCAAGGGCGCAAAGATGCGGTCCACCTCTTGGGCAAAGTCACGAAAGACCGGCTGCGTCGCCATCAGCTCGCGGCCCATGCCCCACCATTGCGGGCCCATGCCGCTAAAGACGAGGACCGGCGCCGCGCCCTTGTGATCGGCCGTGCCCTCGATCAGGTCGGGATTGGCGCGCCCGTCCAGATAGTCGCGCAGCACCGCCGATGCCGATGCCGCATCCACGGCCAGAACGGCAATGCGGTGTTCATAGGCATTGCGGCGCAGCGCCGCCGAATAGCACAGATCGGCAAAGCCCGCCGCATCCAGCCCCTGCAACCGCTCGAGGAAACGCCCGGCCAAAGCCCGCAGCGCCGCCGCCGAACGGGCCGAGATCAGCAAAAGCTGCGCGCGTGCGGGCGCGTCCTGTGCCGCGTCCCCCGCCGCGTCGGGAGCATCCGAAAGCCCGCCATGCTCGGCCACGGGTTCAAGGATCACATGCGCATTGGTGCCGCCATAGCCAAAGGAATTGATCGCCGCCCGACCCGGCAGCCCCTTGGCCGCCGGCGGCAATTCGGTCAGCCCGCGCGGCAGGTCCAGCCCCCATTCCGCCAGCCGCAGCGCCGGGTTCACCTTGTCCAGATTGGCGACCGGGGGCACCTGCCCGCGTTCAAGGCAAAGCGCGGTCTTGATGACGGCGGCGATGCCGGCGGCGGCTTCGAGATGGCCGATATTGGCCTTGACCGAGCCGACAAGACAGGGCCGTTCCCGCCCCGCCCCGCCAAAGACCGAGGCAAGTGCCCCCAATTCGATCGGATCGCCGATGGCGGTGCCGGTGCCATGCGCCTCGACATAGGTGACGCTGCCCGGGTCGCAATCGAACCGCGCACAGACCTGTCGGATCAGCTGGGCCTGCGCCTCGCCATTGGGGACGGTGATGCCATCGGTGCGGCCGTCCTGATTGACGCCGCTGCCGCGGATCACGGCATGGATGCGGTCGCCATCGGCCAGCGCGGCGCTCAGCCGCTTGATCACGACGACGCCGGCCCCCTCGCCCCGGCCATAGCCGTCGGCGCGGGCGTCAAAGCTTTTCGACCGCCCGTCACGGGACAGAAAGCCGCCCTTGCACATCGCGATCAGCGTTTCGGGGCGAAAGATCACGTTGACCCCGCCGACCAGCGCCAGGTCGCATTCCCCGCCGCGAATGGCCTGACAGGCCTGATGCATCGCCACGAGCGAGGACGAGCAGGCCGTGTCCAGGGTGAAGCTTGGCCCATGCAGGTCCAAAAGATAGGACAGCCGGTTCGACAGGATCGTCAGGGTCGAGCTGACGGCGGTGTGCTGGCCGATCTGGGCGCGGCCCAGCGGGCTGAACTGTGTAAGCATGCCGTCGACCATGAAGCCGCCGACGAAAACGCCCGTATTGCTGCCGGCGATGCTGTCGGTCGGGATGCCGGCATCCTCAAGCGCCTCATGCGCGACCTCTAGCAACAGGCGCTGCTGGGGGTCCAGATAGGCGGCCTCGCGCGGGGACATGCCAAAGAATTCGGCGTCAAAGCTGTCGATGGGCTGATCCAGAAAGCCGCCGTGGCGGACATAGATCTTGCCGGGGGCATCGGCGCGGGCATCATAGAATTTCTGAAGGTTCAGCCGGTCCGGGGGGATCTCGACAATGCCGTCGCGCCCTTCAGCCATCAGCTGCCAGAACTGGTCCAGATTGGTGACGCCACCGGGCAGACGGCATCCCATGCCGACAATTGCAAGCGCCTCGTCATGGTCGTGATCCGGGCAGGCAGCATCCTCCCGGTCGCACCGGGCACCATAGATATCTCTCATATCGAACCTACTAAATTTATGTATTCACAAGCCGTGCGGAACAGTTGACGACCGCAAACTGTCGCCTTTGGTCATTTTGGGCAGTTCAGAACCGGGCGGCGCGGACGTGCATGCCGGCCCCGCGCAAGGCGGGATCGGAACCAGGCCCGTCGCCGGTCAAAAGCTGGGTTTTTAGCCGAGCAGGATAGGACGGCAGCTGCGCATCAGGATGACCAGATTGCGCGTCAACACCGAACAAAGCAGCGCAAGCGCGGCAATGGTCAGCCATTCAAGACCGAAATCCCTGAGCCCGCCATTGCTCAGCAGCGGATAAAGCAGCGCGCCGATCCCGGCCAAGGCCGACATGAGCACCATCACCGCCGGGACAGTGGCCGTGCAAAGCACGCGGAACACGGTCTGGCTGGACATGCGCGGGGCCGAAATCCCCGGCAGGCACCGCAACCGGTCAAGCATCAACCCGCCCAGCACCACCAGAATCGCGATCAGAAAGGCATAGCGGTCGACGAACATCATCACCGACCCCCACGAGGATTGCATCAGATCCTCACGCCAGCCGGGTTCAAGGATATAGGGCCGGATCCGCATCGCCAGAAAGGTCAGCCCGATCCCCGCCACCACGGTCCAGCGCAGATGCCGCCAGCGCGATTCGGCGATGACCTCGCGATAATCGCCGGCCATGACTTCCTGGGGTCCGAAATCGTTGATCACGGCGCGCAGACGTGCGACGGGATCCATTTCGGCCCGGTCCGCCCCGGCGACGTCCTCCATCGCTTCGGTCAGATGGTCCATGATCTCAATGCGAAGCCTGTCGGCGACCGCCGAACCGGCCTGCGTCGCCTCGACAACATCCGAGGCATATTTTTCAATCAATTCCTCGATTTCACGGGCTCGAGGAGCAGCATATTGATTGCAGCTGCGAAGGTCTTCCAATGTTCGCATCTTTCCCTCAACTGTTTCGCCCCGGATTCGGTCAAAGTATAAACACGTCGTTTGCGACCGCTGGGCGCAGTTGCCCAATTACTTGCGATCAGGCCGTTATTCTCGAGCCGGTGGAGGATCGGATAAATGGTCCCTCCGGGCAGCTCGATCATGCTTTGACTGCGGCTGCTGATCTCTTTCATGATGGCATATCCATAACCGGCACCGGAACTGATAACGGACAGGACAATTGCATCCAGATGTCCTTTAAGCATCTCTGGGTTCAACGTGTCATCTCCGGTCTGGTGCGGCGGGACCGCCTATTGGTCTTAAGTATGTAACTATACTACACGTCTCGCGTTCGCATGTATAGCCCTCCTACACAAGCGCGGAAATATTTCCCCAAGCAAGTCAGATACATCCGTGGGTTGAGAGACTTCTCATTAACCCAGCTTATAACCCTGATTTAAACATCCTATGGTGGAAAAACTCGCGCCATAGGGGAACCATCCGCCACCGGGCCGCGCCGTCATCGCAACCGGATTTCCCGCCCGCCGATCCGGCGCGCCGGGCATGGCGCCACCCGGCCGCACAACCTGCACGATCCCCTGCGGCCGATTCTGCACGAGGATGGCCGGCGGGCACGGCATCCCCGCACCCAAGGGGGCCACGAAACAGGCATCGCAGAGCGGATCGGCGCCCGGAAACTGAACCGGGTTGACCAAATTCAGAATCATTCTTTATACATAATTCAAAATTATGTTGGTTGGACTGGTCGGGCCAAGGCCCCGCCAATGCGGCTTTCGGTCACCGCCGGGGAGGGCGGGACCGAAGGATTGACGTCGAAAACCACCAGGGGAGGATAACATGAATATCAGGGGATTGCTCGGCGCCGCCGTAATGGCCGCGCTGGGGCTGGCGTCGCAGGCCGCGGCACAGGCGGAAATCAAGTTCGGCCATGTCGGGGAACCCGGCTCGCTGATGGATCTCAGCGCCACGGAATTTGCCAAACGCGCCAATGAAAGGCTGGGCGACAAGGGCAAGGTCATCGTCTATGGCTCAAGCCAGCTGGGCGATGACAAGGCCTTGTTGCAAAAGCTAAAACTGGGGACCGCCGATCTGGCGCTGCCCTCGACGATCATGTCCTCGATGGTGCCGGTCTTTGGCCTGTTCGAGATGCCCTATCTTGTCCATGACCGCGACCACATGAAACGGATCCGCGACGAGATCGTGACCCCGACCATGGTCCCCGAGGCCGAAAAGACCGGCTATCGGATCATCGGCGTCTGGGAAAACGGCTTTCGCCAGATCACCAACAACCGTCGGGCCATCAGCACCCCCGAGGACCTGAAGGGCATCAAGCTGCGCGTGCCCAACGGCGAATGGCGCATCAAGATGTTTCAGGCCTATGGCGCAAGCCCCAGCCCGATGCCCCTGTCCGAGGTCTTTGTCGCGCTTCAGACCGGGGTGATGGACGGGCAGGAAAATCCCTATGCCCAGATCTATCCCTCGCGCTTCTATGAGGTACAGAAATACCTTTCGATCAGCAATCACGTCTATACCCCGGCCTTTGTCACCGCCGGCCGGTCCTGGGACAAGTTCGACCCCGAGGTCCAGCAGGCACTGACCGAAACGGCGGTCGAGATGCAGGATGTCGTCTATGGCATCGCCGCCGATCTGGAAAAGGACCTGCTGCAAAAGCTGACCGAGGCAGGAATGGCGGTGAACGAGGTCGATACCGCCGCCTTCGTCGCGGCCAGCCAGCCGATCTATGACCAGTTCGCCCAATCGGTCGAGGGCGCCGGCGCGCTGATCGAAAAGGCGCAGGGCCTGTCCGGCGAATGATGCCACGCCCCGGGGTCCGGCCCGCCGGGCCCCGCATCCATCCGCAGGAGAGACGCATGGTTTCGCACAAGCTGCGGCGGGGGTTCGAATCCCTGCTGGAAATAATCACCGCGCTGATCGTGGCCTCGCTCACGGCGCTGATCGTGATGGGCACCATCTATCGCTATATGGGGTCGGCGCTCAGCTGGTATGACGAGGTGGCCTCGATCGGGCTGGTCTGGATGACCTATTTCGGCTCGGCGCTGGCGGCGCTGAAGGGCGCGCATATCGGCTTTCCGGGGCTGGTGAACGCCATGCCGCCGCGCTGGCGGGTGCCGGTCACCATCTTTGCCGAGGCCTGCGTGTTCTTTTTCTTCGGGCTTCTGGCCTATGCCGGCTGGCAGGTGCTGGTCATACTTGAGGGGATGACGCTGGTGTCGTTGCCCGATGTGCCGGTGCAGCTGACGCAATCGATCATCCCCCTGGGCGCCATCCTCTTCATGCTGGCCGAGGCCATGCGCCTGCCCGAGGTGATGGCGGCGGCGCGCGGGGCCGGTTTCGTCGATCACGAAATCCAGGAGGCGCTTGGCGATATTTCCAACACACCGCTGGAACAGGATGACGCCAGCGTCGCCTCGGCCAGCCATCGCAACCATCGGCGGGGGGATGCCTGATGACCATCGCAATCATGCTTTTGGTGATGTTCGCGCTGGCGCTGCTGAACGTGCCCATCGCGGTCGCATTGGGGATCGTCGGCATCGGCGCGGTCCTTATCGTTCAGGGCGGCGACATGCTGCCCAATCTGGCGCTGACCATGTTCGAGGGGGCGTCGAGCTTTCCCCTGCTGGCGATCCCGCTTTTCGTGCTGGCCGGTTCGATCATGAACGCCTCGTCCATTTCGCGCCGGCTGATCGCGCTTGCATCGGCGCTGGTGGGTTTCGTGCGGGGCGGGCTGTCCTTTGTGGTGATCGGCGCCTCGATGTTTTTCGCCGAAATCTCGGGCTCGGCGGTCGCGGGGGTCGCGGCCCTGGGCTCGATCCTTGTGCCGGCGATGCGCAAAAAGGGCTATTCCAAGGAATTCTCGGCCGCGATCTGTTCCTCGGCCTCCAGCCTTGCGATCATCCTGCCGCCTTCGATCCCGATGATCCTTTACGCGGTCATGGCCCAGCAATCGGTGGTCAAGATGTTCATCGCGGGCTTCGGCCCCGGCATCGTCGGCGCCATCCTTTTGGCCGTTGCCGCCTATATTCAGGCGCGGCGGCATAATTTCCCGGTCGAAGAGCGGTTCCAGATCTCGAATGTCTGGCTGCGCTTCAAAGAGGCGGGCTGGGCGCTGTTGCTGCCGGTCATCATTCTGGGCGGGATCTTTGGCGGCATCGTCACCGCGACCGAGGGCGCGGCGCTGGCCGTGGTGGCGGCGCTGTTCATCTCGGGCGTGATCTATCGCGAATTCGACGTGCGCGCGCTTTACAAGGCGCTGATCGACAGCGGTGTGCAGACGGCGGTGGTGATGCTGCTGGTGGCCGCCTCGTATCTGATCGGCGGCTTTCTGACCGAGGCGCAGCTGCCCCAGCAACTGGCGCAGGCCATCGGCGGGCTGACCACGAACAAATATCTGATCCTGCTGATGCTCAACATCGCCTTTCTGATCCTGGGCATGTTCCTGCATTCGGCGGCGGCGATCATTCTGGTGGTGCCCATCGTCATGCCGATGGTGCTGGCCGCCGGCATCGACCCGGTGCATTTCGGGCTGGTGGTGACGCTGAACCTGGCCATCGGGCAACAGACGCCGCCGGTCGCCTCGGTCCTGATCGCGGCCTGTTCCATCGCGAAATCGGACATCTGGGAAACGACCAAGGTCAACCTGCCCTTTATCGGCGCGCTGCTGGCGCTGCTTCTGGTCTGTACCTACCTGCCCGGCATCTCGCTGGCGCTGGTTCACCTGATCTATGGGGGCTGAGATGACCACAAAAAAGCCGCTGCCGCTGGAAGGGATCCGGGTGCTGGATGTGTCGCAGGTCATGGCCGGGCCGTTCTGCTGTATGCTGCTGGGCGATCTGGGCGCCGATGTGATCAAGGTCGAGCCGCCGACCGGCGACCAGACCCGCAGCGCCATGGGCTTCCGGCTCAGGGGCGATGACAGCCTTGGGTTTCTGAACATGAACCGCAACAAGCGCTCGATCGCGCTGGACCTGAAATCCGCGCCCGACCGCGAGATCTTTCTGAAGCTGGCGGCCACCGCCGATGTGATCGTCGAAAACTATCGCCCCGGCGTCGTGGCCAAGCTGGGGATCGATTACGACAGCGTGGCCGCGATCAATCCGGGCATCATCTATGCCAGCATCTCGGGCTTTGGCCAGACCGGGCCATGGTCCGCGCGGCCGGGCTTCGACCTGATGGCGCAGGCGGCGTCGGGGATCATGTCGATCACCGGACATCCCGACGGGCCGCCGGCGAAATCGGGCGGGCCGCTGGCGGATATCGGCTGCTCGATGCTGACCGTCTATGCCATCCTTGCCGCCTATATCGGCCGCCAAAAGACCGGCGCGGGACAGTTCATCGACGCCTCGCTTTACGAGGCCGGACTGTCCTTTGCGGTCTGGGACATCTGCGATTATTGGGGCACGGGCAATATCCCCGAACGGATCGGCACCGCCAACCGCATGGCCGCCCCCTATCAGGCGGTGCGCGCCAGCGACGGGCATTTCGTGCTGGGCGCGAATAATGACCGCCTGTATCGCCGGCTTTGCGAAACCATCGGGCGCGCGGATCTGATCGCGCATCCCGATTACGCCACCAACGCCCTGCGGATGAAAAACCGCGAGGCGCTGATCGCCGATCTGGAAACCACGCTGATCACCCGCAGCCGCGCGGAATGGGTTCAGGCGCTGCTCGATGCCGGCATTCCCGCCGGGCCGATCCTCGATTACGCCGAGGCCTTGGGCAACGAACATGCGCAGGCGCGGGACATGGTGATGCCGATCACCCATCCGGTCGAGGGCGAGGTCAAGAACATCGGCTTTCCGGTCAAGCTGCGCGGCACCCCGCAAGAGGTGCGCCGCCATCCGCCGCTTTTGGACGAGCACCGGGCCGAGATCCTGCGCGAATTGGGGATCGCCGATGGCTGACGGGGGCGAGGTCACGCTGCGGCTGGATGGTCCGGTCGCGCATGTCACCTTTGCGCGACCGGCGGCGCGCAATGCGATGACCTTTGCCATGTATGCGCAACTGGCCGCGATCTGTGACCAGCTGGACGGACAACGCGATCTTTGCGCCATCGTCTTTCGCGGCGCGGGCGGCGCCTTTGTCGCCGGCACCGACATTTCCGAATTCACCGCCTTTCAAAGCGGCGCCGACGGGCTGGTTTACGAAGATCACATCGACACCGTTCTGGCGCGGCTGGCGCGCCTGCCCGCGCCCACGCTTGCCGTGATCGAGGGCGCGG
This sequence comes from Paracoccus mangrovi, assembly GCF_042648425.1. Classification (NCBI taxonomy): domain Bacteria; kingdom Pseudomonadati; phylum Pseudomonadota; class Alphaproteobacteria; order Rhodobacterales; family Paracoccaceae; genus Paracoccus; species Paracoccus mangrovi. Next base: position 290,218 of record NZ_JBHRXJ010000004.1, on the reverse strand, counting down.
CGGTGGGCGGCGGGCTGGCCATCGCCGCCGCCTGCGATCTGCGCATCGTGACGCCGGGGGCGAAATTCGGCGTCCCCATTGCCCGCACGGTCGGGAATTGCCTGTCGGCGGCCAATATCGCCCGGCTGATCCGCGCCTTTGGCGACGGGCCGGTGCGGCGGATGCTGTTATTGTCGGAATTTCTGGACGGCGCGACCGTCCACGGGCTGGGCTTTTCCAGCGCCTGCGTCCCGCCCGACCGGATCGAGGCCGAAACGGCGCGCCAGATCGCGCGTCTGTGCGAGGCCGCGCCCCTGACCATCGCCGCCTGCCGGACCCTTCTGGCACGGCTGGCCGAGGCGGCGCCCAATGACCGCGACGTGATCGAACGCGTCTATGGCAGCCAGGATTTCCGCGAGGGCGTCGCGGCCTTTCTGGCCAAGCGCAAGCCGGTCTGGACCGGAAAATAAGCGCAAAGGCGGGGTTTTATGGGCGGCTCCGCGTCGCGCGGCGCATGGCCGGAACGGCCCGGCCCTAGGCCCCGGCGCCCTGTTCCTTGGAAAGCAGCCATTCGCGCAAGGTGATGCTGGTCTTTTCCAGATGCGCGCGCAGGATCACCGAAAGCGTTGCCCCGTCACGCGCGCGCAGACTGGCAAGGATGTCCTCATGCTCGCGCATCGCCTGATCCCAGCGTTCGCGGGTGATATTGGCCATATAGCGCCCGCGCCGCACCCGCGCCGCCAGCGTGCGATACTGCACGGTCAGGGTGGCGTTGCGCGCGGCGGCCAGAATGGTTTCGTGGATCTGTTGGTTCAGCTTGAAATAATCCTCAAGCTCGCGGGCCAGGTAATGCTGATACATGCGGTCATGCAGCGCCTCGACCTCGGCGATTTCGTCATCGGTGATGTTCTTGCAGGCCAGCTCGCCCGCCAGCGCCTCAAGCGCGCCCATGATAGGGAAAAGCTCGTCCAGTTCCTCGACCGAGATGCGGCTGACCCAGGCACCGCGATTGGGTTCCAGATGGATCAGCCCGTCGGTCGCCAGCACCTTCAACGCCTCGCGCAGCGGGGTGCGCGACACGCTGTAAAGTTCGCACAGATCCTTTTCCGGGACCTTGTGGCCGGGGCGCAGTTCCCCCGACACGATCAGTTCGCGCAGCGCCTCGGTCAGCTCTTCGTGCAGCGAACGGCGGCGGATTTGCGGGCCGGTCGTAGCGGTCAAATTCATCGTTCCGGCGCCTCCTGCAGCGCAAGGTCAAAAAGCCGCGAGACATGTATCGCCTGCCGCCCGGTGCCGTCCGCGATCTGGTGCCGGCAAGAGGTTCCGTCGGCCACCAAAATGGTGCCGTCCGGGGCATCACGCACAGCCGGGAACAGGTCAAGCTCACCCATCTGACGCGATATTGCCTCGGTTTCGACACCATAGCCAAAGGCCCCGGCCATGCCGCAGCAGCTCGTTTCCACGACCTGAATATCCGTTTCCGGCAGCAGCGCCAATGCTTTCCGGATCGCCGGCATGACATCCATGGCCTTCTGATGGCAATGTCCGTGCAACAAAACGCGCGCGCCAAGGGGTCGAAGCCGCAGATTCCAGCGCCCGGCATCGGCCTCGGCGGCGATATATTCCTCGAACGTGAAAGCGGCGTTTGCCACATCCTGCGTGGCCTTACCGGGAATCAGCGCCGGAATTTCATCGCGCAGCGTCAGCAGGCTGGACGGTTCCAGCCCGACGATCGCCCGCCCGGCGCGGACATGCGGAAGAAGTGCGTCAATCAGTCGCTGCCCCTCGGCCTTTGCCCGGTCGACAAGACCCACGGAAAGAAGCGTGCGCCCGCAATCCAGCGCCCGCCCCCCCTCCAAAGGACGCGCCAGGGTGACACGGCGACCGGCCGCCCGCAGCACGCGGATCGCGGCGCGCAGGTTCTCGGGTTCGAACCAGCGGTTGAACGCATCGGCAAAGATCACGACATCCGCATCGTCGCGCGCCGGCAGCTCGGCATCGCGAAACGGGCGCGCCGACCATTGCGGCAACGCGCGGGCGGCGGAAAAGCCGGTCGCCCGCTCGGTCAGCCGCGCAAGAACCGGGCTGCGATTGCGCAGATTCATGAGCCAGTGCAGCCGCGCCGCATAGGGCGCATAGCGCGGCAGATCCGCCACCAGCCGCTCATGCAGCGTCAACCCCCGGTCGCGGGCGCGGGCGGCCATGACCTCGATCTTCATCCGCGCCATGTCGACGCCGGTCGGGCATTCACGCTTGCACCCCTTGCAGGACACACAGAGCCGCAGCGTCTCGGCCATTTCGTCCGAGGTCAGCGCATCGGCCCCCAATTGCCCCGTGATCGCCAGCCGCAGCGTATTGGCGCGCCCGCGCGTGACATGCTGTTCGGCCCGCGTCACGCGATAGGACGGGCACATGGTCCCGCCCGCCAGCTTGCGACAGGCGCCGTTGTTGTTGCACATCTCGACCGCGCCCTGAAAGCCGCCGCCCGCCCCCGGCCAGGCGGACCAGTCGAAGGCGGTTTTCAGGGGCTTGGCGGCATAGCCGGGTGGATAGCGAAACAGGCTGCGCTCATCCATTTTCGGCGCATCGACGATCTTGCCGGGATTGAGCCGGCTTTGGGGGTCGAAGCGGTCCTTGACCTCGCGGAACAGGGCGGTGATTTCCGGGCCGAACATGCGTTCGTGAAATTCCGAACGCACGATGCCGTCGCCATGCTCGCCGGAATGCGACCCCTTGTATCTGGCGACCAGCGCAAAGGCCTCTTCGGCAATGGCGCGCATGCGCTTGACGTCGCCGTCCAGTTTCAGGTTCAGCACCGGCCGCACATGCAGGCACCCGACCGAGGCATGGGCATACCACGTCCCCTTTGTGCCGTGACGCGCAAAGACCTCGGTCAATTCGCGCGTATATTCCGCCAGATCGGACAGCGCGACGGCGCAATCCTCGACAAAGGACACGGGCTTTCCCTCTTGCTTCATCGACATCATGATGTTGAGGCCGGATTTGCGGACCTCGGCGATGCGGGTTTGCAGGCGCTGATCCTCGATGGCGACGACGCCGCCCCAATGCGGCCCCTGCCCCCGCCAGTCAAAGCCCAGATCGCCCATGCGCCCGGCCAGCTCGCGCAGCTTGCGGGCATTGGCATGGGCCTCGCCCTCGTCGAATTCGACCAGCAACAGCGCCTCGGGGGTGCCGCGCACGAATTGCTCGATGGTGGGGCGAAACAACGCGATCTGACGCGACAGGCCGATCATGGTGGCATCGATCAGCTCGACCGAAAGCGGGTTCAGACCGACCAGATGCTGGGTCGCGTCCATCGCCTGATAAAAGCTGGGGAAATGGCACACGCCCAGCACACGCTGACCGACCAGCGGCCAAAGCTTCAGCTCGATCTTGGTGAAATAGGCCAGCGTCCCCTCGCTGCCGACCAGAAGATGCGACAGGTTGACGGGCCGGTCCCCGGGCACCAGCGCGTCGATATTATAGCCGCCGACGCGCCGCGTCAGCTTGGGGATACGCGCGTCGATCAGCGCCGCGTGGTCGCGCCCCATCGCCAATAGCGCATCGACCAGCCCGGCCGGCGGACCGCCATCACCGTAACCGTCAACGGGGCCGAAGCGGGCAAGGCGGCCATCGGCCATGATCGCCTCGATCGACAGGACATTGTCGCGCATGGTGCCATAGCGCAGCGAACGACCGCCGCAGGAATTGTTCGCAGCCATCCCGCCAATGGTCGCGCGCGAGGCGGTCGAGACATCGACCGGAAACCACAGCCCATAGGGCCGCAAGGCCCGGTTCAGATCGTCGAGCACGATCCCCGGCTCGACCACCACCCGGCGGTTCGGCGCGTCCAGTTCAAGGATGCGGTTGAAATGCACCGAATTGTCGAGGATCAGCCCCGAATTGACCGTCTGCCCGCATTGCGAGGTGCCGCCGCCGCGCCCGGTGACCGCCACGCCGAGATCGCGCGCCACCGCCAGCGCGGCCGCGACATCGGCCATTCCGCGCGGGATCGCGACCCCCATTGGCATGATCTGATAGAACGAGGCATCGGTCGAATAGCGCCCCCGCGAAAAGGGATCGAACAGAACTTCGCCCTGAAAATCCTTTCTTAGCGCCTGATCCAGCATGAAACGCCTTTCTATTCCCTGTTGACTCGGGGCTACCTGAAATGGATACATAATGCAAAATTAAAAACACAATTCAGTGCGGCAGCTCGTCGCAAACGGAGAGGTCTCATGACACATCGCGCCGGCCGCCATTTCCTTCAGATCCCCGGCCCCAGCCCGGTGCCCGAACGCGTGCTGCGCGCGATCTCGGCGCAGGTGATCGACCATCGCGGCCCGGATTTCGCCGAGGTCGGTCGGACCGCGCTGATGGGCATGCGGTCGATCTTCAAGACCGGGCAGGATGTCGTCATCTATCCCGCATCCGGCACCGGCGCCTGGGAGGCGGCGCTGGTCAACGCGCTGTCGCGGGGCGACCGGGTGCTGATGTATGAGACCGGCCATTTCGCCACGCTGTGGAAAAAGATGGCCGAAAAGCTGGGCCTGCGCCCCGAATTCATCGAAGGAGACTGGCGCGGCGGGGCCGATCCCGACGCCATCGAGACCCGCCTGCGCGCCGACCGCGCGCATGAGATCAAGGCCGTCTGCGTGGTCCATAACGAGACCTCGACCGGATCGGTTTCGCCCATCGCCCAGGTGCGGGCGGCCATCGATGCGGCGGGGCATCCGGCGCTGTTGATGGTGGACACGATTTCGGGGCTGGCCTCGATCGATTTCCGCTTTGACGAATGGGGCGTCGATGTCGCGGTCTCGGGTTCGCAAAAGGGGCTGATGCTGCCGCCGGGCCTGTCCTTCAACGCGGTCAGCGCCAAGGCGATGGCAGCATCCGAACAAGGCGGGATGCCGCGATCCTATTGGGACTGGCGCGAGATGAAGGCCAGCAACGCCAGCGGCTATTTCCCCTATACGCCCGCGACCAACCTGCTGTTCGGCCTGAACGAGGCCATCGCCATGCTGCATGACGAAGGGCTGGAGAATGTCTTTGCCCGGCATGCGCGCCATGGCGCCGCCACCCGGGCCGCCGTGCGCCATTGGGGGCTTGAGGTCCTCTGCCGCCGTCAGGGACAGGAAAGCGGCGTGCTGACCGCCGTTCTGATGCCCGAGGGGCACAGCGCCGACGCCTTTCGCAAGACGGCGCTGCGCCATTACGACATCTCGCTTGGCAACGGGCTGTCCAAGGTCGCTGACAAGGTGTTCCGCATCGGCCATCTGGGCGATTTCAACGACCTCACGCTGGCCGGCACGCTGACCGGGGTCGAGCTGGGCCTGCGCAAGGCGGGCGTGCCGCATCGCGACGGCGGTCTTGACGCGGCGTTGAAGGTGCTGGACGACATGCCCGCGCCCGGCATCGCCGCCGAATAAGGGCAAGGCACGACCATGGGTTGCATCCGGCATGCCCCCTGCTTTAGCTGATGCGGGTCAATGACTTGCCATCGCCATTCCGGCCCGGCCGCACGGGTCGGTCCGGCCCCACAGGGAAAGGAACGCCCATGGATCTGACGCTGAATACCGCGCAAAAGCTGGCCGCGAACTGTCTGTCACTGGCTGCCGGGATGGGGCTGAAGCCGCTGACCGTCGCGGTGCTTGACTCGGCCGGCAATCTGAAGGTGCTGATGCGTCAGGACGGGACCAGCACGCTGCGCCCCGAAATCGCGCAGGCCAAGGCCAAGGGCGCCATCGCCCTGGGCATGGGGTCGCGGGCGATCTTTGAACGCGCCAAGGAACAGCCCTATTTCATCCAGGCGATGAACGCGCTGGCCGGCGGCGCGCTGGTGCCGGTGCCGGGCGGCGTGCTGATCCGCAAGAATGGCGCCATTCTTGGTGCGGTGGGCATCACCGGCGACAGTTCCGACAATGACGAGGCCTGCGCAATTCGCGCCATCGAGGATGCGGGCTTTACCGCCGACGCGGGCTGATTTCCGGGGGCCGCGCCCGTCGACCGGTCGCGGTCGCACGATCAGGGGCCACACGATCAGGGGTGGCGCGATCCGGGGTGACGGCGGTCACGACGCGGCGGCAAGCGGCCCCGCGCACCGCCCCAGGGTCAATATTCATTCGCGCCCTTGCCGGCGATGATCTTGTCGCGGAACCGGGCGATGCGCTCGACCCGGGTGCGCGATTGCCTGGCCCCGTTCAGGTTGATCACATAGCTTTTGCGGCGGCCGGGCGTCAGCGCGTGAAACGCCTCGGCCAGTTCGGGATCGCCGTCCAGCGCCTCGGCCAGCTCATCGGGCAGATCCGGCTCGCTTTCGTCGCGGGGCGGGCGGATGCCTTGCACCGCATAGCCCATCGCCTCGGCCAGATAGGCGCGGATGACCGGTTCCAGCGCTGCGACCCGATCATCGGAGGTGAACCGGATCATGTCGGCATGTCTGGTATTCGGCCCCTGCCGTTCCAGCACGCCCTGCGGATCGGTCATCAGCGCGGCGTTGAAAAAGCTCAGCCGGAAATCATCGCGCACCGCACCGATGATCGCGATATTGCGGCCGGCATGCATATAACAGGGATGCCCCCATTTGGCCCATTCCTCAAGCCCGGCGGCAAGACAGATCGCGCGCAGCCGTTCCACCCCCTGCGCCCATATCCGCGTCGCGCAATCGGGCGTGTCGAAACGCGCGCAGCGGCCGCAGCCTTTGGTGAAATAATCGCCGACTTCGGAGATCATGGTCATGGTCTTTTCCACCTCTGGCCCGCCTCTTGCGCGCCAACAGACCTAGCACAACAGATGGAAATCATGAATCGTTCATTCCACGCGCCCCGGCCGGCCCAGCCCGCGCCCCGGGCGGATCTTGACGCGAAAGGCGGGGGATGAACCTCTATCTCAGATCATTGCGGCCGGTGCAGCTGCGGCTGGTCGCGGCAATCGCGCGGCATGGCAAGCTGCGTCTGGCCGCCGCCAGTTGCGGCATGACCGTGCCCGCCGCGTCGCGCATGCTGACCGATATGGAAACGCAACTGAACGCCGCGCTCTTCGAGCGCACGGCCAAGGGCATGCGCCCCACCCCCTCGGGCGAGGTGCTGGCCCGGCATGCGCGCAAGCTGACCCATGATCTGGACCAGATGGCACAGGATTTCACCGCGCATCTGTCGGGGCGCGGCGGTTCGGTCCGGGTGGGGGCGGTGACGGGCGCGGCGCTGGCGCTTGTGATCCCGGCGATCCTGCGCCTGAAACATGAGGCCCCGCAGGTCGAGGTGCTGCTCGATGTCTCATCCTCGTCGCGGCTGATGTGGGGGCTTGAGCGCGGCGAATACGACTTTACCCTTAGCCGGCTGGCCCCCGAAGCCCATGCCCCGGATTACGAGATTTCGGCCGGGCGGGACGAATCCATCCTGTTGATGGTGCGGCGCGGCCATCCGATGGCGGGGCGCGATCCGGCCGCGCTGGCCGATCTGGTCGAATATCCGTGGACCATGCAGGACCGCGGGGCGCCGATCCGCCACGCGCTGGACATCGCCTTTCACGACGAAGGCATCGCGCTGCCCGAAAACCTGATCAAGACCGCCTCGGTGGTGGCGATCATGGCCCTGCTGCGCGATTCCGACGTCATCGCCGTGGTCACGCATGAGGTCGCCGACCTGTTGCTGTCGCCGCCCTTTTCGGCCGATCTGGTGCTTTTGCGGCTGCCCCGGCCGATCGTCATCGAACCCTATCACATTCTGCGCCCGCGCGACCGCATCCTGTCGGCGGCGGCGAAACGGCTTCTGGATCTGGTCGAACAGAACCTTGCCGGCATGACAGTTACCAATTCTGTCAACGCGAGACGCCAATAAGTAAATTGTCCGGCAACGCATCCCTGCCCTAAGCCTGTCCCACCGCAAGAGACCGCAATCGGAGGGAACCGTGAAAACCCGTGCGACCGTCCACCGGGACTTCACCATCGCAGGCATTGATGACCGGCTTTATTCCGCCTTCATCGAACATATGGGCAGAGCCATTTACAGCGGCATCTATGAACCCGGCCATCCGACCGCCAATGCGCAGGGCTTTCGCAAGGATGTGCTGGACCTGGTGCGCGGGCTCAGCATTCCCGCCATCCGCTATCCGGGCGGCAATTTCGTGTCCGCCTATAAATGGGAGGACGGGATCGGCCCGCAAAAGGACCGCCCCGTGCGGCTGGACCTGGCCTGGCGGTCGCGCGAAAGCAATCAGGTCGGGATCAACGAATTCGCCGGCTGGGCCAAGGATGCGGGCATCGAGATGATGCTGGCGCTGAATCTGGGCACCCGCGGGATCGAGGATGCGCGCAATTTCGTCGAATATTGCAACCACCCCTCGGGAACGTATTGGAGCGATCTGCGCCGCAGCCATGGTGTCGAACAGCCCTATGGCGTGAACATGTGGTGCCTGGGCAATGAAATGGATGGCCCCTGGCAGATCGGGCACAAGGACGCGGTCGAATATGGCCGGCTGGCCAATGAAACCGCCAAGGCGGTCAAGGCCTTTGGCGCCGGCATCGAAACCATCGTCTGCGGTTCCTCGAACGACCAGATGCCCACCTATCCCGAATGGGAACGTCAGGTGCTTGAGGAATGCTATGAGAATGTCGAATACATCTCGCTGCACAAGTATTTCGGCAATAACAGCCATAACAGCCTGAATTTCTTTGCCAAGATCGAGGAAACCGGCCGCTATATCCAGTCGATCGCCGGCGTGATCGACTATGTCAAGGCAAAGAAGCGGGCGAAAAACGACGTCTATATCTGCTTTGACGAATGGAATGTCTGGTATCACAACCGCGAACAGGACAGCCGCAACTGGCGCGAATGGGACTGGCCCGAGGCGCCGCCGCTTCTGGAAGAGGATTACAACCTCGAAGACGCGCTGTTCGTGGGCGGCCTGCTGAACGAATTCATCCGCCGGTCGGATCGGGTCAAGATCGCCTGTATCGCGCAGCTGGTGAACGTGATCGCGCCGATCCGCGCCGAACGCGGCGGCAAGGCCTGGGCGACCTCGATCTATTACCCCTATCAATTCGCAAGCCTCTATGGGCGCGGCACGGCGCTGAATGTCGCTGTCGACGGCCCGCGCTATGATGCCGAGGCCGCGCAGGACGTGAACTATCTCGACATTGCCGCCGTGCTGGCGCCGGATGGCGCGTCGCTCACCGTCTTTGCCGTCAACCGCAGCCCAGATGAGGCGATGGAACTGGACCTTGCGCTTGGCGGCTTTGGGAACGCGCGGCTGATCGAACATCAGGTCATCGGCGGCGACGGCACCGGGCCGCGCGTCGCCAATACCGCCCAAGAGCCCGACCGCATCCGGCCGCGCAAGGGCACGGGAATGGGCGTGGCCGATGGCGGGCTCAGGGGCGAATTGCCGGCCTTTTCGTATCACCTGCTGCGTCTGGCGCTGAACTGAAAGGCGGATCGGGGAATGGAGGGGGCAATCCGGGACAATGGCGTTCACCTTGCTGCGGTCCGCAAGAGCTTTGGCGCGGTCGATGTCATTCGCGGCGTCGACATGGACATCCGCAAGGGCGAATTCGCCGTCTTTGTCGGCCCGTCGGGATGCGGGAAATCCACGCTTTTGCGCATGATCGCCGGGCTTGAGGAAACCAGTTCCGGCACCATCCGCATCGGCGACCGCGACGTGACCCACGAAGACCCCGCCCGGCGCGGGGTCGCGATGGTGTTTCAATCCTATGCGCTTTATCCCCATCTCAGCGTCTATGAAAACATGGCCTTCAGCCTGCGCCTGGCCCGGCGCCCCAAGCCCGAGATCGACGAAAAGGTCCGCGCCGCCGCCGACATCCTGCAACTTGGCGCGCAGCTCGACAAAAAGCCCGCCCAGCTTTCCGGCGGCCAGCGCCAGCGCGTGGCGATCGGCCGCGCCATCGTGCGCGCGCCGGACCTGTTTCTTTTTGACGAGCCGCTGTCCAATCTGGATGCGGAATTGCGCGTGCAGATGCGGCTGGAACTGGCGCGCCTGCACAAGGCGCTGGGCGCGACGATGATCTATGTCACCCATGATCAGGTCGAGGCGATGACGCTGGCCGACACGATCTTCGTGCTGCAAGGCGGGCATGTCCAGCAATCGGGCAGCCCGCTCGACCTCTATGACAATCCCTCGAACCGCTTTGTCGCGGGGTTCATCGGCTCGCCGTCGATGAATTTCTTCGATGCCACGGTCACGGATCACATGGCGGACGGCATCGTGGCGCGGCTGGACGGCCAGCCGGACCTGAGCTTTCAGATCCCGCTGCGTGCCGCCACGCGCCCCGGTCCCGGCGCGCCTGTGACGCTGGGCATCCGGCCCGAGCATCTGGCCATCACCACCGGGCCGGGACTGCGCGTCACCGTCGACGTGGCCGAGGAACTGGGCGGCGTCTCGTATCAGCACGGCACGCTTGCCGGGGGCGATGCGGTGGTTTTCCAGCAAACCGGCGCGCGGCACGGCATGCGCGGCACCGTGCAGACCGTCACCCCCCAGACGGAACGGATATTCGCGTTCGGGGCCGATGGCGCGCGGCTGCGCTGAACCACCCGATCATCCTGATATGAGGAGGAAAGTCAGAATGAAAACCAAGATTGCGAAACTTGCGGCCTCGGCCGCGCTGATCCTTGGCCTGTCCAGCCCGGCATGGGCGGCGGTCGAACTGGAATGGTGGGATTTCCTGGCCGGCGGCGACGGCGTCCGCATGAAGGCGCTGATCCAGCAATTCAACGAGGAACATCCCGACATCCGCATTCAGGGCACGACGCTGGAATGGGGCGCGCCCTATTACACCAAGGTGCGCACCGCCGTCGCGGTCGGTCAGGGGCCCGACATCATGACCTATCACCTTTCGCGCCTGCCGCTGGCGCTGGAAGAGGGGGTGCTGTCGCCGATCAGCGATGCCGATCTGGGCAAGGCCGGGCTAAGCCGGGACGATTTCTTTCCCGCCGCGATCGAGGCCGCGACCGGCCCCGATGGCCAGTTGATGGCGGTGCCTTTCGACATCCACGCCATCGTCGCCTATTACAACAAGACCGCGCTTCAGGGCTCGAAATGGCTGGATGGCGAAGGCAATCTGACCGGCATCGGCTCGGTCGAGGATCTGACCGAATTGCTGAGCTGGGCCAAGGACAAGGGCTTTTCCGATCCGCTGAGCTTTCAGACCGAGGGCGGCGGCGGCGTATGGCGGATGTTTTACACCCTGTTCCGCCAGCAGGGCGGCGAATTCCTCACCGATGGCGAGGTTCTGGCCGGCGACAATCTGGCCAAGGCCGCCCGCGCCATTCAGATCATGGCCGACTGGCGCGGCGCCGGGCTGATCCCTGAACAGGCATCCTATGAGGCCTCGGTAGCGCTGTTTTCCGGCGGCAAGGCCATCCTGCACACCAATGGCGTCTGGGAGGTCCCGACCTTCAAGGATCAGGCGGCGGCCGGAACGCTTGGCTTTGACTGGTTCGCGAATGAAATCCCGCAATTGCTGGATCAACCGGCGACCTGGGCCGATTCCCACGCCTTTGCCATCCCCAACGATGCGAACATGACCGCCGAGACCCGCGACGCCGTGCTGACGGTCATCGGCTGGATGGAAAAGCATTCGCTGGACTGGGCCGGGGCGGGTCATATCCCGGCCTATAAGCCGACGGTGGAAAGCGCCGAATATCAGGCGCTGGAACCCAATGCGACCTATGCCTCGCTGGCCGAACATGCGGCATTCGATCCGCGTTCCAAGATCGCGGGCGTGGCCTCGCCGGCCTATGACGCGGTCGACAACCTGATCGCGCCGGCGATCCACGGCTATCTGACCGCGGACGAGGCCGCAGCCCAGATGAAGGAACAGCTTCAGGCGCTGATGAACTGATCCATCCGCACCGATCCCGGCTGGCCGCCCCCCGGCCAGCCCGCCCCGCAACAGGAGGAAAGCCATGTCCCGCAAAAGGCGCGAACGCCGCGAGATCCGCTCGGCGATCCTGTTGGTCGCCCCGTTTCTGATCGTCTTTTCGCTGTTCTTTCTCTATCCCACGGCGCGGGTGATCGCGCTCAGCTTTACCGACGCGCCGCTGATCGGGGACGGAAACTGGATCGGATTTGGCAATTACATCAAACTGTTCAATGACCGGCTGTTTTATACCTCGCTCTGGAACAACATCTATTTCGTCCTGTTGACGGTGGTGCCGACCACGGCGATCGCGCTGATGATCGCGCTGGCCGTCAACCGCCTTGGCGGCCGCATTCAGGCGCTGGTGCTGACGCTGTTCTTTCTGCCCTATGTGCTGCCGGTTTCGGTGGTGACGATGATCTGGTGGTGGATGCTGGATTTCCAGTTCGGGATCCTGCAACCGCTGATCGCCGCGATCACGGGCCGCCCGGTCGCGGTGTTCAAGGACCCGGTCTGGGTCATGCCGATGATCGCGCTGGTCACCATCTGGTGGACAAATGGTTTCAACGTGCTGCTGTTCATCGCCGGGCTGCGCAACATCCCGCCCGACCTTTATGAGGCGGCGGCGCTGGACGGCGCCGGCCCGTGGCAGCGTTTCCGGCGCGTAACCTGGCCGCTGCTCTGGCCGGTGACGGCGCTTGTGCTGACCTTGCAGCTGATCCTGCAATTAAAGCTCTTTGATCAGGTTTATCTGCTGTCCAAGGGCGGGCCGTTCAACCAATCCTATGTCATCTTGCTGCAAATGTACCGCGAGGCATTCCAGCTGAACCATGGCGGTTATGCGGCCGCCATCGCGATGGTCCTGTTCGTGGTGATCGTCATCGTCTCGGTGCTGCAATTCCAGCTCTTGCGGATCGGAGGCCGGAAATGACCGCGAAACGGGTCCGCAACCTCGCCTTTATCGGGATCGTGCTGATCGCGGCGGCGATCTGGGTGTTTCCGCTGTACTGGGCGCTGACCACATCCCTGCGCAGCGAGGCGCGCATCGTCGCGGATGCCGGTGTGCTGCTGGATGAGGTGAATTTTTCCGCCTATGCGCAGGTGCTGGGCAATTCCAAGCTGGCGCGCTGGTATCTGAATTCGGTGCTGGCCTCGTCGATCATCACGGTGATCGTGCTGCTGATCGGGATGATGTGCGCCTATGCGCTGTCGCAGCTGCGCTTTCCGGGGCGCAAGGCGCTCTATCTCATGATCGTGGCCAGCTTCATGGTGCCGGTGCCGGCGCTTTATGTCGCGCAATTCGTGCTGATGAACGATCTGGGGCTGGTCAATACGCTATGGGGAATCATCCTGCCCGAACTGATCGTGCCGGTGGTCATCATCGTCTATAAACAGTTCTTCGACGCCATCCCCAAGGACATGCGCGAGGCGGTTCTGCTGGATGGCGGCGGCGAATTCACCCTGCTGTTCAAGCTCTATCTGCCGCTGAACTGGGGCATCACGGCGGCGCTGGCGATCATCACCTTCATCAGCGCCTGGAACAATTTCTTCTGGCCCTTCCTGATCGCCACAAGCGAGGACATGATGACCATCCCCGTCGGCATCACCCAGGTCAATGACACATTCGGCGTGGCCTATGCGCGGATGATGGCGCTGGCGCTTCTGGCTGCGGCCCCGGTGATCGCCGCCTATCTGATCTTTCAGAAACGCGTGACCGAGGCGGTGATGATCTCGGCCGGGGTCAAGGGTTAGGGGCGCGGCAAACCCCGGCGCCCGATGGACCCCGGGGGCGGGGCAAGATCGCCGTCATCGCCCCCGTGCCGTTTCGGCATCGCCCGACCCGTCACACCCCCGTCGCCGGGATCCCGGACCGCGCCACCGGCCTTGGCGCGGTCAGTTCCTTCCACGCCGTCAATGCCCGGTTCACCGTGCCGCGCGGCTCGCGGCCGACAAACGCACCATGGCCTTCGCGCGAGTCCACCTTGCCCTCGGTCACGGCGACCACGCCCCGCGTCAGGGTATAGCGCGGCAGGCCCTTCACATGTTGCCCCTCGAAAACGTTGTAATCGATGGCAGATTGCTGCGTCCCGGCGCTGATGGTCTTTTCCGCCTGCGGGTCCCAGACCACCAGATCGGCATCCGCCCCCACCAGCACCGCGCCCTTTTTCGGATACATGTTCAGGATCTTGGCGATATTGGTCGAGGTGACCGCCACGAATTCATTCGGCGTCAGCCGCCCGGTATTCACCCCATGCGTCCACAGCATCGGCATCCGATCCTCAAGCCCGCCGGTCCCGTTCGGGATCTTGGTGAAATCGCCGATCCCGGTGCGCTTCTGGTCGGTGGTAAAGGCGCAATGATCCGTCGCCACCACCGACAGGCTGCCCGATTGCAGCCCCGCCCACAGGCTGTCCTGATGCAGCTTGTTGCGGAAAGGCGGCGACATGACGCGCCGCGCGGCATGGTCCCAATCGGGGTTGAAATATTCGCTTTCATCCAGCGTCAGATGCTGAATCAGCGGCTCGCCCCAGACGCGCTTGCCCTGCGCGCGCGCGCGCCGGATCGCCTCATGCGCATCCTCGCACGAGGTATGGACGACATAAAGCGGCACCCCCGCCATATCGGCCACCATGATCGCCCGGTTCGTCGCCTCGCCCTCGACCTGCGGCGGTCGGCTGTATGCATGCGCCTCAGGCCCGGTATTCCCCTCGGCCAAAAGCCGCGCCGACAGTTCGGCCACGACATCGCCGTTTTCGGCATGAACCAGGGCGATCCCGCCCAGATCGCCCACGCGGCGGAAACTGGCGAACAATTCGTCGTCATTCACCATCAACGCGCCCTTATAGGCCATGAAATGCTTGAAGCTGGTGATGCCGCGCTTGACCACCGCCTCCATCTCGTCAAAGACCTGCTGCCCCCACCAGGTGATCGCCATGTGATAGCTGAAATCGCAATGCGCACGGGACACCTTGTTGTCCCACATCTTCAGCGCATCCAAGAGCCCCTGCCCCGGCGAAGGCAGCGCGAAATCCACCACCATCGTGGTCCCACCCGCCAGCGCGGCCCGCGTCCCGCTTTCAAAATCATCGGCGGAATAGGTGCCCATGAAGGGCATCTCAAGATGCGTATGCGGATCGATCCCACCCGGCATGACATAGCAACCGGTGGCGTCCAGAACCTTGTCGCCCGATAGCCCCTCACCGATCGCCGAGATCCGCCCATCCTCGATCAACACATCCGCCTTATAGGTCAGATCGGCGGTAACGATGGTCCCGTTTTTGATGACCGTGCTCATGCGCATCCCCCTCTTCCATGTCCAAATATCCCGGGGGTCCGGGGGCAGCGCCCCCGGCTACCGTCCGCGTCCGCGGACAGGATCCGCCCCCGCCGCGTCACCGCACAACCTCCGCCACCTCAAGCACCGAATGCAGCAGCACATCGGCCCCGGCCGCCGCCCATTCCGGGCTGATCTCCTCGGCCTCGTTATGCGACAGCCCGCCCACACAGGGGCACATGATCATCACCGTCGGCGCCACGCGGTTGATCCAGCAGGCATCGTGACCCGCACCGGAAACGATGTTCATATGGCTGTATCCCAACCGCTCGGCCGCGCCCCGCACCACCTTGACCAGACCGGGATCGAAGGTGACGGGGTCGAAATGCCCGACCGGCTCGATCTCGATGCCAAGGCCCAGCTCGGCGGCGATCTGCGGCGCCTCGGCCTCCAGCCGTGCCCGCATCGAGGTCAGCTTGCCCAGATCGGGCGAGCGGAAATCGATGGTAAAGACCGCTTTCCCGGGGATCACGTTGCGCGAATTGGGCCAGACATTCGCCTGACCGACCGCACCAACCGCATCCGGCTGGTGGTCCATGGCGATCTGGTGCACCGCCTCGATGATCCGCGCCATGCCAAGCCCCGCATTCACCCGCATGTTCATCGGCGTCGACCCGGTATGTGCGTCCTTGCCGGTCAGCGTGACCTGCAACCACCACAGCCCCTGGCCATGGGTGACAACACCGATCTGACGCCCCTCTGCCTCAAGGATCGGACCCTGTTCGATGTGATATTCGAACATCGCATGCATGGGCCGGCCGCCCACATCCTCGCTCCCGCGCCAGCCGATACGGTCCAGCTCATCCCCGAACCGCTTGCCCTCGGCATCCTCGCGGCTGTTGGCGTAATCCTCGGTCAGGACGCCGGCATAGACGCCACTGGCCAGCATCGCGGGCGCGAACCGCGCGCCCTCCTCATTGGTCCAGTTCACCACCACGATGGGCCGGCGGGTGCGGATGCCCATGTCGCGGATGGCCCGCACCACCTCCAGCCCCGAAAGCACCCCCAGCACGCCGTCGAACTTACCACCGGTGGGCTGGGTATCCAGATGGCTGCCGATATAGACCGGGTCCAGATCGGGTTCGGCCCCCTCATGGCGCATGAACATGTTGCCCATGCGGTCAAGGCCCATGGTCATGCCGGCATCCTCGCACCATTGCCGGAACAGGGCGCGCCCCTCGGCATCGGCATCGGTCAGCGTCTGGCGGTTGTTGCCGCCCGCGACGCCAGGCCCGATCCGCGCCATCCGCATCAGGCTGTCCCACAGCCGGTTGCCGTCTATCCTGAAATTGTCGCTGTCCATGCGCCTTGCTTTCGGTTGCCGACCCTTGCCGGGCCGGGCTGCTGGCATCCACAGATCCCGAGGCTAGGTCCGGGCCGCGGCTTGTCAAGGGAACCGGCCGACGCAGTCACGCGGGGGCCGGCCTGTCCCGGTTCATTCCGCGGCTTTCGCCATCGGATTGTTGGGATGCGTGGTCCAGTTCGCAAATGTCCCCACCTTGCGGCCGGTGCGGGGATCGGTCTCGCCCAGCGGCAATTCGCGCATGGTGATGCAATCCTGAACCGGGCACACATCGATGCAGAGGTTGCAGGCCACGCATTCGTCATCCTTGACCTCGAAGACGCGGCCCGGAAGCATGGCGATGGCCTGATGGCTGGTATCCTCGCAGGCGGCGTAACAGCGGCCGCATTTGATGCACATATCCTGATCGATCTGTGCCTTGGTGACATAGTTCAGGTTCAGGTACTGCCAGTCGGTGACATTGGGAACCGCACGCCCGATCAGGTCGTCCAGCGCGATCCCCTTGTCGTCGAGATATTGCGACAGGCCGGAAATCATCTCCTGCACGATCTTGAAGCCATAGGTCATCGCCGCCGTGCAAACCTGCACATTGCCGGCGCCCAGCGCCATGAACTCGGCCGCATCGCGCCATGTGGTGACGCCGCCGATGCCGCTGATCGGCAACCCGCGCGTGGCGGCGCTGCGCGCAATCTCGGCCACCATGTTCAGCGCGATGGGCTTGACTGCCGGGCCGCAATAGCCGCCATGCGCGCCCTTGCCGTCGATGGTCGGCTGCGGCGCGAACAGGTCCAGATCGACCGAGGTGATCGAGTTGATCGTATTGATCAGGCTGACCGCATCGGCACCGCCACGCCTGGCCGCCTCGGCGGGTTTTCGGACATCGGTGATATTGGGGGTCAGCTTCACGATGCAGGGCATGCGGGAATATTGCTTAACCCAGCGTGTCACCATCTCGATATATTCGGGAACCTGACCGACGGCCGAGCCCATGCCGCGCTCGCTCATGCCATGGGGACAGCCGAAATTCAGCTCGACCCCGTCGGCGCCGGTATCCTCGATGGCGGCAAGGATGGATTTCCACGCCTCTTCCTCACACGGGACCATAAGGCTGATGACCAGCGCGCGGTCGGGCCAGTCGCGCTTGACCTGCTTGATCTCGCGCAGGTTCACCTCAAGCGGGCGGTCGGTGATCAGCTCGATATTGTTCAGCCCCAGCACCCGGCGGTCGGCGCCATGGACGACGCCGTAGCGCGGGCCATTGACGTTGACGACCGGCGGCCCCTCGGCGCCCAGCGTTTTCCAAACCACGCCGCCCCAGCCGGCCTGAAAGGCGCGGCGGACGTTATATTCCTTGTCCGTGGGTGGCGCGGATGCCAGCCAGAACGGGTTCGGGGATTTGATCCCGATGAAATTCGAACGCAGGTCAGCCATGATCGCCCCCCATCAGATAGGCGTGAATATCCTCGGCCGCGTCGCGGCCCTGTGCGACGGCGGCAACGGTCAGATCCTCGCCCGCGCCGGTGCAATCGCCCCCGGCCCAAATGCCGGGCCGCGAGGTGCGCCCGGGCCCGGTGACGGCGATCTTGCCGCCCGCCAGCGCCAGCCCGTCGGGTGACAGCGCCAGCCGCTGCCCGATGGCCGACAGCACCTGATCGGCACGCAGGCGAAATGTCTCGTCCAGCCGGCGCAGGCCGTCGGGGCCGTCCTCGGTATAGGCAAACTCGATCTCGGTCCCCGCCGCGCCGTCATGGATCGCCACCGGCGTCGCATTGGTGCGGATGCGCACCCCCGAGGCCGTCGCGTGATCCTGTTCGTGACCCGAGGCGGACATCCGCCCCTGTCCGCGCCGATAGACGATGGTGACGTTTTCCGCCCCCAAAAGCCGCGACTGCACGGCCGCATCGACCGCGGTCATGCCGCCGCCGATCACCACCACGTCGCGCCCCACGGGCAGGGTGGACAGATCGCCGGTCTGGCGCAGCTCGGCGATGAAATCGACCGCGTCGCGCAACACGGCATGACCCGCGCCCAAGCCCGCATCGTTCACCGCGCCAAGACCCACGCCCAGAAACACCGCATCGAAATCGGCGCCCAGCCCGTCCAGCGTGACATCGCGCCCCAGCGCCTTGCCGCATTCCAGCGTGATGCCGCCGATGCCCAGCAACCAGTCGATTTCACGGGCGGCGAATTCCTCGGTCGCCTTATAGGCGGCGATGCCGAATTCATTCAGGCCGCCGGGCTTTTGCCGCGCCTCATAGATGGTGACGTCATGGCCATGCATGGCCAGCCGATGCGCACAGGCCAGCCCCGCCGGCCCCGCGCCGATCACCGCCACGCGCCTGCCCGTCGCGGGCGCGCGGGCAAAGGGCTGCGGCATCCGCATGGCATGGTCGGTGGCATAGCGTTGCAGACGGCCGATTTCGACCGGCTTGCCCTCGGCCGTTTCGCGCACACAGGCGCCCTCGCACAGGGTTTCGGTCGGACAGACGCGGGCGCACATGCCGCCAAGGACATTCGCCGACAGGATCGTCCGCGCCGCCGCCTCGACGGTGTCGGTCGCGATCTGGCGAATGAAAAGCGGGATATCGATCCCGGTCGGACAGGCCGTCACGCAAGGCGCGTCATGACAGAAATAACAGCGATCCGCCGCAACGGCGGCCTCATGCGGTGCAAGCGCGGGATCGTGGTCGGCAAAGCCCGAAGCGATAGCTTCGGCGGACAGCCGCGCGGCGGCAAGCCCAGGTGTCAATGGCGAATTGGTCAAGATCATGGCTCCCGATAAGCGGTGGCTGGGATCAGGATGCCACGGGCAAATTTTTTATCAACTAGTAAATTTCACTCACGCCCGCTTGCGACGAACCCGCGCCACGGCCGCGATGCCTTGGCCCCCGCAGGATGGGCGGCGCGGTTGCGGCAGGGGCGACCAACCGCGCCGCGCCCATGAGGACGGTGCCCTTCGGCCACGGTTTGCGTATCGCGAAACGTCTTTCGGGGCGGGCATGGATCGCGCGCCGCGCCCGCCCCGGACAGCCCACCGACAGCCGGCCCAACGGGCCCCGGCCTATCGCGTGCCGGCGACGGCGGCCTCAAGCGCGGCGATGTCGATCTTGCGCATGGTCATCATCGCCTCCATCGCGCGGCGGGCCTTGTCGGGGTCGGGGCCGGTCGTCAGCTCCATCAGCCGCCGGGGCGTGATCTGCCACGAATAACCCCAGCGATCCTTGCACCAGCCGCATTCGCTTTCGGCCCCGCCATTGCCGACGATGGCGTTCCAATAGCGATCGGTTTCGGCCTGATCCTCGGTCAGAACCATGAAGCTTACGGATTCGTTGGGGGTAAAGACCGGCCCGCCATTCAACCCGATGCAGGGCCGCCCCAGCACGGTGAATTCGACGGTCAGTTCATCGCCCGCATGGCCGCCGGGATAGTCGCTGGCGGCGGCGTTCACGCGCTCGACCCGGCTTTCGGGAAAGACCGAGGCATAGAATGCCGCAGCCTTTCCGGCCTCGCCATGATCGAACCACATGCAGGTCACAAGCTTGTTCATCCCTATTCTCCCTTGATGTTGAAAGCGTCGTGGAGCGTGGCCCATCCTATCAATCGAACCAGCCCGGCGGGGTTTCACCGGCCAGAAACGGGGCGATGAATTCCATCATCAGATCCGCCTGCCCGATCACCGCCGTGTGCGAGGTGGCCGGCAGCACCGCCAGCCGCGATGCCGAAAGCGGTTTGCCCAGATCGCCCATCGCGCCGCCGCCAAGCAGGCGGAACATCGCGACGCTGTGTTCCAGCGTCGCGACATCGGCATCCCCGGCGACGATCAGAACCGGCACCCGCATCGCCTCGACCTCGCGGCCCCAGGCAAAGGGCGCCTTTTCCAGCGCGATCAGCTTTTCGCTCAGCGCGGCGAAACCCGCCGGATCGGGGGCGATCTCGCGATAGGCTTCGGCCATCGGGCTGTCGGCGAACATCTCGACGGTGAAATCGGGCAGCATCTCGCGATAGGCCGGCTGCCAGCCATCGAATTCATAGGCGCCCGAGGCAAAGACCAGCTGATCGACCTTGTCCGGGTGGTCGATGGCCAGCCGCAGCCCGACCACCGCACCCATGGAATAGCCAAAGACATCCGCCCGGGGGATGCCGGCAACCTCCATGAAGGTCGCGACATCGCCGGCAAGGTTGTGATAGGTCATCGCCCGGTCGGTATCGGTGCTGCGCCCATGCCCCTGAAGTTCCAGCGCATAGACGCGATGGGTCCGGGCCAGCCGCTCGACGATATCGCCCATGCCGGGAATGGTCATGAAACTGCCATGCAGCACGATCATCGGATCGCCCTGTCCCGAGACCTCGTAATAAATCTGCATGCCGTTGACCGTGGCCCGCATCCCCTCGGGCGCGGGTTGGGCCATGGCCGCACCGGCCCCAAGCGCGGCGGCCGCCAGCGTCATCCGTAGCATGGATCGCATCCTCCCTCTATCATCGCATCCGGTCACAGGACGAACAGGACCCGCCCTTTCCGACATCGGCGCCCGGATTTTTTGCCCCGCCCGCCGACGGCCCCATGCCGGAATGCGGCGGCGCGGGAAAAAATGCCCGGGCATGTCGGAACGCGGCGGCCCCGCCCGTCCTTGGATCACAGGGCCGTTCAGGGCCCGATCAACCGAAAGGATCAATGCGATGCGTGTGATGGTACTCGTCAAGGCAACCCCGGACAGCGAACGGGGCGACATGCCCTCGGCCCAGCTGATGCAGGACATGGGCCGGTTCAACGAAGAGCTGATCGCGGCCGGGATCATGGCCGGCGGCGACGGGCTCAAGCCGTCCTCCGAGGGCAAGCGGATCGCCTTTGACGGTCGCGCGCGGCTGGTCATCGACGGGCCTTTCGCCGAAACCAAGGAACTGGTGGCGGGCTATTGGCTTTGGAATGTCAGGGATCTGGACGAGGCCGTCGCCTGGGCCAAACGCTGTCCGAACCCCATGCCCGGCCCGAGCGAGCTGGAAATCCGCCCGCTTTACGAGCTTGAGGATTTTCAGGACGTCCTGACCCCCGAGGCCGCCGAAACCCATGCCCGCAACCTGCGCAATCTGGCCGATGGCGACTGATCGCGCATAATGACGCCCGCGCCCGCGTCATTGCCGTGCCCCCCGGGCACCTGGCACCGGGCGCGGCGCGGCCCGCGGTGCTGCGGAAACGGAGAAGGCCAGATGCTCTATGCCATCCTTTGCTATCACGACGAACAGATCACCTCGAACTGGTCGGCCGAACATGACGCGGCCGTCATCGCCCGGCTGAAACGGGTCCATGGCAAATGGTCGGATCAGTTCGGGCCCATCGCGCGGCTGATGCCGTCATCCTCGGCCACGGTGCTGCGCAAAAGCGATGGCGCCGTGCTGGACGGCCCCTATGCCGAAACCAAGGAACAGCTTCTGGGCCTTTACATCGTCGATATCGCGGACCTGGCACAGGGGCTTGAGATCGCCCGCGACCTGACCCGCGCCAATCCGGGCGGCGCCTATGAGCTGCGCCCGATCATGAGCTATTATCCCGACGGGGCGGCCGCCGACGATGACACGCACACCTGATGCAAGCTGGATCGAGACGCGCCTGACCGGCGCAAGGCCGCAGGTGGTGGCGGCGCTTTTGCGCTATTTCCGCGATCTGGATCTGGCCGAAGAGGCGTTTCAAGAGGCCTGCCTGCGCGCGCTGCGCAACTGGCCCGAACAGGGGCCGCCGCGCGACGCCGCCGCATGGCTGATCATGGTCGGGCGCAACGCGGCCCTTGATCAGGTAAGGCGGCAAAGACGCATGACGCAGCTGCCCCCCGGCGACCCGGCCTTTGAGGCCGGCGCGGATGAACCCGACATCGCCGAGCGGCTGGACGCCGCCGATTACCGCGACGACATCCTGCGGCTGATGTTCGTCTGTTGCCATCCCGACCTGCCGGCGACACAGCAGATCGCGCTGGCGCTGCGCATCGTGTCGGGCCTGCCGGTCGGGCGCATCGCCGCCGCCTTTCTGGTCAAGGAAAGGGCGATGGAACAGCGCATCACCCGTGCGAAATCCCGCATCAACGATGCCGATATCCCGTTCGAGACCCCCGGCCCCGACGAACGTATCGGCCGGCTGCGGACGGTGGCGGCGATGATCTATCTGACCTTCAACGAAGGGTATACCGACGCCAACCCCACAAGCGCGCGCGCCGCGCTCTGCGACGAGGCGATCCGGCTGGCGCGGCTGTTGTTGCGGATGTTTCCGGCCGAGCCAGAGCTGATGGGGCTTCTGGCGCTGATGCTGATCCAGCATGCGCGACAGCCGGCGCGCTTTGACCGCAAGGGCGCGGTGATCCTGCTTGAGGATCAGGATCGCGGCCTGTGGAACCGCCGCATGATCACCGAGGCGCTGGCCATGATCGACAAGGCGATGCTGCACCACGCGCCCGGCCCCTATCAGCTGCAAGCCGCCATCGCCGCGATGCATGCCCGCGCGCCGCGCCCCGAAGACACGGATTGGGCCGGGATCGACCGGCTTTATGAGGCGCTGGAACGTCACACGCCGTCGCCCGTGGTCACGCTGAACCGGGCGGTGGCGGTGATGAAACTGCGCGGAGCTGCGGCGGCGCTGGAGCTGATCGCGCCGCTGGCGCCGGCGCTGGACGGCTATTTCTATTTTCACGGGCTGCACGGGATCCTGTTGCGCGATCTGGCCCGCCGGGACGAGGCACGCGACGCCTTTGGCCGCGCCATCGCGCTTGCCAATACCGCGGCCGAGGCCGCCCATATCCGCCAGCTTCTGGACGGGCTTTAGCTTCGGCCCGCCCTTTCGGAAAACCGGCGCTATCGGGAAACGCCCCTTGGGGCATGGCGTGCGGCCGGGGGGACCCCGCATGGCGGTGCGGGCGCGGAAAAAATTTCCCCGATGTCGGAACAAGCACCCCCACGCCGTCCTTGATCCGTTGCAACCCGAAAGGACAAAGCCAATGCCCAAGATGATCTTCGTGAACCTTCCCGTCGCCGATCTGGCGGCGGCCACGCGCTTTTATCAGGCGATCGGCTGCCAGAAGAACGACCAGTTCAGCGACGACAATGCCGCAAGCATGGTCTGGTCCGAGGCGATCAATTTCCACCTGCTGACGCACAGCTTCTTTCAGACCTTCACCGCCCTGCCCATCGCCGATGCCAAGGCCGCCTGCGGCGCGCTTTACGCGATCAGCTTCGATGACCGCGCGGCGGTCGACGCCACCGCCAGTGCCGGCGCGGCGGCGGGCGGCACCGTCGAGGGGCTTTCGGTGGTGGATATGGGCTGGATGTACAACCGCCAGATCCAGGATCCCGACGGCAATGTGCTGGAACTGGTCTGGATGGACATCTCGGCCATGCCCCAGGACGAGGCCGGCTGATCCCGGACGCCATGCCCGGGCTACGACCAAGATCGTATTGCCCGGTCTTCGGGGTGACCTATAGTCGGCTTGTCTGTTCACACATCTTGCCCAAAGGAGGATTTGTCGTGTCCTGGTCGAAACCCAAAGCCCGCGAAGTCAAATGTGGCATGGAAATCAACATGTACGGCCCCGCCGAGGATGATCGCGACGCCCGCGAGAGCATCTGATCCGCCGATCATGTTCGTGAAAATTCTTGGGGCAGCCGCCGGAGGTGGGCTGCCCCAGTGGAACTGTGGTTGCCGCAATTGCGTGGATGCCCGCCAGGGCCTGATCCCGGCGATGAGCCAGTCTTCGGTCGCCGTCTCGGTCGATGGGAACGAATGGCTGTTGCTGAACGCCTCGCCCGATATCCGCGATCAGCTGCGGGCCTCGGGGCTGCACCCGCCGGGGCTGCGCGGCAGTCCGGTTTCGGCGGTGGTGCTGACCAATGGCGATATCGATCATATCGCGGGTCTTTTGGTGCTGCGCGAAAGCACGCCCTTTGCCATCCACGCCACACTCGCGACGCTGGCCATTCTGGATCAGCCGGTGTTCGGCGTGCTGAACCCCGATCTGGTGCGGCACCGGCCCATCGGGCTTGATCGGCCCTTTGCCCCCCTGCCCGGGCTGCGGGTCACCGCATTCGCGGTGCCGGGCAAGGTGGCGCTGTTTCTGGAACAGGGCGGCGAGGTCGAAACCGATCTGATCGGCGAACAGACCATCGGCCTGCGGATCGAGGGGGGCGGGCGCCGCCTCTTTTATATTCCCGGCTGCGCGCGGGTGACGCCGGACTTGTGCGACCGGATCGCCGATGCCGATCTGTTGCTCTTTGACGGCACGGTCTGGAGCGATGACGAAATGTCCAGAACCGGCACCGGGGCGAAAACCGGCGCCCGCATGGGCCATATCGCCATGTCCGGCCCCGGCGGCAGCATCGCCGCGCTGGCCGGGGTGCCGCTGGGGCAGCGGGTCTTTATCCATATCAACAACACCAACCCGGTGCTGCAACCCGCCGCCGCCGAACGCGCCATGATCCGCGCCGCCGGCTGGCATGTCGCCCATGACGGAATGGAGCTTGCCCTGTGAACGATCAGCCCGCGCCCGATCTTGAAGCCCGGCTGCGCCAGATCGGCGCCGAGCGTTATCACGACAAGCATCCCTTTCACCGCCTGCTGCATTCGGGCGGCTGTACCCCCGATCAGGTCCGGGCCTGGGTGATCAACCGCTATTATTATCAGTCGCGCATCCCGATGAAGGACGCGGCTTTCATGTCCCGGGTCGAGGATCCCGCCCTGCGCCGCGCCTGGCGGTCCCGGATCGAGGATCACGACGGCACCGCCGAACAGGAAGGCGGCATCCGGCGCTGGCTGCGGCTGGCCCGGGGGGTCGGGCTGGACCCCGATTACGTCGCCTCGACGCAAGGGGTGCTGCCGGCCACGCGCTTTGCCGTCGATGCCTATGTCCGCTATGTCCGCGACCAGCCGCTGCTGCAAGCCGTGGCCGCCAGCCTGACCGAGCTTTTCGCCCCCGCCATCCACGAAGAACGCATCGCAGGTCTGCTCAGACATTACGATTTCGCCAATGCCGACACGGTTTCCTATTTCCGCCATCGCCTGACCGAGGCCCCCAAGGACGTGGCCTTCGGCCTGTCATGGGTGCTGGAACATGCCACGACGCCGGAACGCGCCGACATGGCGGTGGCGGCGCTGGTCTTCAAGATGGATGTGCTTTGGGCCCAGCTGGATGCGCTTTACGCGGCCTATGTGACGCCTGCGCTGATTCCGCCCGGCGCCTGGCGCCCCGGCGAGGGGATGGCCCGATGACCCCGGCCGACCGCCCCCGCCTGCCGCGCGGCGTGCGCCTGCATCATGACCGGGTGCGCGACACACCGGTGCTGCTGGGTCCCGAGGTGGCGCTGATGCTGGATCCGGTCGGACAGGCGGTGCTGGCCGAACTGGACGGCGCGCGGGATCTGGGGACGATCGCGCAAGAGCTGGCGGCGCGCTATGACGCCCCGGTCGAAACCGTGCTGGCCGATATCGCCGAGTTTCTCGACGGGCTGGCCGCAAGGCGGCTGGTCGACGTGGCATGAGAAAGGACCCGGCATGAAGGACGCCACCCAAAGCCCGGCCCCGGCCCCGCCGCTGGCCATGCTGGCCGAGCTGACCCACCGCTGTCCGCTGGCCTGTCCCTATTGTTCGAACCCGGTCGAGCTGACCGGCAAACAGGCCGAAATGGGCACCGCCGAATGGGCGCGCATCTTTGCCGAAGCCGCGGCGCTTGGGGTCTTGCAGCTGCATCTTTCGGGGGGCGAGCCGGCATCGCGCCCCGATCTGGTCCAGATCGTGCAGGCCGCGCGCGAGGCCGGGCTATATACCAATCTGATCACATCCGGGATCGGCCTCAACGCCCGCCGGCTGGACGAACTGGACGCGGCGGGGCTGGATCATATCCAGCTGTCGCTGCAAGGCACGGGCGCGGATATCGCCGACCGGATCGGCGGTTATTCCGGCGGCTTTGCGCGCAAGATGCAGGTCGCGGCCCAGATCGCCCGCATCGGTTTCCCGCTGACCATCAACGCGGTCATGCATCGCCACAATCTGGACGATCTGCCGGCGACGCTGGCCCTTGCGGCCGAATTGGGCGCGCGGCGGATCGAGGTGGCCTGCGTCCAGTTTCAGGGCTGGGCCCTGCGCAATCGCGCCGCCCTTCAGCCGACCCGCGCCCAGGTCGATCAGGCCAAGCAGGTCGTCGCCGAGGCCCGGCGCACCTATGCCGGGCGGCTGGCCATCGACTTTGTGCCGCCCGATTATTTCGCCGATTTTCCCAAGGCCTGCATGAACGGCTGGGGGTCGACCGGGCTGAATATCGCGCCCGATGGCAAGGTCCTGCCCTGTCACGCCGCCGAGATCATTCCGGGCCTGAGCTTTCAGAATGCCCGCGAAACGCCCCTGGCCACGATCTGGAACGGCCCCGCCTTTGCGGCCTTTCGGGGCAGCGACTGGCTGCCCGAACCGTGCCAAAGCTGTGAAAGGCGCGAGATCGACTTTGGCGGCTGCCGCTGTCAGGCGATGGCGCTGACCGGGGATGCGCGCGCCACGGACCCGGTCTGTCGCAGATCGCCCCACCGGGCCGAGGTCGACCGCCTGATCGCCGGGGAAACCGGCGCGCCCACACCGGATTTCATCTATCGCAGACTGGATGCCGGGGCGCGCTGATCAGAGGCAGGTTGATCCGGCGCACGTTGATCGGGGACGCATTGATCGGGGGCGCATTGATCGGGGGCGCCGGCCTGTTGGCGCGCGGCCTCGACCACGGCGGCCTTGACGGCGCTGACCCAGTCGGTTTCGCCCGCAGCCCCGGCCAGAACGCGGGCGCCGACCATGGCGGCAAACAGCAACAGCGCCTGTGGATCGGGCGCATCACCGCCGCCATCCGCCGGCCCGGCCCCGTCGGATCCGGGCGGCGCCTCGCCGAAAAACCGCGCCAAGAGCGCACCTGAGCCCCGGTCATAGGTGCCGCGCGCCGGGGCGCCGTCATCCTTGCCGCTGGCATGGGGGGCAAAGGCGATGATCGGGCATTGCCGCTGGGGATTGGGGCGCAGATATTGCGCGACCAGCCGCGCCCGCGTATCGGCATGGCTTTGACCGGGCCTGTCCAGCAGCCCATTCCATAGCGTCAGCACATCGCCAAAGGCCAGCGCCACCGCCTCGTCGACCAGCGCCTCTTTCGAGGCGAAATGCTTGTAGAACCCGCCGACCGTCATCCCCGCGGCGGCCATCACATCGGCGACCGAGACCGCCTCGATCCCGCGTTCACGAAACAGGCGGCTGGCGATTTCGACGATGCTGGCGCGGTTCTGCAAGGCCTGTTCGGCCGAAGATCGTCCCATCCCTAGGCTTCCTTTCGAAAGACCAGCAATCTGGCCCTGAAATCCTGCAAGACCTCAGCATTCTGGTTCAGCGTCACACTATGGGCCAATACCATAGCCCGGTCGGGGCGCGAACGCGATGGCGTGATCTCGTCGATCCTGCTTTTGACCCGCAGAATATCGCCCGGCCGCGTCGGGCGCGGCCACGCGATTTCCGCGCCCGCGCCGATGATCCCCTGGGCAAGGGGGATGCTTTCGACCAGCAGCTTCATGGTGATCGCCATCGTGTGCCAGCCGCTGGCCGCGAGCCCCTGGAAATAGCTGTGCCGCGCGGCCTCGGGGTCAAGGTGAAAGGGCTGCGGATCGAATCGGGACGCGAAATCGACGATCTGTTCGGCATCGAGGGGATGTTCGCGGCTGTGAAATTCCTGACCGACCGACAGGTCATCCAGCCAAAGGCGCGGCCGCATCTCATTGTCATCCATGTATTTTGCCCTTTTCCGTTCCGCCCCCCGGCACGATATCGCGGGGTCTGGTCAGAATAGATTATATAAGTTATCTATTTTGGCAAGCTCATCGGAAACCCATTCCCAGCCGAGGAACGCCATGTCCCCAAAGGCGCCTGCATCCCGCAATCCCTGGATCGTCCTGATCTGTGCCGCGACATTGGTCACCATCGCCATGGGCATCCGACAGTCCTTTGGCCTGTTCCTGCGCCCGATCCAGCAGGATATCGGCGTCGATTCGGCGGCCTTCGGCCTGGCCATCGCGGTGCAGAACCTGATCCTCGGGCTGGCGCAGCCGGTGATCGGCGCTCTGGCCGACCGGATGGGCGCGGGCCGCGTGGCGGCGGTGGGCGGCGCGCTTTACGCGCTTGGCCTTGCGTTGACGGCGGGGGTATCGGGGGCCTTGGGGCTGAACCTGACGCTGGGCGTTCTGGTGGGGTTTGCGATGACGGGCGTGACCTTCGTCATCGCCATCGGCGCGGCGGTGCGCGCGGTGCCGGCGGAAAAGCGCGGGCTGGCGGCCGGGATCGTGACCGCCGGCGGTTCGGTCGGACAGTTCCTTCTGGTGCCCATCGCGCAAGGGCTGATCGGCGGCTTTGGCTGGCGCGAGACGATGCTGATCTATGCCGCGCTGGCCGCGACCATGGTGCTTTTGGCCATCGGCATCGCCGGCAAGCCCCGCGCCGCGCAAGCCACCAGCACCGACCCGCAGGGCATGGGTCCCGCCCTGCTTGAGGCGATGCGTCATTCCGGCTTCTGGCTTTTGAGTGCGGGGTTTTTCGTCTGCGGCTTTCACGTCGCGTTCATCGCCACCCACCTGCCCACCTTTCTGGCCGACAAGGGGCTTGATCCGGCCGTGGGCGCAAGGGCGCTGGCGCTGGTCGGGCTGTTCAATATCCTTGGCTCATATGTGTTCGGCATGTCGGCCGATCGCTGGCGCAAGAAACATGTTCTGGCGGGCATCTATCTGGGCCGTGCGGTGGTGATGGCGCTGTTTCTGTCACTGCCGATCACGGCGCTGTCGGCCACGCTTTTCGCCTGTGCCATGGGGTTTCTGTGGCTGGGCACGGTACCGCTGACCAGCGGCCTGGTCGGTCAGATCTTTGGCGTCCGCTATATGTCGACGCTCTTCGGTATCGTCTTTCTGTCCCATCAGGTCGGGTCGTTCTTTGGCGCCTGGGGGGCCGGCTATATCTTTAACAGGACCGGATCCTATGATCTGGCCTGGCAGCTTTCGATCGGAATCGCGCTTTTGGCGGCGGTGCTGCATTGGCCGATCCGGGACACGCCCGTCGCAAGGCAGGTCGCGGAATGAGCGGCGGCGGCACAGGGCTTGCCCCATTGACGCCCGCGCAGCGCGTGCTGATCGGGGGGGCGGCGCTGGCGCTGATCGCGGCGGGGCTGGCGCTCTGGAACGCTTATGGCATTCCGGTCGCGCTGATCGGCGCGACGCTGCTTTGCTGATCCGCCCGCCACACCCGCGTGCCGTCAGTTCAGCGCGATAACCCGCCGTTCGCCGGCCAATGTCCAGTCGCGCGGGTCCAGATGCCGGCCCTCGGCATCGACGGTGCCGTCGGGGTGGAACACCACCTCGCCATAATCGCGATCCATCACGCGGATGGTGCCATCCGCCGCAACCACGGCGGAAAGGTCATGCGCGGCCGCGAAATCCCCAAGGTTTTCCGCCCGACCCAGACGCACCAGCCACAGCCCGTCGCGCCCCGCAAGCCGCAGCTCATGCCCGGCCGAGCCGCCACTGGTCACCAGTTCCAGCGCGCCGGAACAGGACAGGATCAGCGCGCCTTTCCCGGAACGGGCCGCCGCGCGATGGCCCTTTACCGACCAGTCGTCAAAGCTTTGCGTCGGGAACCATGCATGGGTAAAGCCCGGCTGCGCCGCATCGCCATCGAATTTCACCACCGCCAGATCGCGATATTGCTGCACGCGCGGAATGCTGGCCGATCCGCCCCAGAAGGACGGGCGGCCAAAGCCGGACTGGACGATCTCGCCGGGGTGGTTGATCCAGATCTGGGCCGAAGGTTCACGCCCGATCCGGGCCTGAATCAGCGTTTCCTGATAGCCCCATTCGCCCCAGCGATAGATCGCGGTCGACCCCATCGCGGTTTCGGCGGTCTTGTAATGATATAGCCGGGCAAAGCCGTTCTGTCCTTGCGAGAACATCCATTCCTGCGCCTGGGCCGCATCCTCCCAACAGGCGATGGCGCCCAGATCGGGCAGCGCCAGCCCGTGATCGCGCAGGCACAGCGCCAGCTGCGGCAAACAGTTCACATGCGCGCCAAAGCTGCCGATCCCCCAAAGCAGCCGCGCCATGCCGGTCAGTTCCTGCGTGTCGGCGGTGCAAAGCGAATGCTCATAGCTGCGCCCCTGTGCCCCGGTGATGACGCCGTGATGGGCGGAATGGGCGACAACGGTGATCAGCCGGGCAATCGCCCGCGCGGCGCGCGCGCGGATATCGGCATCCGGGGCCAGCGCGTAAAGCGCCGTCATCCCCTTGAGGTCGATGGGGAAATAGGTGGCCGAGTTGAATTCGGCCATCTCGGCCGCCTCGAAATGGTCGAACCAGCCCATCAGCCGGTCATAGCCCACCTTGCTTTGTTCGCGCCCCAGCCGCCCGGAACGGCGAAACCGCGCATCGGGCAAAAGCCCGCCGGCCAGATATGCGGCGGTGTGAAACAACAGCGCGTGGTTTTCCGAAAAATACCACTGCACATCGTTGCCCGGCTCATCCATCCAATAGCGGAAATCCAGCGTGGCGGCATCGATCCTTGCCCGCAGCGCATCGGACAGCCGGTCGCCATAGGCGATGCGCGTCCATAGCAGCGGCACCAGCGCGAAATCGGCACAATCGAAGCAATCCTCGATCCCCGGCAATTCGCCCGCGATGATGCGCTCCGCCCGTGCCCGCGCGGCCGGATCCCCCACCGCCGCACAGGCCAGCGCGGTTTCGGTGTCGGATTCGGCATGTTCCGCAATCCAGCGCAGGGTTTCGTCGATGCGTCGGGCCGGATCGGCCGGGGCCGGACCGATGGCGGTGCGGTGGCTGATCTCGGCGCCCAGCCGGGCTTCGACCATCAGGGCGCCGGTTCCCAGCGTGAAATCGAAATAACGGTAATCCGCCGGCAGATCGGCGGCCGAGGCGATGCCGACCCGATCCGCGCCGGCCGGGATATTCACCGGCAGCACGATATGGTCATGGGACATGAAATGGCCGCCGATGCTAACCTGCCCGGCCATGTCCAGGGCAAAGGGATGCGGCAGGATCAGCGTGATCGCGCCGCCATCATAGCGTTTCGCGTCCAGATGCATGGCCCCGATCGCCCGCGCGATGCCCGCGACCGTATCGTCATCGGCGTCGAAGCTGTGGCTGGCGCGCGCGACCGGCCCGGACAACCAGTTCACCGCGATGCGCACCACGGCGTCGCGTTCGCAAAGATCCTCGAACCAGATCGCGATCTCATTGTCGCCGGCATGCAGTTCGGCATCGAATTCGACCCGGTCGGGCGCATTGCGCGTGGCCGGGGCCAGCCAACCCGCCGGGCGGCCGTTCACATAGGCCTTGGCCGCGCCGCAGATGGTCAGTGCCAGCCGCGCCGTACCGGCCGCTTCGGCCCGGATCGCGCTGCGCGCCCAGCCCTCGATCCGGGTGGGCCGGAACCAGAAGCCCGACAGATCCAGAAAATCCGACCCCGTGGGCAGGATATTGCGCGCCCCCCGCCAATCGGGGCGCGGACGGTCCGCGGGTTCCCGGCCGCGCACCTCGGCGATATAGGCCGTGCGACAGGGATAGGTATGGGGGATCCAGTTCTTGTCCTTGGTCAGGAAAAAGGTCGAATCCATCTCGCCCTGCATGGGGCTGTCGGCGACGTCATAGCGCGACTGGATCAGCGGCGTGACCTGCCAATGGGTCAGCGGCGCATTGGCGGTCAGGGGGGCGTTGGCGATCAGCGTCATGGTTCAGCACAGCTCCGCGATGGCGACGGGGGCGACGTCGGTATAGGCCTGATTTTCGCCGGTCATGCCCCAGACAAAGGCATAGGGGCCGGTCCCCGCGCCCATATGGATCGACCATGCGGGCGACAGCACGACATCGCCATCCGCAACGACCAGATGCCGGGTATTGTCCGGGCGGCCCATGAAATGCATGACGCGGTCACCGGCATCCAGATCGAAATAGCAATATGCCTCCATCCGGCGTTCGTGCAGATGCGGGGGCATGGTGTTCCAGACCGAACCCGTCGCCGGATCGGTGATCCCCATCAGCAACAGGCACGAGGGCGCGACCTCGGGGTGGATATACATCGCAAGCGAACGCTGGTTCGAACGCGCCGCCTCGCCCAGTACTAGGACCTTGGCCTCGGCGCGGGGGATCAGCCGGTGCGGGATATCGGCCCCGGCCGGAACGGAATTCATGTAAAACCGCGCCGGATCGCCCGCGCCGTCACTGCCCAGCACCACCCGCGCCGCGCCCCGGCCGATATAGAGCACATCGCGATTGGCCAGCGCGAAACGCTGGCCGTCGACCTCGATCCAGCCGGGACCGCCCAGATTGGCGATGCCCATTTCGCGCGCGTCAAAGAAAAGCGGCGTGCCGACATCGGCGCCGTCACCAAAGGTCAGCGGCGCGTCCAGCGGCACCGCGCCACCGACGATCATGCGGTCGTAATGGGTATAGGCGAAACCGATCCGACCGGGGGTGAACAGCCCCTCGACCATGAAATTCGCCCGCAGATCGGCGGTCTTCATCGCGTCGATCTGATCCGGGCCGGCACCATATCTTTGCTGCATGACCATGGTGTCCCCCCTTTTGCCCCATGACACGGCCGCGCGGGCCAATAGGAAAAGGCATCTCATCAAGAAAACTGTTGTGCAATATGTAAGAAAATTTCATTACTGACACGATATATGACGGAGGCCAGCCGATGCGGCACAGCGGACGAACCCGGATCAGCGACATCGCCGACAGGCTGGGCGTATCCACCGCGACGGTGTCGCGGGCGCTGTCGGGCAATGGCTATGTGCGCGAGCCGCTGGCCGCGCAGATCCGCAGCGCGGCGGTGGAAATGAACTATGCCCTGCCCGGTCAGGTGATGGGACAGCGGGTGCTGCTGGTATCCTCGCAAGAGGCGATGATCGACTTTCAGCGCAGCCAGTTCACCATGTATGTGCTGGCCGGGGTGCAGGAACGCGCCGAGGCGCAGGGCATCCGCATCGACAATTTCACCTATCAGACCGAGGCTGACCTGCGGACCCTGCATCAGGCGGCGGCGGCGCCCGATGTGCTTGGGGTGCTGCTGGTCACGGTGGATGACGACATGCTGGCGCGGGTCCATGACCTGGTCTGTCCGGCGGTGGTGGTGAATGGCGACGACCCGCAGATGCGGCTCAGCTCGGTCACGCCCTGCAACCGCTCGGCCGCGGCGCTGGCGACGCGGCATCTGGCCGCGCTGGGGCATCGGCGCATTGCCTTTCTGTACCGCCCCGGCCGGCGCACCATCCAGCGCCGCTATGAAGGCTGGCGCGACGTTCTGGCCGACAATTTCGAGCCGGCCCTGATCCTTGAGGCCGCGGACTGGACCGCCGAGGCCGCGCAGCGCAGCGTCAGCCGCGCACTGGAACAGGGGCTGGATTTCACCGCCATCGTGGCCGCCGGCGACATTCTGGCGGCGGGCGCGATCTCGGCGCTGGTGGCGGCGGGGCGGCGGGTGCCGCAGGACGTGTCCGTGATCGGTATCGACGGGCTGCCACAGGGCCAGTACCTGGCCCCCGCGCTGACCACGGTCAAGATCCCGATGCATGCGGTCGGCGCGCTTTCGGCCGAGTTGCTGGCCGAAACGGTGCGGCTGCGCAAGGCGGGCGTCACGCTTCCCTCGCGCCGGATCGAGCTGGCCTGCGAGCTGATCGAACGCGCCAGCTGTGCGCCACCACCGCGCTAATCAGCCGGGCTGAGATCACATCAGCCCGAACAGGCGCGGCAGACCCAAGGACAGCGCCGGGACATAGCTGACCAGCAACAGCGTGATCACCAGCGCCGCCAGAAAGGGCAGCAGCGGACGTGCCACCTGTTCGATCCGCAGCCCCGCCACGGCGCAGCCCACAAAGAGCACGCTGCCGACGGGCGGCGTCATCGATCCGACACCAAGGTTAAAGATCATCATGATCCCCAGATGCACCGGATCCATGCCGATCTGGCTGGCGATGGGCAGAAAGATCGGCGTAAAGATCAGCACCGCCGGCGTCAGATCCATGAAAAACCCGATCACCAACAGACAGATATTCATGATCAACAGGATGATCAGCGGGTTTTCAAAGGTCAGGATCAGCTCGGCGATGATGTCGGGGATGCCGGCGATGGTCATCACATAGGACATGATCCCCGAGGTCGCGATCAGAAACAGGATCGCGCAGGTCATCACCGCCGACGAGGCCAGCACCTGCACATATTCGCGCATGCTGGCCAGGCGATAGATCAGCGACAGGCCAAAGCTGTACAGCACGGCGACCGCCGCGCCCTCGGTCGCGGTAAAGGCGCCGATGACGATGCCGCCGATCACCACCACCACCATCGCCAGCGCCGGCAGCGCCTCAAGAAAGATGCGCAGCGCTTCGGACGCGCCGGGCCGCCCTTCGGTCATGTAGCCGCGCCGCTTGGCGATGATGCCCGCCACGATCATGCAAGACAGCCCCATCAGGATGCCGGGAATATAGCCGCCGACGAACAGCGCCGAAATCGAGGTGCCGCCCGAAACCAGCGAATACAGGATCAGCGGCCCGCTGGGCGGGATCAGGATGCCGGTCGGCGCCGAGGCGATATTGACCGCCGCCGAAAAGCGCGGGTCGTAATGTTCCTTTTTCTGCAACGGCCCCATGGTGCCGCCGACCGCCGCCGCGGCCGCGATCGAGGACCCGGAAATCGACCCGAACAGCATGTTGGCGATGATATTGGTATGTGCCAGCGCGCCGGGCAGCCGCCCGCCCAACAGCTTGGCCAGATTGATCAGCCGGATGGCGATGCCACCCTTGTTCATGATGTTGCCGGCAAGGATGAAGAACGGAATCGCCAACAGGGTAAAGCTGTCGATGCCGGAAAACATCTTTTGCGCGGCGACGAAAAAGATCACGTCGGGCGGCATGAAGGCCAGCCCGATCAGGATCGACGACACCCCGATCGCAACCGAAATCGGCGTTCCCAGCGCCAAAAGACCGAAAAACACCGCAAACAGGGCAAAGGCGGCAAAGCCCGGATCCATCATCATGTCCATGAGCCAGGTCATGTCACATCGCCTCCTGCGCGTCGGATGGGGTTTCATGCTGGCCGGTGATCAGACCGACGATCTCGATCCCGATCAGAATGACGATCAGCACCGCCGCGATGGGCAGCACCAGATAGACATAGCCGATGGGGATCTGCATGATCGGCGACAGCTGCTGCATCGCGGAAACGCTGGCCTTCCAGCCGCCAAAGAACATCGTGGCGACCGCAAAGCCGATGGTGACCAGCCCGTTGAACACGCCCAGCGCCCGGCGAACCGGCGGCGGCGCCATGCTGGGCAGCAGTTCCAACGCCAGATGCTGGCGCGTGCCAAAGCAATAGGCGGTGCCCAGAAGCCCGGTCCAGATCATGATGAAGCGCAGCGATTCCTCGGTAAACAGCGCCGGCGTCGCCAGGAAATAGCGTGTGAATACCTGCCACAGCATCAAGACGACCATCACCGCCAAAAGCGTCGAGATGATCACCAGCAGGCAATGTTCGATCAGCGTCTTGAGACGATACAGCATAAGCCCCCCAAACCGGCCCGAGCCGGGCCGCCCAGACGTCCCCCCTCGGGCGCGGCGGCTGACGGAAATCATGCGGTATGTAATAAATCCAATCAATATGTAAGAAATTTTCACCTCACCGCGCCAGTCAT
This sequence comes from Paracoccus mangrovi, assembly GCF_042648425.1. Taxonomy (NCBI): domain Bacteria; kingdom Pseudomonadati; phylum Pseudomonadota; class Alphaproteobacteria; order Rhodobacterales; family Paracoccaceae; genus Paracoccus; species Paracoccus mangrovi. The sequence goes on along the minus strand of NZ_JBHRXJ010000004.1, from coordinate 254,001 downwards.
TATCGGCCGGGCTTGGCGGGGTTCGTGGCATTGCCGAAAATCATGCAATAAATTTACATATAGAAATATATATCCATGTTCCGCATTCTTGCGGCATCGGGCCGGGCCGGCACCGCGCGACCGCGCCGCCAGCCCGCCGCAAAATGGGAGGAAATGATGAATATCCGCAATGTCGCCCTGGCGGCAACATCGGCACTGGCGCTGTTGGCCGGGGCAGCCCATGCGCAGGTCAACCTGAAGCTGGCCAATGCCCTGACCGAGGATCACCCGACCAGCGCCGCGCTGAAACAATTCGCCAAAGAGGTCGAGGAAAAGACCGATGGCGAGGTGCGCATCCGTCTGTTTCTGAACGGGGTCTTGGGCGACGAACGCGAGGTTCTGGAACAGCTTCAGAACGGCGCCGTCGACATCACCCGCGTCAGCGCGGCGAATCTGGAAAACTTCAATCCGATCTATCGCGCCTTCAACCTGCCCTATATCTTTCGCGACAAGGACCATTTCTACAGCGTCATGGGCGGCCCGATCGCCGATGAGGTCTATCAGGCCACGGCCGATAGCGGCTTTGTCGGGCTGACCTTTTTCGACAGCGGCGCGCGGTCCTTTTACACCAAGTCCAAGCCGATCAACACGCCCGAGGATCTGGTCGGCCAAAAGATCCGGGTGATCAACTCGAACGCCTCGATCCGCATGGTCGAGCTGATGGGGGGCACGCCGACGCCGCTGCCATACGGCGAAATCTATACCGCGCTGCAACAGGGCGTCATCGACGGGGCCGAAAACAACCCCACCGCGCTGACCATCGGGCGCCATGGCGAGGTGGCCAAGTTCTATTCCCAGGACGAGCATCAGCGCATCCCGGATTTCCTGGTCATCGCCAACCGCTCGATGGAAAAGCTGACGCCCGAACAGCAGGCCGTGGTCAAAGAGGCCGCCGTCAACGCCACCGCATCCTTCCGCGAATTGTGGGATCAGGCGATCGACGACGCCATCGCCAAGGCCGAGGCCGAGGGCGTGACCTTCAACACGCCCGATCCCGCGCCCTTCCGCGCCAAGGTCGAACCGCTGATCGCGGAATTCAAGGCCGATCCCGCAATCGGGCCGCTGGTCGCCAAGATCATCGACAGCCAGTGATCCCCGCGCGCGCGCCCCGATCCACCACCGGGGCGCGCCCCTGATGAAAGAGCCGAAAATGCAAGTTCCCCAAAGCCGCCCCCAGATCGAGGCGGCCATTGATCTGGTCGTGCAGGGCCTGCGGTCGCTGCGCCATGAAGGTCAGTTCGACGAGCCCAATCTGGACGGGACCGCCGGCGACTATATCAGCTTTGATGCCTGGGAATGGCCGCAGGGCGTCGGGCTTTACGGGCTGGCGCAGCTTTGGTTGCAGACCGGCGACGCGGGCGCGCGCAAGACGCTTGAGGATTGGTATGCCCGCCATATCGAACGGGGCCTGCCCGCGGCCAATATCAACACCTCGGCGCCCATGCTGGCGCTGTCGCTGTTGTGGCGCGAAACCCGCGATCCGCGATGGGAGGCGGTGCTGCGCGACTGGGCGGACAATGCCGTAGCGCACATGCCCCGCACCGTGTCCGGCGGCTTTCAGCACGACGTTTCGGACAAGATCAACGAGGGCGAGCTTTGGGACGACACGCTCTTCATGCTGGTACTGTTTCTCGCCAGCTATGGCAGCGCGGCGAACCGCGCCGATCTGGTCGACGAGGCGGGGTTTCAGTTTCTGATCCATACGCATTATCTGTGCGAAGCCGAAACCGGGCTGTGGTTTCATGGCTGGACCTTTGATGGCAATCACAATTTTGCCCGGGCCAGATGGGCGCGCGGCAATTCCTGGATTTCGGCCGGGATCCTCGACCTGCTGGAACTGGCCGATCTGCCGGCGCCGATCCGCCGTCACCTGACCTGGGTCGTTACCGCCCAGATCGAGGCGCTGCTGAAGCTTCAGACGCCCGAAGGCGCGTGGCACACGCTGGTCGACGATCCCACGTCCTATCAGGAAATTTCGGCGACGGCGGCAATCGGCTACGCGCTGTTGAAAGGTCACCGGCTGGGCCTTGGCCCGGACCGCTGGCGCGAGGGGGGGCAGCGCGCGCTGGCGGCGGTGACCCGCCATATCGGCGCCGATGGCGTGGTGGATCAGGTCTCATACGGCACCCGCATGGGGCATGACCTGCAATTTTACCGCGACATCCCGATCCAGCCCACCGGCTATGGCCAGTCCATGACCCTGTTGTTGCTGGTCGAGGCGCTGAACCACGCCCCCGCCTAGCGCGGCCCGATCTGCCGAGACGCGGCCGACAGCTGGTCACGCCGCCATGCGCATGCCGGCCGCATCGAAAAGATGCATCTGCGCCGGGTCCGGGTCCAGCATGACCCGGTCCCCCGGCCGCAGGGCGATTTCCCCGGGCGCGCGGACCTGTACCGGCTGGGACAGCGCCGCGACCGCGACCGTCAGAAACGTGTCCGAGCCAAGATGTTCGCTGGTCAGGACCTGACCGGCCCAAACACCGCCGTCCCGCAAGGCGATATGTTCGGGACGGATGCCAAGGGTCGCCGCCGATCTTTTCGCCGCCTCATCGCCCGAAATCAGGTTCATCCTGGGGCTGCCGATAAAGCCCGCCACAAAGAGGTTGCGCGGCGCGCGATACAGTTCGAGCGGCGATCCGACCTGTTCGATCCGCCCCGCATTCAGCACGACGATCTTGTCGGCCATGGTCATCGCCTCGACCTGATCGTGGGTGACATAGATCATCGTCGTGCCAAGCTTGCGGTGCAGGTCGGATATTTCCTGCCGCATCGACACGCGCAGCGCGGCATCCAGATTGGACAGCGGCTCATCAAAGAGAAAGGCGGCGGGTTCGCGGACGATGGCGCGACCGATGGCCACCCGCTGACGCTGACCGCCCGAAAGCTGGCCGGGGCGGCGTTCCAGATAGGGGCTCAGGTTCAGGATCGCGGCCGCCGCCTCGACCCTGCGGTCGCGCGGACCCCGCGCCATCCCCGCCATTTTCAGCGGAAAGCCGATATTGCTGCGCACCGACATCTGCGGATAAAGCGCATAGCTTTGAAACACCATCGCGATGCCGCGCCGCGCCGGGGGCACGGTTGTCGCGTCATTGCCATTGATCAGCACGCGGCCGCCGCTCGTATCCTCAAGCCCCGCGATCAGCCGCAGAAGGGTCGACTTGCCGCAACCCGACGGCCCCACGAAAACGACGAATTCGCCATCCCCGATCTCAAGGTCCAGCGGGGGAATGACCTCATGCGCGCCGAACCGCTTTGTCACGCCGGAAAGGGTGATCTGTCCCATCGCTGGCTCTCCGATGATTGGGTCCGGTGGCGGCTATTTGACCGCACCGAAGGTCAGGCCGCGCACCAGCTGTTTCTGGCTGAACCAGCCCAGGATCAGGATCGGCGCGATGGCCATGGTCGAGGCCGCCGAAAGTTTCGCGTAAAACAGCCCCTGCGGGCTGGAAAATCCGGCGATGAACTTGGTCAGCGGCGCCGCATCCGCGACCGTCAGGGTGATGGTCCAGAAGGATTCATTCCAGGCCAGGATCATGTTCAGCAGAAAGGTCGAGGCAATGCCCGGGATCGCCATCGGCAACAGCACATAAACCACCTCGGACCAGAGCGAGGCGCCGTCCATGCGCGCCGCCTCAAGGATCTCGACGGGGATTTCCTTGAAATAGGTGTAAAGCATCCAGATGATGATCGGCAGGTTGATCAGCATCAGCACGACGATCAGACCGGCGCGGGAATCCAGATATCCGGTCGTCTTGAAGATCAGGAACAAGGGCACCACCACGCCCACCGCCGGCATCATCTTGGTCGACAGCATCCACATCAACAGGTCCTTGGTCCGTCTGGCGGGAAAGAACGCCATCGACCAGGCGGCGGGAATCGCGATGACGATGCCGATGATCGTCGACCCGAACGAGATGATCACCGAATTCAGGAAATAGCTGAAATAGCTGCGCTGGCGTTCGACATCGAGGTAATTCTTGAGCGTCCAGTCGAAATCGAAAAAGACCGGCGGCGTGGCGACCGCGATCCGCTCGGGCTTGAAGCTGGTCAGGATCGTCCACAGGATCGGAAAGAACAGCAAAAGCGCGACCGCCCAGCCGATGGCCGTGTTGATGCTTTTCTGTCGGTTGGAAACTGCGCGCGCCATCGGTGCCCCCCTTTCGTTCAGGAATCCAGGTTCTTGCCGATGACATGCATCAGCAGGATCGCCACGATATTGGCCATCACCACCGCGACCAGACCGCCCGCCGCGGCCGTCCCGGCATCGAAATCCAAAAGCGCCTCTTTATAGATCAGGAATGGCAGCGTGGTTGAGGCCGTGCCCGGCCCGCCATTCGTCGTCACCAGAATTTCGCCGAACACACCCAGCAGAAAGATCGTCTCGATCAGGATCACCACGGTGATGGCGCGGGTCAGATGCGGCAGCGTGATATAGACAAAGCGCTGCAACGGCGAGGCGCCGTCCATTTCCGCCGCCTCCATCCTTTCGCGGTCCAGGCTTTGCAGCGCGGTCAGCAGGATCAGCGTGGCGAATGGCAGCCATTGCCATGCCACGATCAGCGTGATCGAGCTCAGCGGCGACTGGGTCATGAATTCATAGGGCCTTAGCCCGACAAAGCGCGCGAAGGTTGCAAATAACCCATTGGTCGGATTGAAGAACATGTTCTTCCAGATCAGCGCGGCGACCGGCGGCATGATGAAAAAGGGCGAAATGCACAGGATGCGGACCAGCCCCTGTCCCCACATCGGCCGGTCGACGATCACCGCGATCACGATCCCGCCGATGACCGAAATCGCCAGCACGCCGACGACGAGGTAAAGCGTGGCCCCGACCGCCCCCATGAAGGCCGGGTCGACCACGAACGAGCGGTAATTCTCGAACCAGACAAAGCCCGCGCGTTCCGGGCTAAGCAGGTTATAACGCTGAAACGAGAACCAGATCGTCACCGACAAGGGCACGATCATCCAGATCAGCAAAAGGATGACGGACGGCATCAGCATCAGCCGTGCCGCCAGCCGCGCCGCCGGAATGCGCCGCCGTTCCGGCACGCCGGCACCAGACCGCCCACCGCGCGGGGGCGGTCTGGTGCCGGCACCGTCCCGCGTGGCGGTGGGGGACAGCGCCGGATCAGAACCCGGGGATCGATCGTTTTCAGCAACAGTCGTCATGGCCGGACTGGCTCCGTACTGGCTCCGTGGCGGCACCCGGCCCCGCGACCGGGACGTCGGCGTTCAGGTCACGGCCGCCGCCCGCGGCGCCGCGCCGGGACCGGCATGGACCGTGGCCGCGATGGCCGCGCCTTCGCGCAGCGGCGCCTCGGTCACGTCGATATCCTCGTCCAGCGGACGCAGCGGCGCGAGGCCCAGCTTGCCGATTTCGGAATGATAGGATCTGACCGCCTCGGCCGGCGACAGATCGCCCTGCACCACCCTGCGCAGGTGGCGGATCATCTGTTCCTGCGATTCCGCCAGATTGATCTTGCGCCCGAACAAGGCCAGCCGCGCCCCATAGCGTTCGGCCTGGGCCACCAGCTCAAAGGCATCGCGCGTCGTGCCGGCCCCGCCGCCCAGAACGCCAACCACCAGCGTGGGGTCGAAACTCGCCAGCTCATCCATGGCGCGCGGACCGTTATAGGGCATCTTCAGAAATTGCGGCCGGTCCATCTGCATCACCCCCGCCAGACAGCGCAGGATGCAGTCATTCACGAATTCCCCCATGGCGCGGGTGTCCATGGCGGTTTTGACATTGGGATTGAACACTTCCAGAAAGTGGCGAAAGCCCAGCGCGCCGGCCTCGTCGCGAAAGCGCGCATATTCGTGCTGTGCCCGCAGATCCAGATCGAGATCGTTCACGAAAGTGACCGAATAAAGCCCAAGATCGGTGCCGGTGATCGCGTCCTGCGGGTCGGGATCGCGCTTGCCATACATCACCTGCGCCAGATTGGCCGAGCGGAAGGGCCGCGAAGGATGATGGGCATAGTTGCTGTGCCGGATCGCACCCCAGCAATCGGTGGCGTCATTGGCCCGGATCGCGGGCTGGATATTGCTGTCGGCGAAAGCCTTGCGCGCATGCAGCCGTTCAAGGATCGAGGCCGAAACCAGCATGATATCGACCTGATCGTCACGGATCACGGCTTCGATCTGTTCGATAAACTCGGCACGGTTGCGCCAGCCAAGGGCGGCGCCCTGCGCGTCGCGGCGCGGGCCAAGACCCGTGGCACCGCTGCCCATATCGGCATCCTTTGCATCCGCGATGATAAAGTCCGACTTGGTATAGCGGCCGGCGCGGATGCGCCCCAGCTTTTCGTCCATGCGACTCATTGCCGTCCCTTCCTCAGGCTGCGTGGATTTTCGACAAAGCTAGGTCAAGCACGGCAAGCTGTCCATCGAAAATGAGCATAAATGATCATCCACGCACAGGGTGCCGGCGGTATGCGGCCAGCATCATCCGTGATGATCGCCCGCCAATCTCCGAAATAATGTTAATTATACCATAGAATTACGCGAAAACGGCCACCCTCTCCCGACCAGGCATCCATTCCATGGATGACAGCGCCCCACGAGCACATGACAAATTCCGATCAGTAACGATGATAAGTATTGACTGAATACGATTGATTCTGGTTACCTTTGCTCGCGGAGCCTGGGCGAGGCCATTCGTCCCAAGGGGGAGCGATGTCGATGGGATCCTGGCCGGACAGATACCGGAAACTGGTCGCCGACCTGCCGCGGCTTGCGGCCTCGGCACGGACCACCGCCTGTCTGACCAGCACCTGCGTCGATGCCCGCGTTCTGTTGGCCGATGCCCCGGCCGGCCCGACCGGCGACGCGCAGGCCGATGACCTGCTTTCCATTCTGCGCGGCCGCGCGTCCGCCGGCATCGGCGGAGAGATCATCTGCGACTGGCCCGGGGGGCCGCAATGGCTTGAAAACACGCTGCCCGTCCGCCGCGCCTGGGGCGGGACGGGTCCGCATGCCGCGATGGCGCTGACCGCCATCGGCGCGCCCGCGATCTGCGCGCTAGACGACCGAAGCGCGCGGATGCTGTCGGTGATCCCAGAGGCGGTTCCGCTGGCCCATGACGGCAAGGCGGTTCCCGCCGGTCGGATTGCGCCCGCCGGACAGCCCCGCCCCGAGGTGTTCATCATCGAATACACCGCCGGCCAGCCCGCGGCCGGGGTGGTTCCGCCGCGATCCTCGCGCATCATCCTGCGTTTCGGCGATCTGGGGATCGAACGGGATGCCGATTTCGACCGCATCACCACCGACGGATCGCTGGATGTCGGGGCCGCGCTGATCGCGGGGTTTCAATGCGTGCCGCCCCCCGATCTGGCGGGGGAATATGCCCGCATCTCGGACCAGATCCGGCGCTGGCGCGCGGCGGGGACGGGGGTGGTGCATCTTGAACTGGCGGGGTTCACCTCGGCCCCGGCCTGTCACGCGGCCCTGCGCGAAATGGCCGGCAAGATCACCTCGCTGGGCATGAGCGAATCCGAGTTTCGCCAGTTCTTTGGCCCCGGCGATCCGACAGAGCAAATGATCCGGGCGGCCGAGGATCTGGGGCTGGCGCGGCTTTGCGTGCATGCCGACCACTGGGCCGCGACGGTGACGCGCAACGATCCCGACCGTGAGCTTATGGCGATCATGACAGGCAGCCTTTTGGCGGCGACGCGGGCGCATCTGGGTCAGGCGGCGCGACCCGCCGCCCTGCCCGAGGGGGCCGAGATCCTGAGCCCGCGTTTCGGCCCGCCCGGCGGCGGCATCGAGGATCGGGGCGGATGGTCGCTCGTGTCCTGTCCGACGCTCTATCTGCCCGCCCCGGCCACCACGCTTGGCATGGGCGACACCTTTACCGGCGGCTGTCTGATGATCCTGGGCCTGCCTGCGCGGCCGGATCGCCGCCCCTGACAATAACGATCCGCAATGACCCGCGCCCAAGGGCGCAATGATCGAATATCAACAAGGAGGAGATAAAGTCATGAAAACACCCAGATATGCCCTGCTGCTGAGCGGGGGGCTTGCGTCTTTCGCCACCATGGCATGGTCGGAAACCACCCTGACCATCGGCACCGTGAACAACAGCGACATGGTGGTGATGCAAGAGCTGTCATCCGGTTTCGAAAAGGCCAATCCCGATATCAAGCTGAAATGGGTGGTGATGGAGGAAAACGCCCTGCGTCAGGCGCTGACCACCGATATCAGCACGAATGCCGGACAATATGACATCATGACCATCGGCATGTTCGAGGCCCCGATCTGGGGTGCCAAGGACTGGCTTGTGCCCTTCGCCGATGTCCCGGCCGAATACGATCTGAACGATGTGTTCCAATCGGTGCGCGACGGTCTTTCGGCCAAGGACCAGCTTTTCGCCCTGCCGTTTTATGCCGAAAGCCAGCTGACGTTTTATCGCACCGACCTTGTCGAGGCGGCGGGCGAGACCATGCCCGAACAGCCAAGCTGGGACGATATCGAACGCATCGCCTCGAAAATCCACAAGCCGGACGAAGGGGTCTATGGCATCTGTCTGCGCGGCAAACCCGGCTGGGGCGAGAATATGGGCCAGATCACGCCCGTCGCCAATTCCTATGGCGCGCGCTGGTTCGACATGGACTGGAAGCCGCAATTCGATCAGCCGCAATGGAAAGAGGCGCTTGAGAAATATGTCGGGCTGCTGCGCAATTACGGCCCGCCCGGCGCCGCCGCCAATGGCTATAACGAAACCCTGACGCTGTTTGCCAATGGCCAATGCGGCATGTGGGTCGATGCCACGGTTTCGGCCGGTTTTCTGACCAATCCCGATCAGTCGACGGTCTTTGACAAGATCGGCTACGCTCTGCCCCCGATCGGCAAGTTCGCCAAGGGGAACCACTATCTCTGGGCCTGGTCGCTGGCGATTCCGAAGAGCTCGAAGAATACCGAGGCGGCGCAGAAGTTCATCTATTGGGCAACGTCAAAGGACTATATCGAACTGGTGGCCGAACATTCGGGATGGGCGACCGTTCCGCCGGGCACCCGCCAGTCGACCTATGACAATCCCGCCTATCAAGAGGCCGCGCCCTTCGCGAAGCTGACGCTTGAAACCATCCAATCCGCCGATCCGACGGACGCGACCCAGGAAAAAGTGCCCTATATCGGCATTTCCTTTGTCGGCATCCCCGAATTCGGCGCCATCGGCACGACGGTCGGACAGGAATTCGCGGCCGTGATCGCCGGCGACAAATCCGTCGACGACGCCCTCTCTGCCGCGCAGGCAGCAACCACCAAGGCCATGACCGAGGCCGGCTATATCAAATAGGGGCGCGCACCGCCGCGACAGAAAACTTGCCCGTCGGTCAACGCCATGCGGGAATGCGCAAGCAATCCCCGAAACCTGACCGGCGGGCCGTTCGCCCGATGACACATCCGCCAGAACGTGACCGCAATCGCAAAAGGATACCCGGCAGAAATGACACTGGACAAGATGAAACTTGACGGAAAGCTTGCCTTCATCACGGGTGGCGGGCGCGGGATCGGGCTGGCCACGGCGCGATCCTTTCTGGACGCCGGCGCGCGGGTGGCGATCGCCGATATCGACCCCGCCCTGCTTGACGAGGGCCGCGAAGCCCTTGCGGCCTTGGGGCACCAGGTCACAACCCATGTCGTCGATGTCACCCGCCCGGCCGATCTGAACCGGGTCGCGGACGAGGTCACGCGGACCATCGGCGCGGCCGATATCGTGGTCGCGAATGCGGGCCTTGCCTGGCCCGATACCGGCGCCGAGGACATGGCGGACGAGCTGTGGCGCAAGCTGATCGACGTGAATTTGAACGGATCCTTCTGGACCTGTCGGGCATTCGCCAAGCCGATGCTGGAACGGGGTTCGGGCGCGATGGTGACGCTGGGCTCGATGTCGGGCCTGATCTCGAACAAGCCCCAGCGTCAGGTTCATTACAACGCCGCCAAGGCCGGCGTGCATCACATGACCCGCAGCCTTGCCGGCGAATGGGCCGAGCGCGGCGTCCGCGTCAACTGCGTGGCGCCGACCTATGTGGATACGGCAATGTCGCGCGGCGGCTTCAGCGATGACACCCTTTTCCCGGTCTGGATGGAAAACACGCCGATGAAGCGCGTGGCCCAGCCCGAAGAGGTCGCCGCCGCGATCCATTTCCTGGCCTCGGACGCCGCAAGCGCCATCACCGGCACGGTGCTGACCGTCGACTGTGGCTATACCATCTGGTAGAGCGTCCCAGAATCTTGCAAGAGCAGTTGCCGATGCCCAGAACACTTGGTGAAAAGTCCGAGGTCATCCCGGCCAAACGCCGCGCGATGGTGCTGGAACTGGTGCGCCGTTCGGGAGTGGCCAGCGTTCAGGACCTCGCGGCGGCGATTCAGGCCTCGCCCTCGACCGTGCGGCGCGATCTTGAGATTCTGACCCATGAGGGCATGCTGAGCCGCACCCATGGCGGCGCGGTCGCATTGACCGAGCCGTCATCGACCTTTGAGCTTGAGCCGCGGCTGAACGCCCGAATCCGCGCCCCCGAAAAGCGCATCATCGGGATCGAGGCCGCGAAACGCATCCGTTCGGGCGAAAGCGTGATCTTTGACAGCTCGTCGACGGTGTTCGCGGCGGCCGAGGCGGCCCTTTCGCTTGATATCGAAATCACCGCCGTCACCAACAGCCTTGAAATCGGCAGCATCTGCGCCACGGCGGAAAACTGGCGGCTTTACGTTCTGGGCGGGATGCTAAGGCCCGGCTCGCCGCTGCTGACGGGCGAGCCGGCCGAACATATGCTGGCCACCATGCATGCCGATCTTTGCCTGATGGGGGTCTATGCGATCACCGGCGACATCATGACCGACCCGATCCCCGAGGTGGCCTCGATCAAGCGGCACATGATCCGCGCCGCCCGCCGCACGATCCTGTTGGCCGATGGCTCAAAGTTCCGCCAGCCGGCCTTTGCCGAATTCTGCCGGATCCCCCAGATCGCCGAGGTCATCACCGACAGTTCCGCCCCGGAAAAGGCCGTCGAGGAACTGAGGTCCAGCGGCGTCAAGGTCACGCTTGCGCAGCCCTAGCGGCGGCCAGACCGATCAGACAACCCAAACCACACGAGGCAAGACATGCGCATCAAACCGACCCTGAACATGGCCGCCCTTTCCACCGCGACGACGCTCTTGACCGCAAGCGCCCTGCATGCCCAGGACGAGGTCTCGGACGAGGTCATCGCCTTTTGGGCCAAGCACGCGATGCCGCTGAAAGAATTCGTCGCCCAGGGGTATGGCATGTCCAAGCCGGGCGATGCGTCCTCGCCGGAATGGTGCGCCTATCAGCCCATCACCATCTCGCTTTTATATGCAGACAGCCCGACCTGCGAGCGGCTGCTGACCCGGATCGAGGCCATTGGCCGAACCCCGCCCGGAAACTGACCGGCGCGGCAAGCGACCCCGCCGCCCCCCGGCACCGGATCCGGCTTTTTCCCGGGCCATTCGGGAAAGGGCCGGGCTAAAGATTCAGCCGGATCGTGCCCCCCGCGTCACGGGCGCGCGAACAGCACAGCACCACCCGCGATTTGCGTTCCTCGGCGGAGAGAACGAAATCGCGATGCTCGATCTCGCCCCCAAGATAGTCGCTGGCGCAGACGCCACAGATCCCGTCCGAGCATTTCGTCGGAATATGGATGCCGGCCCGGGCCAGCGCCTCGGTCGCGGATTGATCGGCGGGCACCGGGATGGTGCGGCCGCTTTTCGCCAGCTCCAGCTGAAAGGGCGCATTGACGTAATCGGGCAGTTCGGGCGTGGTGAAATATTCGCGGCTCAGCGCCTCGTCGGGCCAGCCATTGGCCTGGGCGGCATCGAAAACGCCCTGCATATAGCGGTCACCACCACAGGTATAAAGCTTCATCCCCGGAGCATAGGCCGGGATCGCAGCCGACAGATCGGCGCGACCGTTTTCGCGCGAGAAATGGCACCGCACCCTGTCGACCCAGGGCATGTCCTGAAGAATGCCGGCAAATCCGCCGCCCTCGCGGGTGGCCGCGCTGTAATGCAGCGCGAAGGGCCGGCCCAGCGCATGCAGCCGATGCGCCATGGTGATCATGGGCGTGACCCCGATCCCGCCCGCCATCAAAAGCGACAGGCTCGCCCCTTCGTCCAGCGGGAAATGGTTGCGCGGCTCGGAAATAAAGATGCGCCGCCCCTCGCGGAAAATGCGGTGCATCAGCTGGGAACCGCCGCGCCCCTCTGCCTCGCGCTGGACGCCCAGAACGTAATGCGAATTGTCGGCCGGATCGCCGGCCAGCGAATATTGACGCTGATATTCGGGGGCGATCACCACATCGATATGCGCCCCGGCGTCAAAGGGCGGCAGCGGCCGGTCATCGGGCGCCGCCAGTTCGAGCCGCATCACATCGGGCGACAGATCCTGTCGCCAGCGGATGACGACCGGAAAGACCGGCGGGCGATGATCATCGGGAACCGTGCGCGCGGGCACCAGATCGGCGGTCTGTCCGCGCGCCAGCTGGTCGCGATACTGCGCCGGGGTCAGCATGGCGCGATAGCGGCGAATGCCCTCGTCACGTTCCAGCGGCTGAACCACGGGATAGGGCAAGGGCATCACATCGGCGGGATAGACCGCAAGCGTCTGGTCGTCATAGCGCAGGTCGATATCGGTGTTCAGCCCGCGCTCATTGGTGGCCCCGGCCGCGACATAGCGCCCCTGGGCGGGGTCCAGCTCGATATCCCACCACCATTTCTTGACCGGGTTGATCCGCCCGCGCCCCAGCCGGTCGTCGAGCCGCGCCAGCAGCGGCGCCATTCCGGGCGCCGCGATGGCCAGCCTGCGCACCGCCGCCTCGGCCAAAAGCCCCTCGAGGTTCCACGGACAGGTTTTCATGCAGCGCCCGCACATGCCCCCGGCGGAATTGGTCAGCCGATAGCGGGCGCATTTCTCGGCATCCGATTTCCATATCTCATAGCCGTTATACATCAGCTTGGGCCCGGCGGTGATGGCCCCGGACGGGCATTCGCGGGCGCATTTGTTGCAGCTGTCGCAAAAGGTCTGAAGCCCGAAATCAATCGGCCTGTCATGTTCCATCGGCATCGAGGTGGTGACGACGCCCGATTTCAGACGCGGCCCCAGATAGGGGTTCAGGATCACCTCGCCAATGCGGCTGACCTCGCCCAGACCGGCCAGCAACAGCAAGGGCGGCTGCAGGACATCGCCGTCGATGACCGAATGCACCCGCGCCGAATAGCCCAGGCGCCGGATCTGTTCGGCAATGACACCCCCCAACAGCGAAAAGCGCAGATAGGCGCGCATGGATTGCGCCACGGAAATCCAGTCGTCGCCGCTTGCGCCCTCCATGGTTTCATGGCCCTGATCGATCAGGATCGAGGCGGCATTGTCGTGATAGGGCGTGATGGGATTGCCGCCCGCATCATGCGAATAAAACGCCCATTCCGGCACCCGCGACAGGCCGACCGCGTCGCTGCACAGGTAATAGGCCGCGCCTTTCAGGTTGTCGGCATTGCGCCGGGGATCGGCGGCCTGCGGGACGACCGGGCCGCGCGCCTCGCCGAATTGCAACAGCAATAGCGCCCCAAGCGCGCGGCGCGCGCAGGCGCCGATCGGGCTTTTCATCACATACATGCCGCCCTTGGCGGCCTCCTGGACCGCCTTGCCCATATCGCCAAATAGCGCGCGAGCAAAGAAATCGGCGCGCTTGGGAAAGCGGGGAACGCGATCCTCGTCGATAAAGGTGGTGGGCGTGTCGCGGCGTCTGATCCGCTCGAACGGGTAAGGCCCCATGCGGAAATCGCGGTCGCGATAGGGCTGCGCGGTTGCGGCCTTGCGCGCGGTGCCCTTGCCCGCCCACCAGGCCGGGCCATGCGACGCGAACCCGTCGCGCCCGCCCCCCGCCGCCAGCGGCCGGTCGGGGGCAAGCGCCATGGTCGTGGTCACGGCGGCAAGGCCGAAGCGGCGGCCGACATAGGCGTTCTCGATGGTCATGCCATCGTCACCCTCGGCCATGCTGGCCAGCCCCGCCGACACGGCCAGCCGGCGCAGATCGATCTCGGATGTGGTGGCGCTGTGGGCGCGGGCCTCGAACCCCAGCATGCGCAGGTAATTGGCCAGAACCACCCCGCAATTGGCGGTCAAAAGCGCGGCGCGCTGTGCCTGGGTGCCACCGAACCAGTCGGTTCCGGCCTCATCCGGGCGCGGGTCGCGGGTATGCTCGACCAGAAACACCAGCGCGTGGGTATGGTGACCGACCGGGCCGGGCTGGCTGCGCGCGGCATCGAGGATATCGGCATAGATCGCGTCGATCCCGGCGGCAAAGGATTTCGGGCCGCCTTGCTCAAGTTCCTCTTTCAGGTTGTCGATCAACGGGTTGCGATAGGGCGCGGTCAGGAAATGTTCGGGCCGCAGCGCCGCCACACCGACCATCGAGGCATCGAAATAATACCCCGCCGCCTTCAGGTGGTGCGCGCGCTCGATCGGGTCGTCGGGGATCTCGGCGGTGCCATGGGTGATGGGGCCGTCGCGCACCGTGTCGAACATGGCCATGAAGCGCGCCATCGCATGGGACAGCGACAAAGGATCGGCATGGGCAAAGGACAGGGCGCCCTGTTCGGGCAATTGCCTCAGATCGACCGCCCCCGTCCCGCGCGCCAGCCGTTCAAGGGGGAACGGCCCCAGATGGACCGGCCGGTCCTTATAGGAAAAGACGCGCATTCGGGGGCCTCGTGATCTGTGGATGGGTTCATAGATTGGTCAATTGCTCGTTTTCGTCGGCGGTCAGCTTTTCGACAGCATTCAGGAACTGCTGCATCTCTTCGGGCGTCAGCTTGGCGGTGAAATGATCGTTCACGGCATCGACGCCCTTGCGCGCCAGCGCCAGGACCTCGGCCCCGCGCGCGCTGAGCCGCACCTCGATCATGCGGCCGTCATTGCCGCCATAGGACCGTTCCAGCAGGCCCCGGGTTTCCATCGTGCGCAGCAACCGCGAGGTCGCCGGCCGGGTGATCCCGATATAATCGGCCAGCTCGGACGGGTTGGTCACGCCGTCATAGCCGACGCCCGTCAGCACGCACCACATCAGCCGCGTGATCCCGTATTTCGAAATACAGCGATCAAGCCGCGCCTGCATGGTCCGCGACAGGCGCGAGACCCGATAACCAAGCCGCGAGTGAAGATCATAATTTCGCATCTTTCTGCCTTTCGAAACAGACTTGACTAGATGGTTAACCATGTCAATCATCTGATTGCCATGGGTAATCAAATTTTGCCGCCATCTGGCGATCTGCTGGGCATGGCCACCAAGGGGAGGAAACCAATGCTTCGCAAAATACTGGCGGGTGCCGTCGCCACATTGCTGACATGTTCGATGCCAGTCCGGGCCGACGAACTCAAGCTGGCGCATTTCATGTCGCCACAGCATCCGATGGATCGTTTTGTGATGACGCCATTGGCCGAACGGGTGGCGGCGGCTTCGGGCGGCGATCTGACCATCAAGGTTTATCCCGGCGGGGAACTGGGCGCGGGGGCCAATCAACAATATCGCCGCGCGGTCACGGGCATTGCCGATATCGCCTTTAACCTGCCGCAATATACGCCGGCGCAATTCAAGCGCTCGGTGCTCTTGCATGTGCCGGGGCTTTTCACCTCGCCCCAGGAGGCGACGACCCGCATCTGGTCACAGATCGGCGCGCTGGACGAGGATTTTTCCGAGGTGCGCCTGCTGGCCTTTTGGACCAACAACCCCTCGATGCTGTTGACCCGCGACAAGCCGGTGCGTTCGCTGGCCGACCTCAGGGGGATGAAGGTGCGCATCCCCGACCCGGTATCCGGCTCGATCATCGAGGCATGGGGCGGGATACCGGTATCGCTGCCCGCGACCGAAACCTATAACGCGCTCAGCACCGGGATCGTCGACGCGCTGCTGATCGACGCATCGGCCGTCGGGTCCTACAAGCTGAACGAAATCACCAGATATGCCACGGTGAACATTCCCGGCGCGCTGTCGACCTTTTCGCTGATCATGAACAAGGCGTCCTGGGATCGTCTCAGCCCGGCGCAGCAGGCGGTGCTGACGCAGGAAACCGGCGAAAAGCTGTCGATCGAGGCGGCACAGGCGTTTCAGCGCGCCGGCGACGAGGGCATGGCGGCGCTGAAGGCCTCGAATGTCGAGATGATCACGCTGGACGATGCCAATCTTGGCGAATTCACCGCCGCGATGCAGGCGCCGGTCGAACGCTTTCTGACCGCGCAGGGCACCGAGCACGGCTTTGACGGCAAGGCCTTTGTCGACCGCTTTCGGATCAAGGATCAGGCCGCGCCATGACCGATGCGGACATGACCGATGCGGACAAGGCCGACGAAGAGGCCGGGGATCGCCTTGCCGGCGGGGCGGCCGAGCGATGGGCGGCGCGGCTGCTTGAGCTGTTGGGGGGCGCGGCGCTGGTGGCGCTGGCGGTGCTCACGGTGTCGGACGCGCTGTTGCGGTCCTTTGCCAACCGGCCGATCCGGGGCGCCAACGACATGATCCAGGTGCTGCTGGTGCTGGTGGTCGCGGCGGCGATTCCGCTCTGCATCCATGCCGGGCGCGCCATTGCCATCGACATCATCACCCGCCGCCTGCCCCATGGCGCGCGGCGGATCGTGGCGCGGCTGGTCAATCTGATCTGCGCGCTGGTGCTGGCGCTTCTGGCCTGGCGCTGTGCGGTCAATGCCCGCGAGGCCGCCCTTTTCGGAGAAACGACCATGCTGCTGCAAATCCCCTTTGGCCCCTTTTACTGGTGTCTGGCGGTGTCCTTTGTCGTTTCGGCGCTGCTTTTCGCGGTGCTGACCCTTTGCCCGGGGCGCTAACGGTGAGCGGGGCGTTCATCGGGCTCATGGGGTTCGCGGGGCTGTTCGGGTTGATGGCCATGGGCGTGCCGGTCGGACTTGCGCTGCTGGTGGCGGGGATTGCGGGCACGATTGCCATGACAGGCTGGTCGGCGGCGGCCTATACCCTGTCGGGACAGGCTTTCGCGACGGCATCCTATTACGAATTGTCGGTGCTGCCGCTGTTCATCCTGATGGGCAACCTTGCCTCGGCATCGGGGCTGAGCCGCGATCTTTACGAGGTCGCGCATCGCTGGATCGGGCATCTGCGCGGCGGGCTGGCGGGGGCGACGGTGCTGGGCTGCGCGGGCTTCGCGGCGCTTTCGGGATCCTCGATCGCCTCGGCCGTGACCATGGGGCGGGTGGCCTATCCCAATATGCGCCGCTTTGGCTATGGCGAAAGGCTGTCGACGGGGACCATCGCGGCGGGCGGCACTTTGGGCATCCTGATCCCGCCATCGACCGGCTTTGTGCTTTACGCCACGCTGACCGAGCAATCCATCGGCCGGCTGTTCATCGCGGGGATCCTGCCGGGGCTGATGCTGACCGGGCTGTTTCTGGTGGCCATCGCGGTCATCGTCACCCTGCGCCCGGCCGAGGGGCCGGCCACGCCGCCATCCGGCTGGGCCGAGCGCTGGCGCGCCACGCGGCGGGCGGCGGGGATCACCACCATCGTGCTTTTGACCATCGGCGGCATTTATGGCGGCATCTTCACCCCGGTCGAGGCCGCGGGCGTCGGCGCGGGCTTTGCCTTTCTGATGCTGGTCTTGCGGCGCAGGATGACGGGCGCGGTCATATCGCATGTGATCCGCGACACCCTGCGCACCACGGGGATGTGTTTCCTGATCCTGATCGGGGCCAGCGTATTCGCCCCCTTCATCGCGCTTTCGGGGCTTCCGGCGGTGGTGGCGGGCCGGTTCGACGCCCTGCCTCTGGGGCCGACGGGGACGCTCATGCTGATCATTCTGGCCTATGCAGTGCTGGGCATGGTGATCGAGGGGCTGTCGCTGATGGTGATCACCCTGCCCATCGTTTATCCGCTGGTGCTGGGGCTGGGCTATGACCCGATCTGGTTTGGCGTGATCATGGTGATCGTGCTGGAAATGGGGCTGATCAGCCCGCCGGTCGGGGTCAATTGCTTTGTCGTCTCGACCATCGCCCGCGATGTGCGGCTTGAAACCGTATTTGCGGGGGTGATCCCCTTTTGGCTGGCGATGATCGTGGCGGTTCTGTTGCTGATTGCCTTTCCACAGATCGCGACGCTCTTGCCCGACACCATGTTCAACGCCGCGCATTAGGCCAGGGGGGCCGGGGCACCGGCCCCTAACCGGCCCGAAGCGCACCTTTCAGATGCTGCGCCGTCTGGGGATCGGCGGGAAAGAACGCCTCGATGGCGAGTTCGGAAAGCAGCACATCCCGAGGCGTGCCGAAAACCGTGGTCGTCGAGATAAAGGACAGAACCCCGTCCGGCGTTTTCAGCCGCAGCGGCACGAACACCCCCACGGAAGCCGCGCCCTCATCCGGCCCCGGCACCGCCCCATAGCCCAGCAATTCGCGGCGCAGCTCGATCAGCACCTCGTCCTGCGTCGCCGCGATCTGTCGGCCGAGCCGATGCAACAGATGCGCCCGCCATTCGCCCAGATTTTCGATCCCGGGGGCAAGCCCCTGGGGATGCAAACTCAGCCGCAGCACATTGACCGGGGGCCGCAACAGCTCCGCATTCCCCACCCCCGATAAAAGCGGGCCAATGGCCGCATTGGCGTGAAGCATCTGCCAATGCCGGTCGATGGCCAGCGCGGGATAGGGCTCATGCCCCGCCAGAATGGTTTCCAGCGCGGCGCGGGCGGCCTTCATCTCGGGGTCGTCGAGGCCGCGTTCGGAATAGGCGGGCGCGAAACCCGCCGCCAGCAAGGCGGCATTGCGGTCGCGCAGCGGGATGTTCAGCCGGTCCGCCAGGTGGATGATCATATCGCGACTTGGCCGCGACCGCCCGGTTTCCAGAAAGCTCAGATGCCGCTGGGATATATCGGCCTCAAGCGCGCAATGAAGCTGGCTCAGCCGGTTCCGTTCCCGCCATGCGCGCAGATGATCCCCGATGCTGGCCATGTCCTGCGGTGCCATTCGCGATGCCCCCTTGTCCTGTCCTACGCCCCGAACGGGGACCGGATGCGGCCGGCGCCGTGCCGCCGCACCCGGTCGATCATGCCGCAAGTTCAGTTCCGAATCATGTAGGGTTCCCAGAAACCTGCGGCCGGCGCGATCTGTTCCACCACATCGACCATGACGCCGGCCGGATCGCGCGTCATGAAACGCCGTTGGCCCCATGCCTCATCCGTCAGCGGGTAAAGGATCGGCGCGCCGCCATCGCCAAGGCGCCGAAAGGCGGCGGCCGCGTCGCCGACCTCGACCGTCAGGATCATCCCCCGGCCGTCAAAGCGTTCCGGTCCGGGCGGATCAGAGGGATGGTCGGGATGCATGAAGGCCAGCACCGCCCCCCGCGCGCCCTCCTCACCCGGCCCGATGAGATAGAGAAACCAGCTTGCCTCGAACCCCACCTGAAAGCCGAAATGCCTGACATAAAAGTCGCGGGTCTCAGCCAGAAGCGGCGTCGTGATCAGTGGATAGAGATCGCGAATTTTCATCTGTTCTGCTCCGTTTTCGGCGGGCGGCGGGGGCTGGCCCCGGACGGGTTCCGCCGCATCAAGCGTGATCGTCGCGGCAAGACAGGCTGCGCAGCACATGCGGCGGAACGGGGCGGCGGTCATGCCCGCCCATATCATCTGGCGACCCCCGCAAAGCGCCGCGCGGCGCCCAGCTCGGCCATGGTGAAACAGGCGACGACACCCGCCTGAACCAGCACGAAACCCGCGCCCAGCAGGTTGGGCCCCGTGACCGGCAGGATCGCAAGGCTGGCCAGAACCCAGCCCGCATTGCCAAGAATGACCAGCCAGACCCCGCCCATCCAGGGCGGCGTCCCACGCGCCAGCAATGCCATGAACAGCGCGACCGGGATCAGCAGCCAGCCGGCGTAAAACAACAGGTCCCGCGGCAGCCCCAACCACGCCGCAAGCGCCGGCGCAAAGAGGATAAGCAAGGCCCCCATCAGGGCACAGGTCAGGGCATCGAAAGCAAGGATCTTGTTCAGTGTCATGATCGTTCTCCGGTTCGTTGATGAAACGATCTGACGCCGAATCGGTCGGTGAATCGATTACCTCGCAGGTAATGGCGCGCACCCGCCACCGATGCCGACGCGGGGTCCGGGCGTTCCGAAACCGGTGCCCGCGCCCTGTCCGGGACGGTCCCGGCGCATGGCGAATCGGACAAGGGTCGGATGCGGCGCCCCGCCCCTTTGCCCCCTCGGGTTGCGGCCCGCGATCCCCGCCATGCGGCACGGAAAAAGCGAACCGGCGAAAAAGCGCGCGGCGGGGCGTGCAAGCCCTCTCGAGCGGGCTTGCGCGGCGAATGATTTCCGCGCATCGCTTTTAGTCGGCCAATCCATTGGCCCGTAAACTTTCGTTTCCCGGTATT
This sequence comes from Paracoccus mangrovi, assembly GCF_042648425.1. Lineage (NCBI taxonomy): Bacteria > Pseudomonadati > Pseudomonadota > Alphaproteobacteria > Rhodobacterales > Paracoccaceae > Paracoccus > Paracoccus mangrovi. The sequence continues at coordinate 233,570 of NZ_JBHRXJ010000004.1, read as the reverse complement.
TCTGTCCGTTAGAAAGCGCGAACCATGACAGATCAGATCAATCCACTGGCAACCCACCACCTGCCACCCTTTATCACCGCGCCCGGACAGACCGATGGTCTGCTTGTCGGGATCGGTATCTTTCTCTTGTTTGTGGTGTTCCTTCTGGGCGTCACCTTCCTGTGGCTGCACAGCCTGCCCGAACGCGTCGCCCACAAGGGTCAGAAGCTGCAATTCGAGGTGGTGGCGATCCTGTGCCTGCTGGCGCTTTTCACCCATAACAACCTGCTATGGGGGATCGCGCTGATCCTGGCCTTTATCGATCTGCCCGATCTGGTGACGCCCCTGACCCGCATTTCGGACACGCTTGAGCGGGTGCTGTCCCGTGGCGACCGGACGCCGGGCAACAGGCCCGCCACCGCGCCCGAAGCACCCGCGCCCGCAGCGGCCGACATGACCACCGGGACGGAGCACTAAGCCATGCTGGAAGTCATTCTCTGTTCGCTGATCACCATCCTGCCCGATTATCTGTTCCGCCGCTATGTCCAGGGAAGGCGGCTCGGCAAGGAGATCACCTTTTTCTCGGTCTGGTATCAGCTGCGCTATGGCATCACCGGCTGTTTCATTCTGACCGTCGCGCTGATCACGGTGGTTTTCTATTATCACCCGTCATCGACCGCCGTCGCCGTTCAGTTCCGCACCATCCCGATCATCGCCGACGCCAATGGCCGCGTCGCCGAGGTCTATCTGGGCGTGAGCGACACGGTCAAAGCCGGCGATCCGCTGTTCCGTCTTGACACCTCGCGTCAGGAAGCGGCGGTCGAGACCCAGCGCAAGCGCATCGCCGAAGCCGATGCCGCGATGGTCGTCGCCGCCGCCGATGTGACCGCCGCGGATGGCAAGGTCGCCGAGGCACAGGCCACGCTGCAACAGGTTCAGGACGATCTGCGCATCAAGCGCAATCTGGTTCAAAGCGGCTCGAGCGCCGTCGCGCGCCGCGATCTGGAAACCCTTCAGGTCAGCGAAACCGCAGCCCAGGGCGCCCTTGCGGCGGCACAGGCCGCGCGCGATGCGGCCCAACAGCGTCTGGATACGCTTTTGCCGGCGCAAAAGGCCACGGCCGAGGCCGCGTTGCGCCAGGCCGAAATCGAGATCGAGAAATCGACCATCCGCGCCGGCGTCTCGGGCCGGGTCGAGCAATTCGCCCTGCGCCCCGGCGATGTCGTCAGCCCGATCCTGCGCTCGGCCGGGATCCTGATCCCCGACGAGGCCGGCCGCAGCTCGATTCAGGCCGGTTTCGGCCAGATCTCGGCGCCGGTCATCAAGGTGGGCATGATCGGCGAGGTGTCTTGCAACACCACGCCCTGGCGGGTCATTCCGGTCGTGGTCAACGACAAACAGAACTATATCGCCTCGGGCCAGTTCGGCGGCGGCGAACGGCTTGTCGATGTCAGCGACGTCCGCCGCGACGGTACGGTTCTGGTCTATCTCGAACCGCTTTATGCCGGGGGCTTCGACGATATCGTGCCGGGCAGCCAATGCATGGCGAACCTCTATTCCAACCATCACGACGAGATCGCGGACCCGAACACCTCGACGGGCCGGGGCCTTGCGCTGCATGCGGTCGATGCGCTTGGGCTGGTGCATGCGATGCTGTTGCGGATTCAGGTGGCGATGATGCCGTTCAAGACGCTGGTCTTTTCGGGCGGCCATTGACGACAGGGGCGGGGGCGCCGTCGCGCGCGCCCGCCCTGAACCCGGCGGGTCGCGGAATGCCGCATGCCCCCCGCGCGCCATGGATCCCTTGATCCCGAAGGTGCAATTTCCGGCCATATCTGATATGCTCTCGCCCGAGGACGGTTCGGCGCTTTCGCGGGCGGATGCCTCGCCCGGACCCGGGCCCTCCGCACAGGGAGGATGCAGCCATGCCCCGAGAAACAATTGGAAATCCACTTAGCTGGAGCGCGCAGAACCTGGCCGGGATCGGCCGTGGCGTCGGGGCGGCGGTGGATGGAATCAGCAGCCATGACACCGCAAGGCCCGTGGTCAACCGGATCGGCATGGCCGATATCCGCGCGTCGCTGCGCAACGGGGCCGACGATTTTCTGGCGCTTCGCTCGGATGTGATCACGGCGATGGCGCTTTATCCCGTCATCGGCTTCGTGCTTGCGGTCTGGGCCTTTCATGCCGGACAGGTGCATCTGCTTTTCCCGCTGATCGCCGGATTTCCGCTGGTCGGGCCGGTCGCGGCAATCGGTCTTTACGAGATGAGCCGACGCCGCGAACGGGGCGAGGACACGGATTGGTGGGCGGCGCTGTCCACGCTGCGGGGGCGGATCCTTGGGCCGGTGCTGATGCTTGGCCTGTTGCTCATGGCGATTTTCGTGCTCTGGCTTTTCGTTGCGCATGCGATCTGGGCCGCGACGCTTGGCCCCGTGCCGCATGACGGCATCTCGGCCTTTCTGCGCGACACCTTCACCACCGGCGCCGGCTGGACGATGATTGTCGTCGGAATGGGCACGGGCTTTGTCTTTGCGGCCGTGGTGCTTTGCGTCAGTCTGGTGTCCTTTCCGATGCTGATCGACCGCCCGGTCGGCGTGCCCGTGGCGCTGGCGACATCATGCGCGGTCGCGCGCCGGAACCCCGGAACGACCGCGCTTTGGGGGTTGATCGTGGCCTTGGCGCTGTTTCTGGGGACGATCCCGCTCTTTGTCGGGCTTATCGTCGTTTTGCCGATCCTTGGCCATGCGACATGGCATCTGTATCGCCGAGCGGTGACCTAGCCGACCCAGAGCGCTTGGCCATCGCAAACCGTTATCCGCCAGCTCGCGCGAAACGGGCTGACGACCTGCGCAGCGCGGCGGATGTCCCATGGTCGGGCACAGGTGGCGACCATCCAAAATAATAGATAATTTTTCCTGATCGCAAAATTTGTTTGCCGTATTCCGGCGAATCTGCCAAGCATCCGCAGCAGGTTTCGGCATTTTCATAGATAATACAGGGGGGCGGATGCAAATCGCACAGGAAACGGCTCTGAAAGACGCCATTGCCGCACCGGATCGGGCGGAAACCGATCTGGCCGCCGCGCTTTCTATCTATAATATGCCGTTCATGGATCTGCTGCACCGCGCCCATACGGTCCATCGCGCCCATTTCGACCCCAACCGCATCCAGCTGAGCCAGCTTTTATCGATCAAGACCGGCGGCTGCCCCGAGGATTGCGCCTATTGCGGCCAGTCGGCGCGCAACGGCGCGCAGCTTCCGGCCTCAAAGCTGATGGAGGTCGAGCGCGTGCTGGCCGAGGCGCGCAAGGCCAAGGCGGCCGGGGCGACGCGCTATTGCATGGGCGCCGCCTGGCGCGAACCCAAGGATCGCGACCTGCCGGTGCTTGAGGCGATGATCCGCGGCGTCCGCGATCTGGGGCTGGAATCCTGCATGACGCTTGGCATGCTCAGCACCGAACAGGCCCGGCGGCTAAGCGCGGCGGGGCTGGATTACTATAACCACAATATCGACACGTCCGAGGCATTCTATCCCGAGGTGATCGGCAGCCGGACCTTTGGCGACCGGATCGAGACGCTGGCGCGGGTGCGCGAAGCGGGGATAAAGGTCTGTTCCGGCGGCATCCTCGGCATGGGCGAGGCCATTGCCGACCGGGTCGCGATGCTGTTGACGCTGGCGCAATTGCCCGAACCGCCGGACAGCGTCCCGATCAACCTGTTGATGCCACAGGCCGGCACGCCGCTGGCCAAGGCCGAGCCGGTGGATCCGATCGCGCTGGTCCGGCTGATCGCGCTGGGTCGCATCCTGATGCCGCGTTCGGTGCTGCGGCTTTCGGCCGGCCGCACCGCGATGAGCGACGAGCTACAGGCGATGTGCTTCTTTGCCGGGGCCAATTCGATCTTTATGGGCGACAAGCTTCTGACCGCCGGCAACCCCGAGGCCGATCACGACCGGGCGCTGTTCGACCGGCTGGGTCTGCGCCCCGAGGCCGTGGATGCGCATGCGGGTCACGATGACGCTGGCCCCGTTTGAGCGCCTTTTGGGCGCATTGGATCAACGACAGCGCCGGCGCAGCCTGCAGCCGATCACCGGGCTGGACTTTGCCTCCAACGACTATCTGGGGCTTGCCGGCTCGGATCTGGTGCGTGATCTGGCGGTTGCGGCGCTGCGGCGGGGCGTGCCGCCCGGCGCCGGGGCCGCCCGCCTGCTGCGCGGCAATCACGACGCCTTTGCCCGGCTCGAAGACACCGCCGCCGCGCATTTCGGCAGTGCGGCGGCGCTTTATTTCGGCTCGGGCTTTGCGGCCAATCTTGGCCTTTTCGCGGGCCTGCCGGCGCAACGCGACCTTGTGCTGCATGACGCGCTGATCCATGCCTCAAGCCGCGACGGAATGCGGCTTGGCGCCGCCGAAAGCCGCAGCTTTGCCCATAACGACGTTCAGGCCGCCCGCACAGAGATCCGCGCTTGGCGAAAGACAGGCGGAACGGGACAGGTCTGGCTGGCCGTGGAAAGCCTTTATTCCATGGATGGCGACCGCGCGCCGCTGGCCGATTTCCACGATCTGGCGCAGGAATGCGACGGTTTTCTTGTGGTGGACGAGGCCCATGCGACAGGTGTCTGGGGTCCGCAAGGCCGGGGGTTTTCCGCCAGCATCGCGGGAAACGAACGGGTGGTCACCCTGCACACCTGTGGCAAGGCGCTTGGCGTGCAGGGGGCACTGATCTGCGCCGCCGCGCCGGTGATCCAGACCCTGATCAACCGCGCCCGCAGCTTTGTCTATTCCACCGCGCCCTCGCCCCTGCTGGCCGAGGTACTGCGCGGTGTGTTGATGGCCGGGGATGAGCTTGCCGCCCGCCGCGCCGCGCTGCGGGACCGGATCGACCGCCTGCCGGGCCTGTTGCGACGGCTGGACCTCGCGCCCTCGGGCAGTCAGATCCAGCCGATCCCGGTCGCGGGCGATGCCGCCTGTCTGGCGCTTGCGGGGCGGGTTCAGGCGCGGGGTTTCGACCTGCGGCCGATCCGCTCGCCCACCGTACCAAAGGGCGCCGAGCGGCTGCGCCTGTCGCTGACGCTGAACACCCCGGCCGAGGCGCTGGATACGCTGATCGCGGCGCTTGACCCATTGCTGCAAGAGGTGCGCCGATGCCCGCCATCATCGTGACCGGAGCCGATACCGATATCGGCAAGACCGTTTTCGCGGCGGGCCTGACCGCGCGCCTGAATGCGACCTATTGGAAGCCGATCCAGTCCGGGCTTGAGGGCGAAACCGACCGCCAGACGGTGGCACGCCTGACCGGGCGCCCGACCCTACCCGAGGCGGCGGTGTTTCGCCTGCCCGCCTCGCCGCATATCGCCGCGGCGGCAGAGGGGCGCCGGATCGACGAGACCGGCCTGATCCTGCCCGCGCTGCGCCCGCTAGTGGTCGAGGGCGCAGGCGGGCTTATGGTGCCGCTGAACGACGATGCCACGATGCTGGATCTGTTCGCGCGCTGGCGGGCGCCGGTGATCCTGTGCGCCCGCACCAGCCTTGGCACGATCAATCACAGCCTGCTTTCGCTGATGGCGCTGGCGGCGCGGGGGATCCCGGTGCTGGGCGTGGCCTTTATCGGCGATCCGGAACCCGAGGTCGAAACGACCATTGCCCGCATCGGCGGGGTCCGCCATCTCGGCCGCCTGCCCCGGCTCGCGACCCTTACCCCCGAAACCCTGCGAACGGCCTTTGATGCCGCCTTTCCGGCCGGGGTTTTCGACCTGCCTGACGGAGCTGACCGATGACATCCTCGCCGATCTGGCACCCTTTCACACAGCACGCGATCTTTCCCCAGATGCGCCGGATCGCCTCGGGCGCGGGGGGCTGGCTGACCGCGACGGATGGCGCGCGGATCTTTGATGCGATTTCCTCGTGGTGGGTGGTGACGCATGGCCATTGCCACCCCCGCATCGTCGAGGCGATCCGGGCGCAGGCCGGCGTGCTGGATCAGGTCATTTTCGCCGGCTACAGCCACGAGCCGGCCGAACGCTTTGCCGCCGCCCTGCTTGCGCGCGTGCCCGACAACCTGACCCGGGTCTTTTTCAGCGATTCCGGCTCGACCTCGGTCGAGGTGGCGCTGAAGATGGCGCTTGGCCATTTTCACCACCGTGGCGAAAGCCGCCACCGCGTCATCGTCATGCAGCACGGCTATCACGGGGATACGGTCGGCACCATGTCGGCGGGCGAAGGCGGCGCCTTTACCCAGCCATATGAGCCGCTTCTTTATGCCGTCGACCGGCTGCCCTTTCCGGCCCCGGGCGCTGAACAGGCGACGCTCGACCGGCTTGAGGTCCTGGCCGCGCAACCGGATGCCGCCGCGCTGCTGATCGAGCCGCTGGCCCTGGGCGCGGGCGGAATGCGCTTTTACACGCCCGCGATCCTGGCCGAGATGGCGGCGATCTGCGCCCGGCACGGCGTGCTTTTGATCGCCGACGAGGTGATGACCGGCTGGGGCCGCACCGGGCGTTTCCTGGCCTGCGACCATGCCGAGGTGCGCCCCGATATCCTGTGCCTGTCCAAGGGGATCACCGGCGGGCATCTGCCGCTTGCGGTGACGCTCTGCAATGAGGAAATCTTTCGTGCGCATTGGTCGACGGACCGGCGGCGGACCTTTTTCCATTCCTCGTCCTATACCGCCAATCCGATCGCCTGCGCGGCGGCCGAGGCCAATCTGGCCATCTGGGCCGACGAGCCGGTGCAACAGCGGATCGACGCGATCACAGCGATTCAGGCCGCGGCCGTCGGGGCGCTGGCCGGGGCCAGGGGGCTTTGCAACCTGCGCAGCCTCGGCACCATCCTTGCCGCCGAAATCGGCAGCACGGATGCCGGCTATACGGCGGACATCACCCCGGATCTGATGAATTTCTTTCAAAGCCGCGACCTGCTGATCCGGCCAATCGGCCAGACCGTCTATCTTTTGCCGCCCTATTGCAGCACGGCGGCCGAATTGCGCCGCTGTCACGAGGCGCTGGCCGAGGCGGGCGATGCCTTTGGCTGAGCGCGGCGTGGCCTGGGCCGGTTTCGGGCATCATGTGCCCGAACGCCGGGTCCCCAATGCCGAGATCGAGGCAGAGCTGGCCCTGCCCGCCGGCTGGATCCGCGCCCGCAGCGGGATCGAGGCCCGCCATTACGCCGCCCCCGATCAGGCGCTGAGCGATCTTGCCATTCCGGCCGGGGCGATGGCGCTGAGCGGGGTGGACCCGGGCGAGGTGGGGCTGCTTTTGCTGGCGACTTCGACGCCGGACCACCTGTTGCCGCCGACCGCGCCGCTCGTCGCGCATCGGCTAGGCCTGAGCTGTGGCGCGGTCGATCTGGCGGGGGCCTGCGCCGGTTTTCTGCATGCGCTGGTGCTGGGCGCGGGCCATGCGCGGATGACGGGACAGTCGGTGCTGGTGATCGCCGCCAACCTGCTGAGCCGCCGGATCGATCCCGCCGAAACCGCAAGCCGCGTGCTTTTTGCCGATGGCGCGGGGGCCGTTCTGTTGCGACCCTCGTCCAATCCGGCCGAGGGGCTGCGTTCGGCCGTGCTGCGCTCGGACGGGGCGGGGTACGATCTGATCGGCATCCCGCGCGGCGGCTCGCGCCTGCCGTTTGATGCGCCGGGCAAAGGCGGGCTGCGCATGGCGATGCGGGATGGCCGCAAGGTCTTTGCCGCCGCGGTCGAGGGCATGACCCGTTCCGCCAGCCAGGCGCTGGCCGAGGCCGGGATCGCCGCCGCCGATCTCATGGCCTGGCTGCCGCATCAGGCCAATGCCCGCATCATCGACAAGGTCGGCGCCAATCTGGGGCTTGGGGGCGTCGAATGGCTGGGGGCGCTGGCGCAATACGGCAATTCCTCGGCCGCGACCATGCCGCTTGCGCTGTCGCTGCGCATGGGCCGGGAACCGGCCCTGCCCGGCGGCCCGGTGCTGCTAAGCGCGTTCGGCGCCGGCACGATCTGGGGCGCGGCCGTCTGGCAGCATCGGCCATGACAGCGACCGCGCGAAAGGCCGCGCCGGGATCGGAAAAGCGGGCGATCGGCGTCTGCCCCCCCTCGGCCATGGCGGCCCGGGGGCGTGAACGCGCCAAAGCCCATCCGCCATGAAACCACGGATCAGTATCGACGAAACACCCGGGCCAAGACGCCACAGAACCGCCCATGGCATCGCAAATATCCCATTCGGGCCGGATTGACCGAAACCACAGGCCAGAACCGATCGCGAATATCGACCGGCTGCCTGAACGATCTGAAAGGATTTGGTGGAGCCGAGGGGAATCGAACCCCTGGCCTCGTCATTGCGAACGACGCGCTCTACCAACTGAGCTACGGCCCCATACGGCGCGCTGTTTGCCCCCCCGCGCGGGCTTTGTCAAGCGGTGATGACAGCGGCGCGGCGCAAGCGCGCCGCGCCCGGCATTCGGGTCACTGGGGCAGCGCAAAGGCCACCAGCTGATCGCCGACCTGCGGCTTGATGATCGAATTGCCGCCGGCGGTGAACAGCACATATTGCCGCCCCTTGTAATCGAACACCGCCGGGATCGAGACCGCCGGCGCGTCGACCTGGGCCTTCCACAGTACCTTGCCGGTCCGCGCGTCCAGCGCCCGCACCCGCGCATCCATCGAGGCACCGATAAAGATCAGCCCGCTGCGCGTCACCACCGGCCCGCCAATGGTCGGCGAGCCCCAGCTTTCGGGCATGTAAAAGCCCCATTGCTGAACCTGACCAAACGGTTCCTTCCACAGCGTTTCGCCGGTTTTCAGGTCAATGGCGGCGATCACACCAAAGGGCGGCTTCCAGCAGGGCATGCCCAGCGGATTCATGAAATTCGTAAGCCGGAACCCATAGGGCGCGCCGTTCATCGGGAACAAGCCGCCGCTGGCCTCGCTGCCGCCGCTGGTCAGCTGGTCATATTCCCCGCGCGCGATCAGCTGATAGATCTGCACGACATTCGAGCTGTTGATGTAATAGATGCCGGTTTCGGGATCGACGGCACCGCCGCCCCATTGCATGCCCCCCGCCGTCGCCGGAAAGGCCAGCGAGCCTTGCAGCGAGGGCGGCGTATAGCGCCCTTCATAGCGCAGCTTTTCGAATTCGCGCGAGCACCAGCCCAGCGAGGCCGTGTCGGCCAGCCCCCAGACCCCACCCCAATCGTCATTGGTCAGGGGCGCGGGCAGCGTCGGATAGGGCTGGGTCGGCGACGCGCTTTCGCCCGGCACGTCGCTGGCCGGATAGGGGCGTTCCTCGATGGGGAAAACCGGCTCTCCGGTCAGACGGTTCAGCACGAAGGCCATGCCCATCTTGCTGGTCGCGACCAGCGCGGGCACCGTGCCGCCATCCTTGGGAATATCGATCAGCGCCGGTGCGGCATTGATGTCATAATCCCAGATGTCGTGATGAACCAATTGCCGCGACCAGACCACCTGTCCGGTATCGCCGTTCAGCGCCGTGATCGAGGTCGCATGTTCGATTGGCCGGGTCAGCCGGTCGCCGCCATAGAAATCCGGGCTGGGCGAGGATACCGGCAGATAGACCAGACCATTCGCCACATCGACCGACATCGCGGTCCAGACATTGGCGGTGCCGGTCTTGCCCGGATAACCTTCGGGAATGCTATAGAATTTCCACCGCAATTCGCCGGTGCGCGCGTCGATGGCATGGACCGAACCCAGGGGGTTTTCGCTGTCCACCCAATCCTTGCCGGCCCAACCCAAAAGCAGCATGTCCTTATAGACCGTGGGCGGCTGCAACTGCGACAGCGGGAAATTCGCGCCGGGCTTGTTCCACTGATTCACGTCCAGAATGCCGCCCTTGCCGAAATCGGCGCATAGCGCGCCGGTATCGGCATCCAGCGCATGCAATTGCCCCGACATGGTGCCGATATAGACGCGCTTGCTGCATGGCCCGGTGGCGCCATCGGCCGCCTGCCAATAGGTCACGCCGCGATTTTTCAGCTCGGGCTGGGTAAGGGCCTTGAGCTCGGTCTTGGGGTCATAGCTCCACCTGACCTTGCCGGTATCCGGCTCGACCGCGATCACCCGATAAAAGGGCGTGCCGATATAGACCGTGTCATTGGCCACGATGGGCGTCGCCGACCAGACCGTGCCGGGGATATCGCCCTTGCCATCGGACAGGTCGCCGGTGTGCAGTTCCCAGACCTTTTCAAGCTGGCCGACATTTTCCGGCGTGATCTGGGTCGAGGCGGAATATTTCTGCGCCATCGCATTGCCGTGGAAATTCGTCCAGTCGGCTTGCTGGGCAAGGCTCGGCGCGGCCATGAGGCCAAGAACGGATGCAAGTGTCAGAATGCGCATGATCACGACCTCGCCGCCATGACAAAGGCGGCCCAACAGATCAGGACCGCGAACATCGCGCCCATCACCCAGCCGCTTTCCAGAAACCAGGCCGCCAGCGCGGTCAGCAACGCCCCGATCAGCACCAGCACGACAAAGGTGGTGCGCAAGGCGCCCGGCCGCAAACGCCCGATCAGGATCGCGGCCAGCACCAGCGCGCCGCAACCAAAGATGGCAAGTCCGGCCCCCGCCGTGCCGGCAATCCCCGAGTCGCGCCGAAAGAAATCGGCAATCGCGATTCCCAGCCCCAGAACGGCGGGAACCGCCATGATATTGGCGATCAGCTCTTCTCGGGCGCGCTCGATCCGGCCCCGATAAGCGGTTGTTTCAACCATGAATCCACTCCATCTGTTCTGCTCGCGCCCGGTTTTCGCCGGCGTGTTTGGGAATGGCGCGACCCCTGCCGCGCATCACGCAAACGTCAGCCCTGCGTGATCGGTTTCCCCCGAAAGCGTAACCCGGGTTAAAAAACCGCAAGGCCGCAACCTTTCGGTTGCGGCCCCGGGTGATGGTTCTGGTCGGATTTGGGCCTATTCGGCCGCCTCGGCATAGCTTTCCAGCGGCGGACAGGTGCAGATCAGGTTGCGGTCGCCATAGGCGTTGTCCACGCGCCCGACCGGGGGCCAGTATTTGTCCACCCGGAACGCACCCGCCGGGAAACAGCCCTGTTCGCGCGAGTATTCGCGATCCCAATCCGCCACCAGATCCTCGACCGTGTGGGGGGCGTGGCGCAGCGGGCTGGCCTCGGGCGAAATGCGGCCCTCGGCGACCTCGGTGATCTCGTCGCGGATGGCGAGAAAGGCGGTGATCAGGCGGTCGATCTCGGCCTTGGTCTCCGATTCCGTCGGCTCGACCATCAGCGTGCCGGAAACCGGCCAGCTCATGGTGGGCGCGTGGAAACCGTTGTCGATCAGACGCTTGGCGATATCGTCCACGGTCACGCCATGCTCGGCAAAGGGGCGAGTGTCGATGATGCATTCATGCGCCACGCGACCACGATTGCCCATGAACAGGATCGGATAGGCCCCGGCCAGACGGCTGGCGATATAGTTCGCGTTCAGGATCGCGACACGCGTCGCCTGCGTCAGCCCGGCGCCCCCCATCATCAGGATATAGGCCCAGGAAATCAGCAGGATCGAGGCCGACCCCCAGGGCGCCGCCGAAACCGCGCCCAGATCGCCCTTGCGCGGATCCGCCGGCAGGAACGGCGCCAGATGCGCCTTGACCCCGATCGGCCCCATGCCCGGCCCGCCGCCGCCATGCGGAATGGCAAAGGTCTTGTGCAGGTTCAGGTGGCTGACATCGCCGCCGATCTCGCCCGGTTTCACCAGACCGACCAGCGCGTTCATATTGGCGCCATCGATATAGACCTGACCGCCATGGTCATGGGTGATGCGGCACACCTCGCGTACGGTGTCCTCAAACACGCCATGCGTGCTGGGATAGGTGATCATCACCGCCGCCAGCTTGTCGCCCGCTTTCGCGGCCTTGTCGGCGAAATCCTCAAGGTCGATATCGCCGTTCGGCGCCGATTTCACCACCACGACCTTCATGCCGCACATCTGGGCGGATGCCGGGTTGGTGCCATGGGCGGAAACCGGGATCAGACAGATATCGCGATCCTCGCCCCGCGACCTGTGATAGGCGGCGATGGTCAAAAGCCCCGCATATTCGCCCTGTGCGCCGCTGTTGGGCTGCAACGAAAACGCGTCATAGCCGGTGATCTGACAAAGCTTGTCGGTCAGATCGGCAAAGACCTCGTGATAGCCGGCGGCCTGATCCTCGGGGGCAAAGGGATGCAGCGCGCCGAATTCGGGCCAGGTGATCGGCATCATCTCGGCGGCGGCGTTCAGCTTCATCGTGCAGGATCCCAGCGGAATCATCGCCCGGTCCAGCGCCAGATCGCGGTCCGACAGACGGCGCATATAGCGCATCATCTCGGATTCCGCGCGGTTCATGTGGAACACCGGATGGGTCAGGAAATCGCTCTCGCGGATCAGGTTCTCGGGGATCGCGGGCGCATCGGCGGGCGCGGCCGGCTCGCTGATCCCGAAGGCGTCCAGCACGCGCGCGATCACGCCGGCATCGGTGGTTTCATCGACACTGATGCCGACACGGTCGCGGCCCACCTTGCGCAGGTTGATACCGCGCTGCCGGGCGGCGGCCAGAATCCCCGCCTGTCCCACGCCGACGCGCACGGTGATGGTGTCGAAAAACGCCTCGGGCTCGACCTCGGCCCCGGCGGCGCGCAGCGCATTGGCCAGCGTCGCCGCGTTCAGATGCACCCGCTGCGCAATGGCGCGCAGCCCCACCGGCCCATGAAACACGGCATAGAAACTGGCCATGACCGCCAAAAGCGCCTGCGCCGTGCAGACATTCGAGGTCGCCTTTTCGCGGCGGATATGCTGCTCGCGGGTTTGCAGGGACAGCCGGTAAGCCTTGTTGCCCTTGGCGTCGATGGACACGCCGACGATCCGGCCCGGCATCGCGCGCTTCATCTCGTCGCGGCAGGCCATGAAACCGGCATGGGGACCGCCATACCCCATGGGCACGCCGAACCGCTGGGCCGAGCCCACGGCGATATCGGCGCCCATCGCACCCGGCTCTTTCAGCACGCAAAGCGCCAAAAGATCGGTCGCGACCACCGCAACCGCGCCCGCCTCATGCAGCGCGTCGCATTCCGCGCTCAGGTCGCGGACATGGCCGAATGTGCCCGGATACTGGAAAATCGCGCCAAAGACCGCCTTGGGGTCCAGATCGGCGATATCGCCCCGGACGATCTCGATCCCAAGCGGCTCGGCCCGGGTCTCGATGACGGAAATGGTCTGCGGATGCAGGTTGGCGCTGACGAAAAACGCCTTGGCCTTCGACTTGGCCACGCGCTGCGCCATCGCCATGGCCTCGGCCGCCGCCGTCGCCTCATCCAAAAGCGACGCATTGGCCACCGGCAGCCCGGTCAGATCGGCGACCATGGTCTGATAATTCAGCAACGCCTCAAGCCGACCTTGGGCGATCTCGGGCTGATAGGGGGTATAGGCCGTATACCAGGCGGGGTTCTCCAAAATATTGCGCTGGATCGCGGGCGGCGTGACGGTGCCGTAATACCCCTGCCCGATCAGGCTGGTCATCACCTTGTTCCTGCTCGCCACCTCGCGCATGCGCGCCAAAAGCGCCGCCTCCGACAACGCCGGCCAGTCCAGCGGCTCGGCCTGACGAATGCTCGCCGGCACCGTCTGCCCGATCAGCGCCTCAAGATCCGGGGCGCCGACAACCTTCAGCATCTCGGCCATTTCGGCCGGGGACGGACCGATATGCCGCCGGTTCGCAAAATCGTCGGGATTATAGTCAACAGGGTTCCAGCGCGCCATTTTCGCCATCCTTCACAGAAACCGGCCTGCGGCTTCTTTCATGCAGAAATATCCTCGGGGGTCCGGGGGCAGACAGCCCCCGGTGCGGCCGGGCCACCCGGCCCGGCGCGATATCAGCCGATCAGCACGTTATAAGCCGCCTCGTCCATGAAACCGGACAGATCGGTCGAGGCCGGCTTGATCTTGAAAAACCACGCCGCCATCGGATCGTCATTCACGCCGCCGGGCGCATCGGCCAGGACCTCGTTGACGGCGGTGATCACGCCCGCGACCGGCGCCACGATATCCGAGGCCGCCTTGACCGATTCGATCACCACGATCTCCTCGCCGGCTTCGACCTCGCGCCCGACCTCGGGCAGCTCGATGAAAACGACATCGCCCAGCTGTTCGCTGGCATGGGCGGTGATGCCGACGGTGATCTCGTCACCCTCCAGTTTCAGCCATTCGTGGTCTTCGGTGTATTTCAGCATGCCTGGCCTCTCAGCGCTTGTAGCTCGGTTGATGGAAAGGAAGTGGGGTGACGCTTACGGCCATGCGCTTGCCGCGCAATTCGGCCCAAAGGCCCGCGCCCTCGGTCAGGTCGGCGGGCAGGATCGCCATCGCGATGGGTCCCCCGACCGAGGGACCAAAGCCCCCTGAACAGACCCGGCCCAGCATCGCGCCGCCCTCGGCCGCGTCAAAGATCTCGACGCCTTCGCGGATGGGCGCGCGGCCCTCGGGGCGCAGGCCAAGGCGCGACCGCGCGGGCCCTTCGGCCAGCTCGGCCAGAATGATCTCCGCACCGGGAAAGCCGCCCTCGCGGGCGCCGCCCTGACGGCGGATCTTCTGGATCGACCAGCCAAGCGCCGCGGTGGCGGGGGTGGTCTCGATATCCATGTCATGGCCGTAAAGCGGCATCCCGGCCTCCAGCCGCAGGCTGTCGCGCGCGCCCAATCCGATGGGCGCCACCTCGGGCTGGTCCAGCAGCGCCTGCGCAAAAGCCTCGGCCCGCGCTTCGGGGACCGAGACCTCATAGCCATCCTCGCCCGTATAGCCCGAGCGGCTGACCCAAAGCGTCGCGCCGTTCCAGTCGAATTCCGCCACATCCATGAATTTCATCGCCGCGACACCCGGCACCAGACGCGCCAGAACCGCCTCGGCCTCGGGGCCTTGCAGCGCCAGCAGCGCGCGGTCGGTGATCGGCTCGACGGTGATCCCCTTCGCCTCAAGCTGGCGCAAATGGGCGATGTCCTGTTCCGCGCAGGCGGCGTTCACCACCAGATAAAGATGGTCGCCCTTGTTGGCGATCATCAGGTCGTCCAGAATGCCGCCCCGCTCATTGGTGAACAGACCGTAGCGCTGGCGCCCCTCTTTCAGGCCGGCGATATCGGCCGGGACCAGCGTTTCCAGCGCAAGCGCGACATCCGGCCCGCGCAGGATCACCTGCCCCATATGGCTGACATCGAAAAGACCGGCGCGGGTGCGCGTATGCTGATGCTCGCCCATCACCCCCATCGGGTATTGGACCGGCATGGCCCAACCGGCGAAAGGCACCATTTTCGCGCCCTGCGCGACATGCAGATCGTAAAGTTTCGTGCGCCGAAGGTCGGCCATGAGCATCCCCTGTCATGCGGACGGACCTGTCCCGGCCGCTTCAGATGCCCCCTCTGTCCCTACCCCGAACGGGGCGCCTGAGATCGTTATCCCTTCGGCGGGCGATGCGGATCGCCACTCTCCAGAGTGTTTTGCGGAAACGGTCCCTGTGCCTGAGAGTTTACCGGGGCGGTTGCTCCTTCGGCCCTGGCTCGCGCCAGTGTCTCCCGATTTCCGACTTTTGTCGTAGCGGGGCGGCCAGATTCTGGCAAGAGATTTCCTGCCGCCCGAACCGCCACCCCGCCCCGGTCAGATCGAGATATTCGAGGCCCCGCCATCCAACAGGATGTTCTGCCCGATGATGAAGCGCGCATGCTGGCTGCACAGGAATGCGCAGGTGGCGCCGAAATCCTCGGCCGTGCCATAGCTGTGGGTCGGGATCGTCTGTTCGCGGCGGTGGCGGGCCTCGTCGACGCTGATCCCTTCGGCCTTGGCCACGCCGCTGTCCAGACTGTCGGCGCGGTCGGTGGCGTGGATGCCGGGCAACAGGTTGTTGACCACCACGCCCGATGCCGCCACCTGCCGCGACATGCCGGCGACAAAGCCAGTCAGCCCGGCGCGGGCGGTGTTCGACAGGCCCAGAATGGCGATGGGCGTGCGCACCGATTGCGAGGTGATGTTGACCACCCGGCCCCAGCCGCGTTCCATCATGCCGGGCACCAACGCCTGCATCAGCGCGACGGCGGTCAGCATATTGGCGTCGATGGCGCGGATGAAATCGTCCCGGCTCCAATCCGTCCACTTGCCGGGGGGCGGGCCGCCGGCATTGTTGACCAGAATATCCGCCTGACCGTCCAGCGCGTCCAGAACGGCGGCGCGGCCCGCCTCCGAGGTGATGTCGGACGCGACCGGCGTCACCTTGACCCCGTATTTCGCCGCGATCCCGGCGGCGGTGGCGTTCAGCGCCTCGGCGCCGCGCGCATTGATGACCAGATCGACCCCGGCCTCGGCCAAAGCCTCGGCACAGCCGCGCCCCAACCCCTTGGAGGCGGCGCAAACCAGCGCCTTTTTGCCCCTGATCCCAAGATCCATGCCGTTCCCCCTTGTGTGGTTATGGCGTCAAGGAACCCCGGCAGGCCACGAATGTCCAGTTAGAAGCACAGGATTTCCGCCTCGGCCTCGGCGCGGTGATAGGCGGCGACCATGTCGTTGACCATCGTCCCCTGCCGGAACATGCCGACGCGTTCGCCGGGCGTCTGGCGCATGCGCATCACGGTTTCCGCGCGGACATAATCGTCATAGGGCAGGATCGTGGCGATCTGGTCGATGGCACAGGAACAGCGGTCCAGCATCTCGCGGGTCTGGCCGTTGGTGGCCATGCAGACGAAAACGTAATCGGCCCGGGCATTGGTCGGATAGTCGTTGACCGCCTGCGCACTGGCCGTGCCAAGGCCCGGCCCGGCGCCAAGCGCGATCACGATGACCAGCGCCGCGCGGTTCATTTCAGCACCATCTCGTTGCGATAGGCGGGGCGGTCACCCGCCAGCGGGCCGGTTTCCGCCAGCATCCGCCGGATCGGCCGGTCAGGCCCGTCCAGCACAAAGCGCAGCGTCAGATCGCCGAACCCATACATGCGGTCGCGGTTCGGATCCGTGGCAAAGGGCTGAAAGCTGGCGACCGGATGGCCGTCCTGTTGTTCGACCGCGCCGCCCCGGAACAGCGCATCCTTGAGCCGGTCGCGGATATAGAACGGGCTGCCGCCGGTCAGCGCCGCCATGTCGCGCGACACGGTTTCCAGAAAAAACGTCAGCGACGGATCCCCGCCCGATACCGGAAATGGCCCGATCTTGCGGTTGATCCGCGCCGTCGCCTCGTCCAGTTGCAGGACCGGCTGTCCGTCCGACGGATCGGTCACCTGTCGCAGGGTGATCGTGCCCTGCCCCAACGGGACAAAGCCCGCCACCTCGGGCCCCTTCTGGTCGATCGCCCAGACCAGCGGCCCGGCCGAAAGATCCCAGGGCCCGCGATCGGCAAAGACCAGATCCCCCGCCTCGCCCGCAAGGGTGGCGGGTGCGGCGATATGGGCGACGGCCAGCCCCGTAAAGGCGATCAGCGCAAGGCGGCGCAGCAATCTCATCGCATGTCTCCTTTGATCGGGCACAGCCTGCGCCGGGCGGGGCGGCGGCGAAAGCCCCGGGGCGGCGGTCTCGTGCTTTGGTCTTAGGCGCGCGCGGCGCGGCGCCGGCCCGGTAATGGCAAACGCGGTCACCACAAAGGCGGTCACGACAACAGCTTGTGCAGCACGATCTGCAATTCCTCGGCGCGCAGGGGTTTTTCCAGCATCGGCGCCCCCATCGCCATGCTGGCGCGGCCGATTTCGGGGTCGCGCCGGGCGGATACGACGATGGCCGGCACCTCGATCCCGGCGGCCTTGCGCAGGGCGGCGATGGCCTGAAGCCCGGTATCGTCATTGTCCAGATTGTAATCCGCCAGGATGACATCCGGCGGCTCTTCGCCCATCATGGCCAGGGCCTCGGCGGTGCCGCCGGCCACGCGTGGCACCATGCCCAGCCGGTCGCGCAGCATAAGCTGATAGGCGCGGCGCATCGGTTCGTCATTTTCCACGACCAGCGCCACCCGCCCCCGCAGCGACGGCCCGGTCGCGGCCGCCGGCGCCGGTTCGGCATGCGCGCCCGGCGCCACCAAAGGCAGGCCGACACTGAACACCGTGCCGCGCCCCGGCTGGCTGTCCAGCGCGATGGGGTGGCCCAGCTTCAGACAGGCGCGGCGCACGATGGACAGGCCCAGCCCCATGCCCGGCGCGCCGCCTTCGCGCGCGATGCGCTGAAATTCGTCAAAGACCCGCGCCCGGTCGCCCGCCGCGATGCCGACGCCGGTGTCGCGCACCTCAAGCCATGCCCGCGCGCCGCGTTTGCGCACCCCCACCAGCACCCCGCCCTGATCGGTATATTTGATCGCGTTCGACACCAGATTCTGCGCAATCCGCCGCAGAAAGACAGAATCGCTGAGCACCACCGCCGAGGTCGGCGCAAAGGTCAGCTTCAGCCCCTTGCTTTCGGCCATGGGCGCATATTCGATGGCCAGCCGCCGGAACAGCCCGCCCAGATCGACGGGCTTGCGCTGAAACTCGATCCGTTCGCTGTCCAGCCGCGAAATGTCCAGCACCGCATGCATCAGTTCCTCGACGGATTCGAACGCACCCGACAGGCGCAGCGCCAGCTCGGACTGGAAATCGTCCAGCGCGGTATCCTTGAGCGCCGACAGAAACAGCTTGGCGGCGGAAAGCGGCTGCAACAGATCGTGGCTCGCGGCGCGCAGAAAGCGGGTTTTCGAACGGTTCGCCTCTTCGGCGGCGGCGCGGGCGACGGCCAGCTCGCGGTTGCGTTCCGACAGATCGGCCAGGGCCTTTTCCAGATCGCGGGTGCGGGCCTGTACCTCTTGTTCCAGCGCGACGGCGGCCTGAAACATCGACCAGGCGGAACCGCGCCCCTCTTCCAGCTTGTCGATGCGTTCGACCAGCACATCGGCGATGCGGTTCAGCTTTTCGATCCGGCGTTCGTCGGATTCGTCCTGTCGCAGCGAAATCATCGCGCCCCCTGACCCGCCTCGGGCGGCATCAAGGCCATGCCGACAAAGGTCTGGTTCACATGCATGCCGCGATGCTGTTCGCCATAGGTGTTGAAGCCCGCGACGCGGTAGCGTGCCAAAAGCTCGGACATCTGCGCCGTCATCCCCGCGCGTTCCAGCGCAAGCCGGCGCAGGATGCAGTCAAAGCCCAGCACCATCAGCGGCGGACGCGGCAGATCGTCCAGCGCATCGGCAAAGCCGCGCATCATATCCATCGCCCGGCCGACGGTCAGGATATTGCCGGCCTCGATCCCGGACAGCAATTGCAGGCCACCGCCGGGGGTCACCGCGCGGATGGCGCGGACATGATGACGCCCGCCGGTGCGCAACAGCAGCGGGTGGCGGGCAAATTCCGTGGGGGTCAGCGCGGCGATGTCCAACCCGGTCAGCCGCGCATATTCCTGTGC
The DNA here is from genome assembly GCF_042648425.1 of Paracoccus mangrovi. Lineage (NCBI taxonomy): Bacteria > Pseudomonadati > Pseudomonadota > Alphaproteobacteria > Rhodobacterales > Paracoccaceae > Paracoccus > Paracoccus mangrovi. Next base: position 214,232 of record NZ_JBHRXJ010000004.1, on the reverse strand, counting down.
CGCGGGTTCCGCGTTCAGTTCCAGAATGACGCGGTTGTGCAGATCGGCGGCGGTCACCACCGCCCGCCGGTCGGTCGGGCTGAAATGCGTGAACGCAACCTCGGCCACGGCGAAATCGGTTTCGATCAGCAGGAAAACCGCCGCGCCGGGGCAGGCATGGCCATCGACCATCTGGTCGCTTTGTTCGAACCGGATGCCCCGTGCGGTCGAGGCCCCGATCACCGGTAATCCCGGGATGGCGGCATCCAGCGTGGCGGCCAGCACATCCTCTTGCCGGGCCAGCGCATCGGCTAGCACCACGCCGAAACTGGAGCGCCGCAGGTCGGGCCGGAACTCGGCATGCAGGCGGCGCAGCGCCCCCATCCAGTCCGAAACCGGCACCTGCGCCTGATCGCGCAGCACGCAAAGGCCGACGCGAAAGCTGGCGCGCGGAAAGCCCAGCGCCATCACCGTATCCTGCGCATAGCCATCGGGCCCGATCTCACCGGCCGAGGAACAGCCGACGACCCGGCACCCGCCATCCCCGCGCCCCGCATCATCCAGCGCCTGACACAGATCCCGGCCAAGCCGGCCAAGCCCGCCCGCCGGCATGCCAAACAGCATGACCAGCGCCGGTTCGACCGGCGCCATCGCGGCCACGATGCGCGCGGACAGGTCCGGCGCCCCGGCCGGGACCGAAATCGCGACGGGGGCCGCAGGCGGGGCCATCGCCCGCGCCCGCCGCCCCGGGCGCGGCGGCGGCTGGCTGACATTCATGCCGGTTCGAACAACCTCACGCTATTGGCCAGAAGCACCGCCTGGGTGCGGCGGCGGGCGTTGATCTTGGACATGATCGCGGTGATGTGGGTCTTGACCGTGGCCTCGGCGATCGACAGCTCATAGCTGATTTCCTTGTTCGCCCGCCCCTGACAGATCAGCCGCAGGATTTTCATCTGTTGCGGTGTCAGGCTGGCAAAGCGCCGGGCCAGTTCGGCGCGGGCGGCGTCCTCTTCGCCGGCATGTTCGGGCTCATAGCTGTCGGGGGTCACGCGTTCGCCGTCCCACATCCGGCGCAGGCTGTCGACCAGCGCCTCGCGGCCAAGGGACTTGCTGATATAGCCCTGTGCGCCGGCCGCCATCGCCGCCGAGATCATGGCGTTTTCCAGATCGGCCGAGATCATGGTGATCGGCACATTGGGGATCTGCCGGCGCAGGGTGACCAGCCCCTCGGCCCCGCGCGCATCGGGCAGATTCAGGTCCAGGATGACCGCGTCGGGCACGCCCTGGCTGCGGATCTGTTCCTGGGCCGCGGCGAGGCTGCGGGCCGTGCGCACATTCTTGAGCCCGAAGCTGATCTTGAGCGTCAGCGCCAGCGCGTCGCACATCAGCGGATGGTCGTCCACGATCAGGATTTCGCGCACACGTTCCGCAGACGGCCTTGGCGGCGCGGTGCTTTCCTGTTGGGTCGGGTTTGCCGTTGCCATCGCTCTCCTCCCAAAGAAACGGTGGGTGCCGCGCGCCGTTGCGACGTCGCGGGATCTGTTTCCATCTTAGGGCCTGGCCGGAATGGCGCAAGCTTCATGGCGCAAATGACGCGATTCTGCTACGACTTCGGATGTATTGGACATTCCGCCTTTACATGTCAGGTTTTCGGACACGCGGCCGGACAGGAACCAGACAGACCACCGCATCGGGAGGCCAAAGATGCACACGACCAGAAGAATCACCCTGCTGGGAGGGGCTGCGATCCTGTCGGGGCTGGCGATGCCGGCGCGCGCGCTGAGCGCCGTGCCCGGGATCCGCATCGGCACGCTGGAAAACGGCACCGTGAACTGGGAAATCCAGACCATCACCGGCCAAGGCCTTGACCGCAAAAACGGTTTTCAGCTGAGCGCGCTGCCGCTGGCCGGCAATCCCGCGACCCAGGTCGCCATGCAGGGGGGTGAGGTCGACACCATCGTCTCGGACTGGTTGTGGGTGGCACAGCAACGCGCGCGGGGGGCGGATTTCACCTTTCTGCCCTATTCCACCGCCGTGGGCGGGATCATGGTCGCCGGCGACAGCCCGGCGCAGACGCTGGCCGATCTTGAGGGCAAAAAGATCGGCATCGCCGGTGGCCCGGTCGATAAAAGCTGGCTGATCCTGCGGGCGTGGTCGCGGGAAAAGCTGGGCCGCGATCTGGCCGACACGACCACACAGGTCTTTGGCGCGCCGCCGGTGATCATGAACGCCGCCGAAACCGGCGAGGTCGATGCCGCGATCAATTTCTGGCATTTTCAGGCCAAGATGCAGGCGCGCGGCATGCGCGAGCTGATTTCGGTGGGGACGGCGGCGGCCGATCTAGGGCTGGACCCGACCGTGCCGCTGCTGGGCTATGTGCTGCGCGACAGCTGGATCGCCCAGTCGATGCCGCAGGCCACGGGCTTTGCCCGGGCATCGCGCGAGGCCAAGGATCTGTTGGCGCGCGACGATGCCGCCTGGGACGCGCTGCGCCCGATCATGAACGCCAAGGACGATGCCGAGTTTCTGGCGCTGCGCGCGGGCTGGCGCGCGGGCATTCCCGCCCCCGGCCCGGTCGATGCCGCCAAGGCGCAAAAGCTGTTTGCGACCATGGCGGCCCTTGGCGGGGACGAATTGACCGGCGGGCTGACCGAATTGCCCGCGGGCCTGTTCTGGACGCCGGAGCAGTCCTGACTTGACCATGCCGCCAAAGCCACGATCCATGCGCCCGGCCCTGTTGCCGGGGCTGGCCTCGGTCGCCGTGATGGTGCTGATCTGGGCCGTGGCCGCGCAGGTGACGGACCGGCCCCAGACCCTGCCGGGGCCGTGGCAGGTCGCGACGCGTATGGCCGCGCTGGCCGCCAGTGGCGAGCTTTGGTTCAACGCCGGCATGACCCTGATGCGGGTCGGGCTGAGCTTTGTTCTGGCGATGGCGGCGGGCATGGCGCTGGGGCTGGCGATGGGGCGGTCGCGCGCGGCCGACAACTGGCTGAACCCGGCGCTGATCATCGGGCTGAACGTGCCGGCGCTGGTGGTGATCGTGCTCAGCTATATCTGGATCGGGCTGAACGAGACGGCGGCGATATTTGCGGTCGCGCTGAATAAGATCCCGGTCGTCACGGTGATGATCCGCGAAAGCACCCGCGCGCTGCGCCCCGATCTGGACGAGATGGCGCGCGCGTTCCGCATGACGCCGATGGCGCGGCTGCGCCATGTCGTGCTGCCCCAGCTTGCGCCACAGATCGCCGCCGCCGCCCGGACCGGGATTTCCCTGATCTGGAAAATCGTGCTGGTCGTCGAATTTCTTGGCCGCTCGAACGGGGTGGGGTTCAAGATTCACCTGCTGTTTTCCAGCTTCGATGTCGCGGGGGTGCTGGCCTGGGCGCTGGCCTTTGTCGGTGTCATGCTGGCCATCGACCTGTTCGTCCTGCGGCCCTGGGAACGCCGCGCCAATCGCTGGAGGCGGGATGCGGCTTGATCTGGAGGCCAAGGCATTTGCCGGTCACGAGGTGCTGGGGCCGCTGTCGATCCGCCTTGCGCGCGGCGAAAGGCGGGCGGTGCTGGGGCCGTCGGGCATCGGCAAGTCCACGCTTTTGCGCATTCTTTCCGGGCTGGACACGGATTTTCGGGGCCGGATCGGCGGCGATGAACGCCGTGCGGTGGTGTTTCAGGAACCCGTCCTGCTGCCATGGCGCGACGCGCTGGCCAATGTCACGATCCCGACCGGCTGCGCGGACGGGGTGGCGCGGGACTGGCTGGCGCAGGTCGGGCTCGTCGGGCATGAGGCCAAGTTTCCCCGCCAGCTGTCGCTGGGCCAGCAACGGCGGCTGGCGCTGGCCCGCGCCTTTGCCGCCGCGCCCGATATCCTGTTGATGGATGAACCCTTTGCCTCGCTGGATGCCGGGACCGCCGCGCGGATGCTGGTGCTGACCGATGAATTGCTAAGCCGCAGCGGCGCGGGCCTTTTTCTGGTCACCCACGATCCGGCCGAGGCCCGCACCCTGCGCGCAGAGGCCCTGTATCTGGGCGGTCAGCCGGCGCGGTTTCAGCCCGCGCCGCCCGCGCCCGATCAGGCCTAGCCCGCCTGCCCTAAACTGCCTGCCCTAAACCGCCTGCACCAATCTGCCCGCTTTGGCCAACCTGCGCTAGAATGACTGATCCCAGACCCGGCCATCGGTATCCTGTGCATGCACCGCGACCGGGCCCGCGCCGGGTGCATAGGCAAAGCGGAACACCGGATCCTCGGCGATCGAAATCCCCGCCTCCATGGTGAACAGCGGCTGATCGCCCTGTGTCACGTCCAGCACCTGAATGAACTCGGCCGGGATGGTCAGCAGCGTCACCTGATCGCGTTGCAGCCCCGAGAAATTCGGATGCCGGATCATCAGCGTGCCGATGGCGCGGCCGCCTTCCTCGGCCTGACGGAACCGCATCTGACCCATCGCGGCGCGCACTTCGTCCATGTTCTTGCCCGCCGGGGCCGAGCACCCGCCCGAGGCCTTGACGTAACGCCCGGCCATGACCATCCGGCCGTCGTCCAGCGTGGCGATGGCGCGCAGGTCGGAATAGGTGTCGACGCGGACGCGAACCTCGAAATCCAGCGGCATCAGCGCCGGGCCAAAGGTGAATTCCCCCGCCACCGGGGCGGGATTGCCGTCAACGACCAGCACCAGCCTGCGGATCGCGGGCGCGCCCGGCGGCTGGGTGATGCGCACCGGCACCAGCGCGGGATTGTCGGCGCGCACCGGCGCCTCAAGCATCAGGATGGCGGGATCGACCGGCGGCTCGACCTCGGTGTCGATGATGCTGGATCGCAGATCCTCCCACAGGGGCGAGGGTTGCAGGGGGTTGGCCACCCCCTCGGCATAGGCGGGGGCGGAAAGCAGGGCCAGGATCAGCGCAAGTCGCATCAGGCATCCCCGGGGCTGTCGGGCGGCACGCCGTCACCGCCAATTTTGCAGGGCGCGATCATGTTAGACCCCCACCCCGCCCCGTCAACGCACAGGCCCGTGTCCCCGGCCAAAGGTCTTAGATGGCCCCACGCCGCCCGCATGCTAGGCTGCGGCCCGGAAAGGGTCCGCGATGTTCCACCTTGTCCTTGCCGCCTGCCTTGCCGCCGATCCCGCCGCCTGCGCCCCGCGCCTTTTGCCGGCGGGCGAGGCCGCGACGCGACAGGATTGCGAGGCCGGCGCTGCCGCCATCGCCGCCGAATGGCTGGCCGCGCATCCCGACCTTATCGCCCAGGCCGGCGCCGCCACCCGCTGCGTGGATACCGCCGCCCTGCCGGCGCTAAAGGTGCAAGAGATCGCGCCCGGCATCTTTGTCCATCAGGGCGCGACGGAACAATTGTCGCCCGCCAACCGGGGCCGGATCGCCAATCTGTCCTTTGTCATCGGCGACAGCGTGGCGGTGATCGATGCCGGCACCTCGCGCGCCGAGGCCGAGGCGCTTTACGCCGCCATCCGCCAGCGCACCGACAAGCCGGTCAGCCATCTGATCCTGACCCATATGCATCCAGACCACATCATGGGGGCCGAGCTCTTTGCCGAGGCCGGCGCCTCCATCACCGCCGATGCCCGCCTGCCCGAGGCGGTGGCCAGGCGCGCGCCGATCTGGTTGCAATCCATCCCCGAACAGATCGGCGCGGGTGAATTCGCCGGCACCCGGATCGCGGCGGTGGATGAGACCGTCGCCGATACCGGGACGATCCGGCTGGGCGGGCGGGACCTGCACCTGAGCGCCGCGCCCCGCGCCCATTCCGGCAATGACCTGACCGTGTTCGACGTCCAGACCGGGACGCTGTTCGCGGGCGATCTGATCTTTCAGGGGCTGACGCCGTCGCTGGACGGATCGGTGAACGCGTGGCTGGACTGGCTGGCGCGGCCGCCCGAGCCGGCACCGGCGCGGATCGTGCCCGGGCATGGGCCGGTGGGCGATGACTGGGCCACCGCCACGGCGCCGACCCGCGCCTATCTGACCGCGCTGCGCGACGCGGCGCGCGATGCGCTGGACCGGGGTATCCCGCTATCCCGGGCGGTGGCCCGGATCACCGCGCAGATGCAGCCGATTGCCGCGAATTGGCGGGATTTCGACGCCACGACCGCGCGCAACGCCGCCGCGGCCTATGCGGAACTGGAATGGGAATAGATTGCCCTGTCCCGGCGGCGATGGCACAACTGCGCCAGTCACAAGTCGGAGATTGGCCATGGCGCGCCCCATCTGGAAAAGCTTTTTCGCGGCGGCACTGGCCGGCATCATGCTGGCAGGTCCCGCCAGCGCCCAAGATGCGCCGCTTCCCGAACGCCGGCTGACGCTGCGCGCCGATACCGACATGCCGGGCGGCGATCTGGCCCAGATCTTCGACACCACGCTGCAAGCCTGCATTCAGGCCTGTCTGGGCAATGATCAATGTCAGGCGCTGACCTATAACGAACGCTCGCGCGCCTGTTTCCCCAAGGGCGATGCCGGTACGCCCGCGCCGTTCCAGGGCGCGGTGTCGGGCTTTGTCGTGCCCGCCCCGGTCGAACGGATCCAGCGCGCCGCCGACCGCGCCAAGGCCGCGCCCTTTATCACAAGCGCCGATCTGGCCGCCGCCGCCGGACAGGCCCGCACCTTTGTCGCCATGTATCCGGCGCTGGGAACCGAAGGCACGCCCGCAAGCGATGTGCGGCCGCTGGAATATGACGGCCGCACGGCCGATGCGGCGCGGCTTCTGGCATCATTCGTGGCCCGTGACGACAATGCCGAGGACTGGGTCGATCTGGCCCGCCTGACCTTGCAGACGACCGAGGACAGCGACCGCAGCGCGGCGGATTCGGCGGCGCAAATGGCGGTGAACGGCTATCTGCGCGCCGCCGACAATGGCATCGCCGCGCAGGCGCTCTTGCGGCTGGCCCAGGCCGACGACCGGCTGGATCGCGGCCGCGACGGGCTGGCGGCGCTGCGGCTGGCGAACCGGCTGACCCCGGATGACGCCGATATCTCGCAGGCGCTGGCCGCGTCCGAGGATCGCAACGGCATGCGCGTCACCGACACCCAGATCGACGCCGATGGCCGGATGCCGCGCTTTTGCGCCATCCTGTCGCGCGAATTGTCGGACAGCACCGATTACGCGCCCTATCTGCGCCTGCCGGCGGGCGATCTGACCGTCGATGCCGAGGGCAATCAGCTTTGTATCGGCGGCCTCGGCCATGGCCAGCAGGTCGAGATCACCCTGCGCGCCGGCCTGCCCGCCGCCGATGGCGAGGCATTGTCGCGCGATGTCGCGCTGAACGGCTATATCCGCGACCGCAGCCCGGAAGTGCGCTTTCCGGGCCGGGCCTATGTGCTGCCGGCCTCGGGGGATCAGCGGCTGTCGATGGTCACCGTCAACGCCGATGAGGTGGCTTTGCGGCTGTTGCGGATCTCGGATCGCAACCTGATCCGCACCATGTCGGAAAACATGTTCGCGACGCCGCTGGACAGCTGGCAGGCGGAATATTTCTCCGAAAGCATCGCACGCGAGATCTGGAAAGGCACGGCCCAGGTCGCCAAGCCGATGGGACAGGACTGGATCAACCGCGAACTGACCACCAGCCTTGCGCTGCCCGCCGAGGCGGGGCCGTTGGAACCGGGCATCTATATCGTTCAGGCCAGTCTGACCACGAAATCGGTGTCCGATACCGGGCTTGCGGCGCAATGGTTCGTGGTTTCGGATTTCGGCATCTCGACCTATTCGGGGACGGACGGGCTGACCGTGGCGGTGCGCAGCCTGAACGATACAGCGGCCAAGGTCGGGGCCGAGGTGGCACTGCTCAGCCGCGCCAACGAGGTGCTGGCCCGCGCGACGACCGACGATCAGGGCATCGCCCGTTTCGCGCCCGGCCTGACGCAGGGCCAGAACGGCGCGGCCCCGGCGCTGGTCACCGTCACCGAGTGGCAGGGTGAGGGCGCGGACCGTGCGCCCCGCGACATGGCCTTCCTGTCGCTGTCGGACCCGGAATTCGATCTTTCGGATCGCGGGGTCGAGGGCGCGCCGCCCGCGCCCCCCATCGACCTGTTCGTGGCCACCGATCGCGGCGCCTACCGCGTCGGCGAAACGGTGAACGCCACCATCCTGGCCCGCGATCCCCAGACGCGCGCCCTGCCCGACCTGCCGCTGACGGCGGTGATCCTGCGGCCCGACGGGGTTGAACAGACCCGCTTTGCGCCCAATCCCGCCGGCGCCGGCGGCAGCACCCTGGCATGGCGGATCCCCGGCAATGCCCCGCGCGGCACCTGGCGGCTTGAGTTGCGGACCCAGGCGGACGGGCCGGCGCTGGCCTCAAGCCGGCTTTTGATCGAGGATTTCCTGCCCGAGCGCATCGATTTCACCCCTGTGCTGCCCGAAGGTCCGGCATCGGCCGGGGGCCGGCTTGACCTGTCGCTGGCGGCGCATTGGCTGTTCGGCGCCCCCGCCGCGAACCTGCCGGTCGAGGGGCAGCTGCGTCTTGCGCCCGCCCGCGACCTTCCCGGTCAGGACGGCTATGTCTTTGGCCGCCACGACGATGACGCCCAGCCGGTGAACGACAGCCTGCCCCCCGGCCAGACCGATGCCGAGGGCCGCTATAGCGCGGAAATCACCCTGCCCGGGCGCGACCAGCTGGCCCCGCGTCCCTATCGCGCCGAGATCATTCTGGACATCCGCGAGGGCGCCGGCCGCCCGGTCGAGCGCGGCGAATCGCGCATCGTCATGCCCGAAACCCCGGCCATCGGCATCAAGCCGCTGTTCGAGGGCGATACCGTCGCCGAGAATGCCGAGGCGCGCTTTTCACTTTTGGCGCTGGGGCCGGACATGACCCCGGCCAGCACGCCGGTGCGCTGGGTGCTGAACCGCATCCAGACGGATTATCAGTGGTATTCCGTCGGCGGCCAATGGAGCTGGGAGGTGATCACCACCCGCGAGCGCGTGACCGAAGGCGTGGCCGAACCCGGCGCCGCCCCGGCCGAAATCGCCGCCCCCGTCCAATGGGGGCAATATGAGATCGTGGCCGAACCGGCCTCGGGTCAGGGCGGCCAAAGCTCGGTCGAATTCTATGCCGGCTGGGGCGCCGTGGCCAGTTCCGGCACCGAAACCCCCGACCGCCTGCAGGTCGTGCTGGACCAGCCCGCCTATCGCAGCGGCGATACCGCGCGCGTCAAGGTACAGGCGATTTCCGACGGGCTGGGGCTGGTGTCGGTGCTGTCGAACCGGCTGGTTTCCATGCAGACGGTCGCGTTGAAGGCGGGCGAAAACGATATCGACCTGCCCGTCACCGACGATTGGGGCGCCGGCGTCTATGTCACCGTCAGCGCCATCCGCCCGCTTGAGGGCGCAAGCCCCGATGACCGTGCCCCGGCGCGCGCGCTGGGTCTGGCCCATGCCGCCGTCGATCCCGGCGACCGCAAGCTGGCGGCGGCGATCGAGGCCCCGCAGGAAGCCCGGCCACGCGGCCTGATCCCGGTCACGCTCCGGGTCGAGGGCGCAGGCGGTCAGACCGTCCACGCCACCATTGCCGCCGTCGATCAGGGCATCCTGAACCTGACCCGCTATACGCCCCCCGATCCCGGCCAGCATTACTTTGGCCAGCGCCGGCTGGGCGTCGCGCTGCGCGATCTTTACGGGCGGCTGATCCTGCCCACGGGGGCGCCCGATGGCGCGCTGCGCGAGGGCGGCGATGCCAGCCTTGCCGCCAATGCCGAGGCGCCGCCGCCCACCGAAAAGCTGATGAGCTGGTTTTCCGGGCCGGTCACGCTGGACGCGGATGGCAATGCGCGGGTTGAAATCCCGGTCGGCGATTTCAACGGCGAGCTGCGCGTCATGGCCGTGGTGTGGTCCGACAAGGGCGTGGGCCAGACCGATGCCTCGGTTCTGGTGCGCGACCCGGTGGTGATGACCGTGACCGCGCCGGCCTTCCTTGCGCCGGGCGATCAGGCGCAGGTCGGCCTGCGGCTGACCCGCACCGCCGGCCCGGCGGGTGAGGTGCGGCTGGCGGTCCAGCAGAACGGCGGCGATGCGCCCGTGACGGCGCAGCTTTCCACCGAAAGCCTCATCTTCAACGACAAGGAAAGCGCAATGCCCGCCGAGCTGGCTCTTACCGCCGGCACGACCGAGGGGCTGGCCGAACTGCGCCTGACGCTGACCACGCCGGACGGGACCGAGCTGACCAAGGACATCACCATCCCCGTCGCCCTGAACGAGACCGATATCCAGCGGCAGGAACGCCTGAGCGTCGCCCCCGGCGCAAGCGTGACGGTGCCGCCCGCACTGACCGAGGGGATGTTGCCCGGCGCGCTTTTGACCGCCGCCGTCGGCCCCTATGCGCGGCTGGACGTGGCCGGCACGATGGCGCGGCTGGCGCGCTATCCCTGGGGCTGTACCGAACAGCTGACCTCGGGGGCGATGCCGCTGTTGTATCTGGCCGATATCCAGGCGCTGGAAGGTGTCTCGGGCGATCCGGCCGGGGACGGCGCGAAACAGGTGCAAGAGGCCATTGGCGCGATCCTGACCCGGCAATCCTCGGGCGGCGGGTTCGGCCTGTGGTCGGCCGATTCGGGCGATACCTGGCTTGATGCCTATGTCACCGATTTCCTGTCGCGCGCCCGCGCCGCCGGCTATCAGGTGCCCGATCAGGCATTCGACATGGCGATCGGAAACCTGCGCAACCGGGTGAATTACGCGGGCGACCCCCAACACGCCCCGGCCGAGGAAAACGCGGCGCTGGCCTATGCGCTGGCGGTGCTGGCGCGGGAACGCGCGGCGACGGTGGGGGATCTGCGCTATTACGCCGATACGGCGGCGGGCCAGTTCTCGACGCCGATGGCGGCGGCCAATCTGGGCGCGGCGCTGGCCTCATACGGGGATCAGCTGCGCGCCGACCGCATGTTCCGCCAGGCCGCCGAACAGGTCCAGCTGGAGACCGCGCCGCCCTATGCCTATCGCTCGGATTACGGGACGGCGCTGCGCGATGCGGCCGCGCTTTTGGCCATCGCGGCCGATGCCCGGACCGAGGCGATCGACCTGACCGACCTGACCAACCGGGTGTCGGAACGCATCGCCCGGGACACCGAGCGGGGCGACAGCCTGTCCACGCAGGAAGCGATCTGGACCGTGCTTGCCGCCCGCGCGCTGTCGCAAGCGACGCCGCCGGTCCAGCTGAACGGAACCGCGCTGGCGCAGCCGGTGGTGGGCCTGCCCGATGTCTCGGCCAGCCTGTCGAACAATGGCGATGCCCCGGTCGAGGTGACGATGACCGCCACCGGCAAACCCCGGCAGCCGCCGGCGGCGGGCGGGCGCGGCTATCGGATCGAGCGCAGCTTTTACAGCATCGAAGGCGAGGCCATCGACCCGACCAGCCTGCCGCAGGGCACGCGGCTGGTGGTGGCGCTGCGCATCGTGCCGGAAAGCAAGGGCGGCGGCCGTCTGATCATCGCCGATCCGCTGCCCGCCGGCTGGGAAATCGACAACCCCAACCTGCTGCGCGCGGGCGACATTTCGGCGCTGGACTGGCTTGAGGGCCAGACCTCGGCCGATATGACCGAGTTCCGCGCCGACCGGTTCGCGGCGGCGCTGACCTGGACCTCGGACCAGCCCTTCACGCTGGCCTATATCGCGCGCGCGGTGACGCCGGGCAGCTTCCGCCAGCCCGCGGCGCTGGTCGAGGACATGTACCGCCCGCAATACCGCGCCTGGAGCAATGGCGGCAGCGTGACCGTAACCCGTTGATCCATATACATCTGTGCCGTCGCATCCCCGATCCGAAACGACCGGGGATGCGACGGCGCGTCATTCGGGAAAGCTTTACTTGCCCGATGACCCCGGCTTGGTGATAATCCCGCCATCGCGCCAGCAAGGGGGAGAGGACGCCTTGCCCGACATCCGCCATGAGGATCGCGTCGCACAGGCGTCGCAATCCCCGGCCGCCGTCACCCGGCTGGCCGCAAGCTGGCGCCGCTCGATGGTCAAGCACGGGCTGGACCCGGGCAGCCCGCCACAGCTGCGCCGTCTGACCGCATCCGAGCTGGCCGCCCACACGGCCCGGCTGGACGAGTTTCTGGCCATCGCCCGCCCGCAGCTGGACCAGCTTTTCCAGCTGGTCTGTGCGACGGGCTGCAACGTGCTGTTGACCGATGCCGAAGGGATCGTGCTGGAACATCGGGTCAACGAATCGGATGCGCCGGTCTTTCGGGACTGGGGCCTGTGGCAGGGCACGGACTGGTCCGAACAGGCCGAGGGCACGAACGGGATCGGCACCTGTCTGGCCGAGGGGCGACAGGTCACCATCCATCGCGACGAACATTTCTATGCCCGCAATACCGGCCTTTCATGCATGGATGCGCCGATCTGGGGGCCGGATGGCGGGCTGTTGGGGGCATTGGACGTGAGCTCGGCCCGGGCCGATCATACCGAACGCTGGAACGCGCTGATCGCCGCGCAGGTCGCGCAAAGCGCCCGCCAGATCGAGGCCGCGTTCTTTCGCGCCTCGTTCCCCGGCGCGCGCATCATCGCCGCGCAGACGGGCGGGAATGACGACGCCCTGTTGCTGGTCGCGGTGGATCGCGACGATCTGGCCATCGGTGCCAACCGCGCCGCCCGCCGCGCCTATGGCCTTGAGAAAGAAGGCAAGATTCGCCCCCGCCCCGCCTCGGATCTGTTCGGCCGCGAGGATGAATTGACCGGCTTTGAAAAGGCCGAGCGCGCGGCGATGATTCGCGCCCTTGCCCGGGCCGAAGGCAATGTCTCGGCCGCCGCCCGCGCGCTGGGTGTCGGGCGCGCGACGCTTTACCGGCGCATGCAGCGGCTGGGCATCGACGAAAAACCGGGCAGACTGTCTCACGGCTGAAACACATTCCGCGCCGCGCTCTGCCGGACGCGTTGATTTGGTGCCCCCCGCGCCACACCCTTCTGAACAGCACCGGCAGGAGGAGCCGGTCCGAACAGGAGGAAGGAAACCATGCCGAACGACCAGACGCATGTCTTCAAGGGCGTCAACAGCCTGCCGTTTGCCGATCGCTATGACAACTATATCGGCGGCGAATGGGTCGCGCCGAAATCGGGCAAGTATTTCACCAACACCACCCCCATCACCGGCGCCGAGATCGGCCAGATCGCGCGTTCCAACGCCGAGGATGTCGAGGCGGCGCTGGATGCAGCCCATGCCGTCAAGGATCGCTGGGGCCATACCTCGCCCGCCGAGCGCGGCAATATCCTGTTGAGAATCGCCGACCGGATGGAACAGAACCTTGAGCTGCTGGCAACGGCGGAAACCTGGGACAACGGCAAGCCGATCCGCGAAACCATGGCCGCCGACGTGCCGCTGGCCATAGATCATTTCCGTTATTTCGCGGGCGTCCTGCGCGCGCAGGAAGGCGGGATTTCCGAAATCGACGCCGACACCATCGCCTATCATTTCCATGAACCGCTGGGCGTCGTCGGCCAGATCATCCCGTGGAACTTTCCGCTGTTGATGGCCTGCTGGAAGCTGGCGCCCGCGCTGGCCGCCGGCAATTGCGTGGTCATCAAGCCGGCCGAACAGACGCCCGCCAGCATCATGGTCTGGGTCGATCTGATCGGGGACCTGCTGCCGCCGGGCGTTCTGAACGTCGTCAACGGCTTCGGGCTTGAGGCCGGCAAACCGCTGGCGTCGAACCCGCGCATCTCGAAGATCGCCTTTACCGGGGAAACCACCACCGGCCGGCTGATCATGCAATATGCCGCCGAAAACCTGATCCCGGTCACGCTGGAACTGGGCGGCAAATCCCCCAACATCTTCTTTGCCGATGTGGCGCGCGAGGATGACGATTTCTTCGACAAGGCGCTGGAAGGCTTTGCGATGTTCGCGCTGAACCAGGGCGAGGTCTGCACCTGCCCGTCGCGCGTGCTGATCCAGGAATCGATCTATGACCGCTTCATGGAACGCGCGGTCAAGCGTGTGCAGGCGATCACCCAGGGCGATCCGCGCGATGCCGCCACCATGATCGGCGCGCAGGCATCGTCCGAGCAAAAGGAAAAGATCCTCTCATATCTGGATATCGGCCGCAAAGAGGGGGCCGAGGTTCTGACCGGCGGCAAGGCGGCCGATCTGGGCGGCGAGCTGTCGGGCGGCTATTACATCGAGCCGACGATCTTTCGCGGCCATAACAAGATGCGGATTTTCCAGGAGGAAATCTTTGGCCCCGTGGTGTCGGTCACGACCTTCAAGGATGCCGAGGACGCGTTGGAAATCGCCAATGACACGCTTTACGGCCTTGGGGCCGGGCTGTGGTCGCGCGATGTCAACACCTGTTACCGGATGGGCCGCGCGATCAAGGCGGGCCGGGTCTGGACCAACTGTTACCACGCCTATCCGGCGCATGCGGCGTTCGGCGGCTACAAACAGTCCGGGATCGGGCGCGAGAACCACAAGATGATGCTGGACCACTATCAGCAGACCAAGAACATGCTGGTCAGCTATTCGGCCAAGAAACTGGGCTTTTTCTGATCCCGGTCGGGATGCCGGGTGGCCACCACGCGCCCGGCATCCCGAAGCATCCTTTCGAAGACTGCAATAGCTTCAGGAGATTACGGTATGGCAAAAACCATGAAAGCCGCTGTTGTGCGCGAATTCGGAAAACCGCTCAGCATCGATGAGGTGCCGATCCCCGAGCCGGGTCCGGGCATGATCCAGGTCGCGATCCAGGCCTCGGGTGTGTGCCATACCGACCTTCACGCCGCCGAAGGCGACTGGCCGGTGAAACCCAATCCCCCCTTCATTCCGGGGCATGAGGGCGTGGGCTTTGTCTCTGCCGTGGGCAAGGGCGTCAAGCATGTGAAAGAGGGCGACCGCGTCGGCGTGCCGTGGCTTTACACCGCCTGCGGCTGCTGCCGGCATTGCCTTGGCGGCTGGGAAACGCTTTGCGAACAACAACAGAATACCGGCTATTCGGTGAATGGCGGTTTTGCCGATTATGTCGTGGCCGATCCGAATTATGTGGGTCACCTGCCCGACAATGTCGGTTTCATCGAAATCGCCCCGGTCCTTTGCGCCGGTGTTACCGTCTATAAGGGGCTCAAGGTGACCGATACCAAGCCCGGCGACTGGGTGGTGATTTCGGGCATCGGCGGCCTTGGCCATATGGCGGTCCAATATGCCAAGGCCATGGGCATGAATGTCGCCGCCGTCGATATCGACGACGAAAAGCTGGCCTTTGCCCGCAAGCTGGGCGCGACGGTGACCGTGAACGCCGCGACCGATCCCAACCCCGCCGCCACGATCAAGCGTGAAACCGATGGCGGCGCGCAGGGCGTGCTGGTCACCGCCGTTGGCCGCAAGGCCTTTGAACAGGCCATCGGCATGGTCGCGCGCGGTGGCACCGTGGCGCTGAACGGCTTGCCGCCGGGCGATTTCCCGCTGGATATCTTTGGTGTGGTGCTGAACGGGATCACCGTGCGCGGCTCGATCGTGGGCACGCGTCTGGACTTGCAGGAATCGCTGGACTTCGCCGGTCAGGGCAAGGTCAAGGCCACCGTCCACAGCGCGAAACTGGAAGACATCAACGACATTTTCGCCAAAATGCACAAAGGCCAGATCGAGGGCCGCATGGTCATGGACCTGACCGCCTGAACAAGGGAGACCACCATGGACGAGGATCAAGTCACCGCCACCCCCGCCGCGCTGGAGCTGCTGGCCCAGATCGTCGCCGAACACGGACCGGTGCTGTTTCACCAATCCGGCGGTTGTTGTGACGGATCCTCGCCCATGTGCTATGCGCAAGGCGACTTTCGCATCGGCGAACGCGACGTCAAGCTGGGCGAGATCGGCGGCATGCCCGTCTATATCTCGGCCAGCCAATACGAGGTCTGGAAACATACCCGCCTGATCATAGACGCGATCCCCGGACGCGGCGGCATGTTCAGCCTGGATAATGGCCGCGAAATGCGGTTCCTGACGCGGTCGGAAATCTGTCAGATCTGATCGCCCGGCGGGCGCGCGGCCTCCCCCAAGACCGCGGCGCGCCTGCCGCCCCCCCACATAGCCGCCCCGACACCCTTGACCCGCACAGGGTCCAAGGCCAACCTGTCGTGGCAAATGGGCGGGGCCACAAACTGGGGGAAACCATGACCGGGACGGCGACGGGTGGAACGGTCTGTCTGAGCGGCGATCTGATCTGTGCCTCGGCGGCCGAGGCGGCGATCGTCCGCCAATACCTGCCCGAACATATCAGCCTGACCCGCGCCGAGCCGGGCTGCCTGTCATTCGAGGTGACCCAGAGCGGTGATCCGATGATCTGGCGCGTCGCGGAACGCTTTGCCGACCGCGCCGCCTTTGACGCGCATCAGACCCGCACGCGCGCCTCGGACTGGTGGGCCGCCACGGCGGCGATCCGGCGCGATTTTCGGATCTGGCACGAGGAATAGTCCCGCCCCCCGCTTTGCCGGGCAAGGCGCGGTCAGGCCCGATCCCCTGCCCTAAGGCCCCGCCCTGAGCCATGCCCTGATCCGTGCGCGAGCATTGGCATATGGCGACGAGGTATTGAGCTGAATCATGCGGCCCTTTGTCCATTTCCCGTACCATGGCCGCCCGTAAAGCTCATCCTCCGGGCGCGCGGAAATGGTGTCGACCAGCCGGATCTTGGCCACAGTCAAGCGATCAAGCAGCGCCGGCCAATCCAGATGCCGGTAATCGGCATAAAACTTCTGCGCCAGCGGGCCAAGCTGGGTCCATTTGAACCCCGTTTCGGGAAAATCCACGACCAGACCCCGATCGTCCTGTTCCAGCCATTTCAGGACAAGCTCGTTCCAGCCGATCAGATAGGCGATCAGATCGGCCGGGCTCATCACCGTCCCGGACGCATGACCTTCAAGCGATGCCTCATGCGCGCGGTCATGGGGAACGCGCGCAAGATCGGTACAGAGCCGTTCGAATGTGATTGAAATCGCGGCAAGAAGCTCATTCTTCGACCTGGGCACGGCCATGTGCTGTCCCTTTCCGCTGTCATCCGCTGTTCCTTGCCAAGGGCAATCCTTTGGGGAACGGCACGCGGCGCGTCACGCCTTGATCTGGCGCGCCTCGTTCAACAGCATGATCGGGATGCCGTCGCGGATCGGAAAGGCCAGACCGGCCGCCTCCGAGATCAGTTCCTGCGCGCCTGCGTCATAACGCAGCGTCGCATGGGTCACCGGACAGACCAGCGCCTCAAGCATATGGCGGTCAAAGCCGCGTTCGGGCACGTCCCGGGCGGCGGGTTCGTCGGTGGGGGTCACTGGATCGTCTCCTCATGGTCGCCGGCATGCAGCGCATATTCCAAAAGCCCCTCAAGCAGCGCGCGCCGCTCGCTCAGGGTGGCGCATTCCAACAGCGCCTGCTTTTCCTCGGGGGCCAGCGGCAAGAGCATGGCCAGCGAATTCACCAGCGTCTCATCATCCGAGGCCTTGGCGGAATCCCAGTCGGTCGACAGCTCGTTGCGTTCCAGATAACGCGCCAGACGCGCCATGAAGGGGCCGCGGGACAGAGCCGGATCCTGTTCGGGTTCAGAGGCAAGATCGGCCCCATAGCCATGCCAATCCACCGCGCCGCGCAAATAGGGCGAAAAGCCCGGGCGCTGTTCGATCAGGCGAAACCGCGATACCGCCCGCAGCGAGATCATCAGCCGGCCGTCATCCATTTCCGAAAACGCCACGATCCGCCCGGCCGAGCCAACCGCCGCCAGACGGTCGCTATCGCCCGCCACCGGCTGGATCATCCCGATCAGCCGGGTGGGGGTTTTCAGAACATCCTCGACCATCTGCAAATAGCGCGGCTCGAAGATATGCAGCGGCAACCGCGTGCGCGGCATCAGCACCGCCCCCGGCAAAGGGAACAGCGCGATTGCATCCGGCAGGTCGAAACCCTTGGACATCTTACGCAAAGATCAGCGAGGAAAGCCGCCGGCGCCCTTTTTGCGCGACCGGATCGGTCGGCTTCAACGCGTCGAAAATGGTGATGAGCTGGGCCTTGGCCGCGCCCTCGTTCCATTCGCGGTCGCGGCGGAATGCCTCAAGCAGCTCGTCGATGGCGGCTTCGACCTGGCCCGCCGCATGCAAGGCGGTGGCGTAATCGAACCGCGCCTGCTGATCGCCGGGATCGGCCTGAACCTTTGCCCGCAGATCGTCCAGAGGACCGGCATTCGCGGCCTGCCGCGCCAGTTGCAGCTGCGCGCGCGCGGCCTCGACCGGGGCAGAGGATGCGACCACGTCGGGAACCTGCGACAGCGCCTCGGCCGCCTTGTCGGGATCGCCGGCCCCCAGATGGGCGCGGACCAAGCCGCCCCAGGCCTGCGGGTTTTCCGGCTCTTCGCCCAGAATGGCGGCAAATGTCTCGGCCGCATCCTCGGCCGCGCCCTCGCTCAGCATGGCTTCGGCCGCGTCCAGCGCCTCGGCCAGACCGCCATCATCGCCGCCCATCGCCACCAGCTTCTCGACGAATTGCTTGATCTGGCTTTGCGGAATCGCACCCTGAAAGGCATCGACCGGCTGGCCCTGAAAGAACGCATAGACGGTGGGGATCGACTGCACGCGCAGCTGACCCGCGATCATCTGGTTCTCGTCGACATTGATCTTGGCCATGCGGACGCGGCCTTTGTGACGGGCGACCTCGGCCTCGAGCTGGGGGCCAAGGGTCTTGCACGGGCCGCACCACGGCGCCCAGAAATCGACGATCACCGGCACGGTCATCGAGGCGTCGACGACATCGGCCATAAAGGTCGCCTCGGTCACGTCCTTGATGATATCGGCGGGGGTATTCTCAGCGGGGGCGGAGCCTAGCTCAAGCATCGGAAATCCTCTTGCGGACGGGTTGCCCCCTAGATGGAGCAGCCGAGGCCCCGATGCAAGATCGGGCGGGACGCGCCGCCGGCCGCCCGGAGAGCCGCGCCCGCCATGTCAACAGCGGGCCTAAAGATCGAAACTCGCCAGAACCGGAACATGGTCGCTGGGCTGTTCCCATCCCCGCACAGGACGCAGGATGCGGCTGCCATGGCCGGCATTGGCGATATCGGGCGTGGCCCAGATATGATCCAGCCGCCGCCCCTTGTCGGCCGCGTCCCAATCCTTGGCGCGATAGCTCCACCAGCTGTAAAGCAGCCCCGAGGGAATATCCTTGCGGGTGATATCCACCCATTTCCCGGCATCCTGCGCCGCGCCCAGATGCTCGACCTCGATCGGGGTATGGCTGACGATCTTGAGCAATTGCTTGTGCGACCAGACGTCATCCTCGCGCGGGGCGATGTTCAGATCGCCCACCATGATTGAGCGTTGCGGCGCATCGGCGTGAAAGACGTCGCGCATCTCGGTCAGGAAATCCAGCTTCTGGCCGAACTTGACGTTCTGTTCACGGTCGGGAATGTCGCCGCCCGCCGGCACATAGAAGTTGTGAATGGTCACGCCATTCTCAAGCCGCGCCGCGACATGACGGGCATGGCCCAACCCGGCATAATCGCGATCGCCCGCATCCTCGATGGGCAACCTCGACAGGATCGCGACGCCGTTATAGCCCTTTTGGCCACGCGCCACGATATAGCGATACCCAAGGGCACGAAACGCATCGAGCGGGATCTTGTCGACCGGGCTCTTGATTTCCTGAAGGCACAGGATATCGGGTGCTTCCTCGCCCAGAAACCGCGCGACAAGCGCCTCGCGCAAGCGGACCGAATTGATGTTCCAGGTGGCGATGGTGAACATGGGCGCTCCTTTGATCAGGGGCGGACCCTAGGGCGCGATCCCGGTCTTGTCCATCACCGTCGCACGGGGGCGCTTCGCCCCCCGAACCCCCCGAGGATATTTCCGCATGGAAGAATGCAAGCCGCAATCCCGATCAGGCGAGGCCCCGGCCGGCTTCTTTCATGTCTAAATATCCCGCAGGGGGTCCGGGGGACGCGAAGTCCCCCGTGTCGGAACGGGGACGAAAAACCCGGCCACCGATCAGGCGGGGCCGGGTCTTGTTTGTGGCCGCATCCACCGACCACTGGGCTTGGGATAAGGAACCGGCAACGGCGCCGCAGGTTCCCTGTTTGCGTGTTTTCAGGCGACCAACCGATAGCCGCCCGATTCCGTGACCAGAAGCCGCGCGTTCGAGGGATCGGGTTCGATCTTTTGGCGCAGGCGATAGATATGGGTTTCCAGCGTATGCGTGGTCACGCCGGCATTGTAGCCCCAGACCTCGTGCAGCAGGATATCGCGCGGCACCACGCCATCCTGCGCCCGATAGAGAAACTTCAGGATATTGGTTTCCTTTTCGGTCAGGCGGATCTTGCGTTCCTTGGCGTCGATCAGCATCTTCATCGACGGCTTGAACGTATAGGGGCCAAGCTGAAAGATCGCATCCTCGGACTGTTCATGGGTCCGCAACTGGGCGCGCAGACGTGCCAGCAGCACCGGAAACTTGAAGGGCTTGGTGATATAGTCATTCGCCCCCGAATCCAGACCCAGGATCGTATCGGCATCGGTATCATGCCCGGTCAGCATGACGATGGGACATTTCACCCCCTGTTTGCGCAGCCTTTTGCACAGCTCGCGTCCGTCGGTATCGGGCAGGCCGACATCCAGCACCACCAGATCAAAGATCGCGCCCTTGCTGCGCTCGACCGCCTCGGCGCCGCTGCCGGCCTCGAAAACCTCGAAATCCTCGGTGGCGGCCAATTGTTCGGCCAGCGCCTCGCGCAGGTCCTCTTCGTCATCGACCAACAGGATCTTTTTCAGTCCGGCCATTCTTGCCTCCTTTGGCGTTATGGCCGAAACGTGATAATGCCGGGGCCCCACGTCCAGAGCATTGCAGCAATTCTCACATGGAGTTGTCGGAAATCCGCCTTATGTTTCAGTTTGTTTCAATCCAGCCGGTGCCATGAGCCTTATTCCCACCCTGACCGAGACCCTTGCACGCGCGCGTGCCGATCTGCGCATGGGCCTTCCGGTCGTGATCGGCGACCATCTGGCCGCCGCGGCCGAGACGGTCACCCCCGAGCGCATGGCCGCGATGCTGGCCTTGGGGCCGGCGGTTCTGGCATTGACGGGCTGGCGCGCCGAGACGCTGAAGGCGCGGGTCTATGACGGCGACATCGCCCGGATCGAGGTGCCCAAGGATGCGGATGCGGGCTGGCCCCTGGCGCTGGCCGATCCGGCGGGCGATCTGATGACGCCGATGAAGGGGCCGTTCCGCAGCGCCCGAGGCGGCGATGTCCAACCCCATCGCGCGGCCATCGCGCTTGCGAAATCGGCGCAGCTTTTGCCGGCGATGCTGATGGTGCCGGTTTCCGATCCCCCCGAGGGGCTGACGCGCATGGCGCCCGGACCGGCGCTGGCGCAGCTTGCCGCCGAGGCGGCGATGGCGCCGGTCGCCGCCGCGCGGCTGCCGCTTTTGTCGGCGGAAAACTCGAAACTGCACATCTTTCGGCCCGACGATGGCACGACCGAACATTACGCGGTCGAGATCGGCGCCCCGGCCCGCAATCAGCCGGTTCTGGCGCGGCTGCATTCGGCCTGTTTCACCGGCGATGTGCTGGGCAGCCTGAAATGCGACTGTGGACCGCAATTGCATGCGGCGCTGAATGCCATGGGTCAGGCCGGGGCGGGGGTGCTTTTGTATCTGAACCAGGAGGGGCGGGGGATCGGCCTGGCCAATAAGATGCGCGCCTATTCCCTGCAAAATCAGGGATTTGATACGGTCGAGGCCAATCACCGCCTGGGTTTTGACGACGATGAGCGCGATTTCCGCATTGGCGCGGGCATCCTGCGCGAGATGGGTTTTGACGCGGTGCGGTTGATGACCAACAACCCGCGCAAGGTCGAAATGCTGCAAGGTCAGGGCATCAAGGTCGCCGAGCGGGTGCCCCTGATCACCCCGCGCAACCGTCACAATACCGGCTATCTGGATGTGAAGGCGGCGAAATCCGGGCATCTGCTGTGAGGCTGGTTCTGACGCCCATGGGGCTGCGGGCGGGGCGTCGGGTCATCGCATGCAGCATCGGGCGCGGCGGCATCACCACCGACAAGCGCGAGGGTGACGGCGCCACCCCGGCGGGCCGGCATCGCATCGTTGGCATGCTCTATCGCCCCGACCGCCTGGCCTGCCCGGCCGGCTGGGCGCGGCCCATCCTGCCCGGCGATCTGTGGTGCGACGATCCCGATCACCCCGCCTATAACCACGGCGTGCGCGCGCCATTTGACCCCAGCCACGAGGCGCTGCGCCGCGCCGATCCGTTATATGACATCGTGCTGGTGACGGATTGGAACTATCCCGAGGCCGAGCCGGGGCGCGGATCGGCGATCTTTCTGCATCAATGGCGCAGGCCGGGTTTCCCGACCGCCGGCTGCATCGCCATGGCGCGCGGCGACCTGATCCGGCTGGCCGCCGAATTGCCACCAGGGGCCGAGCTGATCGTGCCCGCCCTGCCCCGCTGGCCGGCGCGCAAGGCGGCGCGGCGGCACGGCAAGGATTAAGGCCGCGTCAGAGCGGGCCGGTCTGGAACAGCCGGATCTTAAGCCCGCCATGGGCGACATAGGGGCCGGGATCGCGAAACGGCAGACCGGTGGCGCGGGCCAGTTGCGGCTCGCTGGTCACAAGCCCGACGCGCCAGCCCCGAAAACGGCTGCGCAGCACCTCGCCCATGGCCGCGTGCAGGCCGAAAAGCGGCCCCTTGTTGCCGATGCGCGCGCCATATGGCGGGTTGATCATCACCAGTCCCGGCGGGCCTTCGGGGCGGGTCAGATCGGCAAAGGCGCAGGCCTGGAAATCGGTCCAGCCGCCGACCCCGGCGCGTTCGGCATTCTCATGGCTCATGCGGATCGCGCCTGGATCGCGGTCGCGGCCGTAAAAGGTCAGGGGCGGGGTCGTTGCCGCGCCCGTGCGGAGCGCCGCCCATGCCTGTGGGTCGAAACCGGGCAGCTGTTCAAAGGCAAAACCGCGCAGCCGTCCGGGTGCCAGCCCGGCCGCGATCTCGGCCGCCTCGATGACAAAGGTGCCCGAGCCGCACATCGGATCCAGCACCGGTTCGCGCCCGTCAAAGCCGCACTCGCGCAGGAACATCGCGGCCATGGTTTCGCGCATCGGCGCCTTGCCGACCGCCTGTTTATGGCCGCGCTTGTGCAGCGATTCCCCCGATGTATCGAGGCTGATCGTGCAAAGATCGTCCTCGATGCGGATTTTCAGGGTGACGAGCGCATCGTCGGCGATCGGGGCGCCGAGGCTGTCGCGGATCGCGGCTTCGAACCGCTGGATGATGGCGCCGGCGTGATAGATGCGGGATTTGCGGCTGGTCGCCTCGATGCGGATCGGGACGTCCGGGCGCAGCCAGTCGGCCCAGGGAAAGCGGCGCGCGCGCTTGTCCAGCTGGGCCGGGTGCATGGCGCGAAAGGCGCCGATGCGCGCCAGAATCCGCGTGGCCCCCCGCAGCCGCAGATTGGCGCGCCAGATATCGGCCCAGCCGCCGGTAAAGCCGATGCCGCCGAGCTGGATGTCGGGCGTGTGGCCAAGGGCGCGGATCTCGTCGGCCAGCGGGGTCTCAAGCCCCGGAGTGGCGACGGCGAAAAGCTCCATCCGGGCGGGATCGGCGGCCAGTGGCGCGGCCTCGGGCCGGGCCTCGGGCTGGCCGGGCGGGGTGGCGGGCCGGGCTTTCGGGGCGGGCTGATTTTTCGGGGGCCGGCCTGAGGGGGGCCGGGGTTTGCTGGTCCGGGGTGTCATGGGCATCGTGGCTTTCTGGGATCCCGCATCATGCGCCGGGCGGGCGGTGAAGGCAATCCGGCAGAATTGTCGCCGATGCAGGGATTGTATTCCCCAATTGATGCCATTTTCAGGCATAACCCCGCGCCATATCTTGGCGTTCAGGACGCGGGTCGGTCCCGCAATCATCAAGGAGGCCAAAATGGCGACAAGCGATGCCCCCATTCAGATCGGCCGGGTCGTTCTGACCGTCAAGGATCTGGCGCGGGTCGGGGATTTCTATCAGGATGTGATCGGCTTGACACGGCTGTCGGGCGATGGCGAAACGCTGGTTCTGGGCGCGGGCACGCGGCCGCTTGTGGAATTGCGGCGCGATCCGGCCGCGCGATTCCGCCCCAATGAGGCGGGGCTGTTTCACACCGCCTTTCTGTTGCCCGACCGGCAGGCCCTGGGCAGCTGGTTGCGGATGATCGCCGAAACCGGGCAGCGGCTGGACGGCGCGTCCGACCATCTGGTGAGCGAGGCGGTCTATCTGCGCGACCCCGAAGGCAATGGCATCGAAGTCTATGCCGACCGGCCGCGCGACAGCTGGACGCGGCACGGTACCGAGGTGGAAATGGATACCGTGCGGCTGGACCTGCAAGGGGTGATGGCGGCGGGGGACAGGCCTTGGCGCGGTGCGCCCGAGGACAGCGTGATCGGCCATGTCCATTTGCAGGTCGGCGATGTCGGACAGGCCGAGGCATTCTATATGAATACCCTGCATATGGATCGCAGCGCGCATGTCTTTGGCGCCAGCTTTTTCGCCTCGGGCGGTTATCACCACCATCTGGCCGGGAATATCTGGAACAGCCGGGGCGCGGGACGGCGCAGCGCGGATGCGACCGGTCTTGCCGAGGTCGTGCTTCAGGCCGATGCCGCCGGGATGCGCGCGCTGGGGGATACGGAATTCAGCGATCCCTGGGGGACGCGGTTCCGCATCGAGGCCAAGGACTGAGCAGGCGGTTTCCCGGGGGATGGCGTTCGCGGGTGTCGGGGGCTCTGCCCCCCGCGCCTTGCGGCGCGTCCCCCGGGATATTTGGATGAAGAAGAAAGCCGCGCGTCAGGCGGGGTGCCAGAGGCCCGTCCGGCGGGTGAAGCGCAGGGTGACCGGCGGGCCGAAACCCGGTTCGGACATGGGTGCGATATGGCGCGTGACGATCAGATCCGGTCCATCGAAATCGAGGATCGCGAATTCGTTCTGGATGTCGCCGGGGCGGGCGCAAAGTGCGGTGCCGGCCTGAATTTGCAGGGTCGGGCCGCCGTCGGGACCGAGAAAGGCCCCGATGGACCAGATGTGAAGATGGCCGCTGAGCACCAGATCGACGCCGGCCGTGCGCAGCGCATCCAGCGCCTCGGGGGCGTTCTCCATCAGGGCCTTGTCCACCTCGGGGCGTTGCTGCATCGGGTGGTGCAGGGCGACGATATTGATGCAGGCGGGATCCAGCCCCGAGATCACGCGCGCGACCTGTGCCGGGGTGATCACGCCGCGTTGCCAGGCCATCGGGTCGACGCTGTTCACGCCCTGGACGCGGATATTGCCGACATGGCCCACCGGCTCGAGCTGTTCGGCGATGGCGCGGCGATAGCGGCGATAGGGCCGCATCAGCCGCGAGGTCAGCTTGAAGAGCGGGATATCGTGATTGCCGGGCACCGCAATCAGCGGCGCCTCGATCCGGCGCAGGAACGCAGCGGCGGCCGCGAACTGGGCCGAGCGGCCGCGATGCGTCAGATCGCCGCTGACCACCACCAGATCGGCGCGCGCGGCATTGACCCTGTCCAGCAGAGGTTCGATCAGGGCCGTGCGTTCAAAGCCGAAATGCAGGTCCGAAAGCAACAGGATACGGGTCATGCCCTATCCTGCCCGGTCGGCTTTCCGGGGACCAGAACTTTCAGCGCATGGTGGCGCACGCGGACATGGAAGGGGGAATCCATCCAGGTCTTTTCGCCGTCATGGGCGATATATTCATGCGCGGGCGTGGCTTTGATGTGCATGTCATCGGCGCAGATCAGGTCGAAATCCGAGTAGCGCGCCGTTTTCCCGAAGGCGAGCCGCAACGCCGCGCGGATCAGCGGCCCGGGCCTTTGCGCCCGCGCCACCAACAGCGCCAGATGCCCCTCGCGCACGCGGTCGGCGCCTTCGAGGCCGAAGGTTTCAAGCTGGAAGGCGCTTTTGGCCACGAAGGCCAGCGCGGTGGTGAAACTGCGCGTCTGGCCATCGGTACGCACGGTCAGGGTCAGGGGGTGGCGCAGGCTCCACAGGGCGACGACGGCCGACCAATAGGCCGCGACCCGTGACCGGCCCCAGCGGCGATAGATGCTTTCCCGGCGCCTGAGGATTTCGGGATAGGCGCCAAAGCTGATATTGTTGAGAAACAGCATCCCGTTCACATCGCCGACATGGACATGGCGCAGGCGCGGCGCGTCAAAGATCCTGAGCGCCTCGTCCAGGGTTTCGCCCGATCCCAGATCGCGGGCGAAATAGTTGAAGGTTCCGCCCGGGATCACCGCCATCGCCGTATCGGTGCCGGCGATGGCGCTGGCGATGGCGGCCTGGGTGCCGTCACCGCCGGCCGCGATGATCAGGTCGATCCCGTCGGCGACGGCCTCTTCGGCCATCCCGGTCAGATCGGCGCCCTTTTCGGTGCTGCGAATGTCCAGCGCGGCGACCCGCGCGCGCAGGGCCCGGTCCAGCCGGTCGGCGATATCGCCGCCGGCGCCGCGACCCGACCCCATATTCACGATGGCGCGCACCCGGGCGCGGGACAGGTCGAAGGCCTGTTCGTCGATGGCGGGCACGGTCTGATCGTTCATGCGCTTCCCCGGCTGTTCGCTGGGAAAACACACCAGCCGCCGGACGGTTCCGCGACATCCTGCATCGCATGGCTGACCTGCCCTCGGGGAATACCCGATCTTTTCACTTGCCTTTTCTGAACCCCTTTGAGAAGTTGCGCCCCGGCAGCCAGGCGACCCATGGCGAGCCGCCCCGTGCCCGTCGTGGCATGCGCGGGCGGATCGGCAAGCTACCGGGATTTCTGGCCCCTGACGGGGCGAAAATCATGACATCAACGAGATCGCACATGAACATTCGCTTGCCCCATTCGCCCCGGCATCTGGCCGCGCCGAACCTGACCTCTGCACCGTTCAGCTTTGACGGACCCGGCGGCCGCGTCGCCAGCCGGGGGCGCGTGCAGGCATTGACGCGCGGCACCTCGGAAACGCTGGCGGCGCGGATCGGGGACGCCCTGTCGGGCGTGGCGCCCGATGCGCTGATCGGGGGGGCGCTGCCTTTCGATCGCGACGGGGCCGATTGCCTGTGGCTGTGCCAGGGCGAATGGGCGGCCGCGACGCCGCCCGAGCCGGCGGTGGCGCCGCTGAAATTGGCGGGATGGCGGCTGACGGCCGAACCCGATGCGCGCGCCTATGCCCGTGCCGTGGCCCGCGCGCTTGACATCATGGCGGCCGGGGCGGGCACGCCAGAGGCTTTGGAAAAGGTCGTTCTGGCCCGCAGCCTGCTGATCGAATCCGCAAGTCCGGTGCCGGTCGACGCCTTGCTGACGCGGCTGGCATCGGATGACAGCGTGACCGCGTTTCAGGTGGCCTTGCCACAGATGGATGCCGGCCCCGGCCGGGTGCTTTGCGGGGCGACGCCCGAACTGCTGATCGAAAAGACCGGCCGCCGGGTGCTGTCGCATCCGCTGGCCGGTTCGGCGCGGCGACAGGCGGATCCCGCGCTGGACCGCGCCGCCGCCGATGCGCTGGCGCAATCGGGCAAGGACCACCGCGAACATGCGCTGGTGGTCGAGGCGATTCTGGACACGCTGGCCCCCTATTGCGATAAGCTGGGTTGTCCCGAGGGCACCTGTGTCACCTCGACGCGCAGCATGTGGCATCTGGGCACCCGGATCGAGGGGCGGCTGCGGGATGCGGACATGCCTGCGGTGCTGTTGGCATCGGCGCTGCATCCGACGCCGGCGGTTTGCGGCGTGCCGACGGCGCGGGCGGCGGATGTGATCCGCGCGCTGGAACCGGTGGCGCGGGATTTCTATGCGGGCGCGGTCGGCTGGTGCGATGCGCGCGGCGATGGTGCTTGGTATGTCGCCATCCGCTGCGCCGAGATCAGCGGCACCAGCGCGCGGCTTTATGCCGGGGCGGGGATCGTCCCCGGCTCGGATCCGATGGCCGAGGCGGCCGAGACCGGCGCGAAATTCGGCGCCCTGCTGGCCGCGCTTGGCCTGCCGGCGGATGCGGGGCTGGCTGGCCTGACCGGTGATGCCTGAACACCGGCGACGTTTGAACATTGACGGAGAAACGACCTGATGGCCTTGCCCCGCATCGCCCCCTATGACCTGCCTGCCGCCACCGAATTGCCGGAACCGCGCGGGCCGTGGCGTCCCGAACGCGACCGGCTGGCGCTGTTGGTCCATGACATGCAGCGCTATTTCTGTCGCCCCTTTGCGCAAGATGACGCGCCGCTGGCCCCGGCCACGGCGAATATGGCGCGGCTGATCCTGGGCGCGCGCGCGGCCGGGGTGCCGGTCTTTTACACCGCGCAAAAGGGCGACCAGTTCCGCCCGGATCGTGGGCTTCAGGCGGATCTGTGGGGCCCCGGCATGAGCGCCACCCCCGAGCACGAAGAGATCCTGCCCGAACTGGCCCCGGCGGCGGGCGATATCGTGCTGGTCAAGCACCGCTACAGCGCGTTTCAGCGGTCCAATCTGGAAACGCTGATGCGGGCGCGGGGGCGCGACCAGCTGATGATCTGTGGGATTTATGCCCATATCGGCTGTCTCGCCACCGCCGTCGAGGCCTTTCAGCGCGATATCGAGACCTTTGCCGTCGCCGACGCACAGGCCGATTTTTCGCGCGACAAGCATGACATGGCCATGGCGTGGATCGCCGCGACCTGCGGTGTGGCGCTGAGCACGGATCAGGCCCTGGCGGCCGTGGCGCCCGGGGGGATGACGGCATGCGCCTGAGCGGATTTGAAGGGAAAATCGCGCTTGTCACCGGCGCGGCCGGCGGCATCGGCCGGGCCATCACCCGCAGCCTGCGGGACGCGGGCGCGCGCGTCGTCGCGACCGATACCGAGGCGGCGCTGGCCGCCGACCCGCCGCCCGATGGCGTGATCACCCGGCCGCTGGACGTGCGCGACGCGGCGGGGGCCGAGGCGCTGATCGCCGGGATCGAGGCCAGCCACGGCCCGCTGGCCCTGGGCGTTCATGCGGCCGGCGTGCTGGCCATGGCGCCGCTTCTGGACATGGCGGCCGAGGACTGGGCGCGCGTGATCGAGATCAACACCACCGGCACGTTCAACGTGACCCGCGCCATGGGGCGCGCGATGGCGCGGCACGGTGCCGGCGCGATCGTCGCGGTAAGCTCGAATGCCGCCAATGTGCCGCGCATGAACATGGGCGCCTATGCGGCGTCCAAGGCGGCGGTGACCATGCTGATCCGCTGTCTGGGGCTGGAACTGGCGGCGCGGGGCGTGCGCTGCAACGTGGTCGCGCCCGGATCGACCCTGACGCCGATGCAGACGGGCATGTGGGCCGATGATGGCGGGGCCGGCGAACGCGCGGTGATCGAAGGCAGCCTTGATCATTTCCGCACCGGCATCCCGTTGAAAAAGCTGGCGACGCCACAGGACATCGCCGATGCGGTGATGTTTCTTTTGTCGGATCAGGCAGGCCATGTCACCATGGCCGACCTGTTCGTCGATGGCGGCGCGACCCTGCGCGCCTGAGGGGGCCGACGTCCCGGCCTAAAGCCGGGACGAGATCAGCGCCCACCAATTCTCAAGCGAAGGCTCGCGCGCCAGTTCCTCGAAACTGGCCTCGACGCCCATTTGCTTCAGCTCGGCCGAAAACGTCATCACGGCGATGGAATCCAGCCCGTAAAGGACAAGGTTTTCGGCCGGGTCGATGTCGCAATCGTCCTCGATCAGCTGTTGGGCGCGGGCGGTCAGCCAGTCGCGGTCGATCCGGGCTTTCTGGGCGATGTCCATGGTCATCCTTTCATGCATTCGCGGCTCAGGCATTCACCGCAGCCAGGCTGTCGCGCAGGCTGCGCTTGTCGATCTTGCCCACCGCCGTCAGCGGCAGCGCATCGGCAAAGCGGAACCGGTCGGGCAGCTTGTATTCGGCCACGCCCAGATCCAGCAGATGCCGGCGCAGGGCGGGCGGGCTCAGCCGTTCGGCACCGTGCCGCAGCACCAGAAAGGCACAGCTTTTTTCGCCCAGATGCGCATCGGGCACGGAAACCAGCGCGGCATGCGTGATGTCGGAATGGCGCAGCAACAGGTTCTCGATTTCCTCGGCGGCGATCTTTTCACCCCCGCGATTGATCTGGTCCTTGATACGGCCGACGACGCGCAGATAGCCGTTCTGGCGCACCACGACATCGCCCGAATGATAAAATCCCTCGCTGTCAAAGGCTTCGGCATTGTGTTCGGGGCTGCGATAATAGCCGCGGAAGGTATAGGGGCCGCGCGTCGCCAGCGCCCCGGGCGTGCCATCGGGAACAGGCCGGCCATCGCCGTCCAGCACACGAATTTCGTCATCGGGGCTGATCGGGCGGCCCTGCGTGGCAAAGACGATCCCGGGCGGATCGTCGCGGCGGGTGTAATTGACCAGCCCCTCGGCCATGCCAAAGACCTGTTGCAGCCGGCAATCCAAAAGCTCGGGGACGCGCCGCGCCGTCGCCTCGGCGAAATTGGCGCCGCCGACCAGCATCGTCTCAAGCGTGATCAGTTGCGCACGGCGGGCGGGATCGTCCTCGACCGCGCGCAGCCACAGCGCGACGGCGGGCGGCACCAGCGGCGCCATGGTCACGCCTTCGCGCGCGATCAGCCCGAAACAGGTCAGCGGCTCGGGGCTTGGCGCCATGACGACGGTGCCGCCGGCATGAAACACCCCCAGCACGCCCGGCGAGCTCATGGTGAAATTATGCCCCGCAGGCAGCGCGCATAGAAACCGCGTCGCCGCCGTCACGCCACAGATCGCGACGCTGGCGCGGATCGAAT
Organism: Paracoccus mangrovi; assembly: GCF_042648425.1. Classification (NCBI taxonomy): domain Bacteria; kingdom Pseudomonadati; phylum Pseudomonadota; class Alphaproteobacteria; order Rhodobacterales; family Paracoccaceae; genus Paracoccus; species Paracoccus mangrovi. The sequence goes on along the minus strand of NZ_JBHRXJ010000004.1, from coordinate 183,527 downwards.
AATCATAGTCGTTATGGGTGCGCGGGATCAGCTTGGGCGTGCCGGTGCTGCCGCCCGAAAGCTGGAAAAAGGCGACCTGATCGGCCGGGGTCGGGCCGGCATCTTGCGGCAGATCGCATCCCGGTTCCAGCCAATGCGCCAGACTATGCGCCGGCGCATCCTCGCCCAGAAAGAGCAGATGTTCGACCCCGCCCGCGCGCAGCTCATCGGCAAAGGCGTCGTCGCGAAACAGCTCATGCGCGCGGCTGGCGATGACGACACGCGGCGCGACCTGCGCGGCATAGGACGACAGTTCCAGTCGGCGATGGCTGAACAGCGCATTGACCGGCGCGACCCCGATCCGCAACAGGGCGAAAAAGACGATATAGAACTCGGCCACATTGGGCAGCTGAACCAGCGCCGCGTCCCCCCGCCCCAGCCCGGCCTGCGCCAGCCGCGCGGCCAGGTTGCGCGACAGCCGGTCCAGATCGGCATAGCTGAAACGGCGGTCACCACAGATCAGCGCCTCGGCCGTCGGGTCGACGACCAGCTGCGTTTCAAGGATGCGGGTCAGGGGCTGGTCGATCCAATATCCGGCCGCGCGGTAACGGTCGGCAAATTCCGGTGGCCATGGGCTGAATTCGATCATGGGAAGGCCTGCTGCTCAAGATTTCTGCGGTCCGGCCCTGACGGGCATCTTGACCAAGTTAAATTGTCAGGTATCTGTACCGGGCTTTCTCACGCGGCGCAAGCCAAGGGCGTCCCAGCGGCCCCGGATCAGCCAGCCGACCCGTTCACGACCCCCAAGCCCCGCCACGAGGGACAGGATTTTCATGTCTGATCAAAGCCCTGATACGCATTGGCTGCCGCTGACGCTGGCCCAGCTGGATTTCTGGGAAGAGTTTCGCCTGCATCCCGACACCCCGGTTTCGACCGTGGCGCATGCGATCGAATTGCGCGGCCCCTGCGATACCGGCGCGCTGGCCGGCGCGATCGCCGAGACCATCGCGGAAACCGATGTCATGGCCCTTGGGCTTGCGGTCGATCCCGATGGGCAGCCGCGCCAGCGCATCGACCCAGCCCGGGCGCCCGCATTGCGGCGGATCGACCTTTGCGGGCGGGCGGATGGCCGGGATCACGCCTTCGCGCTGATGCAGGCGGACATGGAGGCGCGGCTGGATCTGTTGACGCAGCCGATCTTTGCGCAATGGCTGATCCGGCTGGCCGAGGACCATCACATCTGGCTCAATCGCGGCCATCATATCGCCGTGGACGGCTATGGCATGGGCCTGATCGAGCGCCGCTGCGCCGCCCATTACGCCGCCCGACTGACCGGCGGCGATGCGGGGCCGCGTCTGGGCGCGTTCGGCGATTACCTGAACGAGGAAACCGATTACCGCGCCGGCCCGCGCCATGCGGCCGATGGCGGTCACTGGGCACAGATCCTCGCCCATGCGCCGCCGCCCCGGATCCTGCGCAAGGGATCCGAGAACTATCCGACCGAGGCGCTTTTCGCCGAACACGACCTGTCGCCGCTGCGCGCGGCGCTGATGGCGCGGGCCACGGCGCTTGGCATGGGCTGGCCCGATCTGCTGACCGTGCTTTGCGCGATCTGGGTGGCGTTGCGGGTGACGGGCCCGGCGGCCGCGCGCCGCACCGATCCACAGGGGCGGATCGCCGCCACCCTCTGGTTGCCATATATGAGCCGGATGGGCAGTGTCAGCATCACGGTCCCGGCGCTGGTGGTGAACATCCTGCCGCTGGGCGTGGATCTTTCCCCGGATGAGGGGCTTGGCGCGGTCCTGACCCGGCTTTCCACCGCGCTGCGCAAGCTGCGCCGCCACGGCCGCTATCGGATCGAACAGATCGCCCAGGATTATGGGGTCCCATCGGGCGGGCGCTTTTTCTTTTCCCCGCTGATCAATGTGCTGCCCTTTGACGCGGCGCATTTCACGGGCTGCGAGATGACCCGGCATGTGCTGTCGAATGGCCCCGGCGATGGTTTCAACATCACCATTCGCGGCGATGGCGAGGCGCGGGACCTAACGCTCTTGACCGAGGCCGATCCCGCCCTGACCCCGGCGGCCGGGTTTGCCGCGCTGGCCGACAGCCTGCCCGAATTCCTGAGGGCCGCGCTGGCCGCCGATGCGGCGACACGGCCGGTCGAGGCATTGCCGGGTCTGGGGCGCTAATTCCGATAGGGGATCGTCGCCTCGGACCCATATTGCGGCTGCGCGACCAGCATGCGGCTGATACAGCCCTCGCCGTCGCGGCCCCACAGGCCGACAGTATCGGGCGGCGGGGTTTCGAACCCGGCGCAAAGCCGATAGTTGCGCGGCCCGGCGCGGTCATAGCGATAGGGCTCGCCGGTAAAGGGGTCGACCAGGCTCCCCTGCCAGTCGCATTGCGATGTCGGTGCCAGCCGGTCGGGCAGCTGACCCCGATTCGTGCGGGCAAGGCAATCGACCAGCTCGGTCAGCGCGGTCAGATCGTTGTCGCGTTCGCGGTCGCGCCGCTCCTTGCGGGCCTCGGCCGGGCCGCCGGTCAGAACCAGCCCCGCACCGATGACGATGGCGGCGATGACCGCAAGCGCGATGGCGGCCCATCCTTTGGTCATGGCGCCCCTAATCATTCAACTCGTCCCGGTAATAGGCCAGAACCAGCGCCGCGATGGCGGCGACAAGCACCGCCTTGGCGGCAAAGCGCGCCGTCAACTCTCCGCTGAGCAGGGCATAGACCACATAGATCCCGTCGCCCAGAAACACCAGAACCGCCACCATAAGGGTGATCGACGCAAACCATTTGCGCACCAGCGACCGCCGCCGCCCGGCATCGCCCTGTGCCATGGTCGCGACCTTGCGGCTGAGATACAAAAACAGTGGCGTGAACACGATCAGCGCGGCAATCGACCAGCGCACGCCCCCGCTTCCGGCGGTCCAGCGCCCATCCGCGGGGTCGGGAATCAGCCGGTCCAGCAGCTCCATCCCCAGATCGGTGATGTTCCAGGCCACGGTGCCCAGAGACAGGAACAAAAGCCCGTAAAGCAAGGCTTCGGTCGCCGAGGCATAGGGGCGCGGGCGCGGCACCGGCGGCAGGCCGGGCGCCGCCTGCCAGCCATGCAGCGCCTCGGCGATTTCGGGCGCGGACCATCCCGCATCGCGCAGCGCCTGCGCGATCCGGTCATGATCGCCGCCCTGCGCCATCGCATCGCGGACGAATTCCGAAAGCTGGTCGGCCGGTTTCATGGCACCCCCTTATTTGCGCGCGCAGAATCCGCCGCCGCCGCACCAAGGTCAAGCGATGGCCCGCCCCCGGACCCCTTTCACCGGCCTTAAACGCCAAAGGTAAAAATTTTCCCCACGCCCCGCATTTTCCGCTTGCGCCCCCCCGCATCGTCCCATAAATGACCCGTCACCGGAGGCCGAGAGGCACCGGGACGGAGTGCGGGCGTAGCTCAGGGGTAGAGCATAACCTTGCCAAGGTTAGGGTCGTGAGTTCGAATCTCATCGCCCGCTCCAAAAAATCTTCCCGATCGGGACAGACAAAAAGCGGCCTTCGGGCCGCTTTCGGCTTTTCCGGGGATCCGCATCCGCGTTCCCATCCCCGCGCGATGCCGGATCGGCATGAAACCGCCGCCCCTCGACAAGGGTTGCTACCCCATTGCCGGCTTCGGCGTTATCCCGCAGTTCATATCGAATCTGGAGATTCTGCCATGCAACGCTCTGTCAGGGCCGCCATCGTTCTTGCGATCGCCACCAGCATCGCCATGCCGGCCCTTGCCGATCAGGGGCGCGGCCATGACCGTGACAAGCGCCCCCGCAAGGAACACCACGCCAAGGAAGGTCGCGGCAAACATCACGCCGAACACCGGGAACGCCGCCGCGAATCGCGCCGCGACCGCGACGACGACAGGGATTGGGACCGGGACTGGGATCGCGTCTATGTTCAGGGCTGCCCGCCCGGACTGGCCAAGAAACACAACGGTTGCCAGCCGCCCGGCCATGCCAGGAAACATTATCGCCGGGGCGATGTGCTTTATGGCGATTACTACCGGGTCCGCGACTATGACCGCTATCGGCTGGAGCGGCGCGACAACTGGGATTACTATCGCGACGACGACCGCATCTATCGGGTGGACAGCAACACCCGCAAGATCCTGGCGGTGATCAACCTGATCGACGCCTTCTCGAACTGAGATGAAAAAGGGCGGGAAATTCCCGCCCTTGTCGTTTTTCCGCGTGGTTTTCCCGTACCGCCGATCAGGCGTTGAACAGGAAATGCAGCACGTCGCCGTCCTTGACCTGATAGGTCTTGCCCTCGACGCGGAACTTGCCGGCCTCGCGCGCGCCGGCCTCGCCCTTATAGGTGACGTAATCGTCATAGGCGACGGTCTCGGCGCGGATGAAGCCGCGCTCAAAGTCGCCATGGATGACGCCCGCCGCCTGCGGCGCCAGCGTGCCGTGATGGATGGTCCAGGCGCGGGCCTCTTTCGGGCCGACGGTGAAATAGGTGTCGAGGCCCAGCAGTTTGTACCCCTCGCGGATCAGCCGATCCAGACCCGCCTCGTGCAGGCCCATTTCCTCAAGGAACATGGTGGCCTCGTCGGCGGGAAGCTGGCTGATCTCTTCCTCGATCTTGGCCGAGATGACGACCTGTCCGGCGCCCTGCGCCGCGGCCATTTCGGCCACGCGGTCGGACTGGCTGTTGCCGGTGGCGGCCTTGTCCTCTTCGACGTTGCAGACAAAGAGCACGGGCTTTGCGGTCAGCAATTGCAGCATGTCCCATGCCTTGCGCTCATCCTCGGCGACCTGAACGGTGCGCGCGGGCTTGCCGGATTCCAGCGCGGTCTGCGCGGCCTTCAACAGGCGCTCCTGCGCCACCGCTTCCTTGTCGCCGCCCTTCAGCTTGCGCTGGATATTGGCCAGACGGCGCTCGACCGATTCCAGATCGGCGATCATCAGCTCGGTCTCGATGGTTTCGGCATCCGCGATGGGATCGACGCGACCCTCGACATGGGTGACGTCGCCATCCTCGAAACAGCGCAGGACATGGGCGATGGCGTCAACTTCGCGGATATTGGCCAGAAACTGGTTGCCCAGGCCCTCGCCCCTGCTGGCGCCTTTGACCAGACCGGCGATGTCGACAAAGGTGATGCGGGTCGGGATGATCTGTTTGCTGCCGGCGATTTCGGCCAGCTTGTCCAGACGCGGATCGGGCACCGCCACCTCGCCCACATTCGGCTCGATGGTGCAGAACGGGAAATTCGCGGCCTGCGCGGCGGCAGTTTTCGTCAGCGCGTTGAACAAGGTCGACTTGCCGACATTCGGCAGCCCGACGATTCCCATGCGAAAGCCCATGATCCGCTCCCCGCGTTTTCGGACAAATGATGAATGCGCCGCTAATAAGCATCGCCCGGCCCCGGCGCAAGCCATCCGGCCAAGGCAGGCGTGATCGCCGCCCGGGACCGATGCCCGACAACCCTGTCCGATGACCTGACTTACAGCCCGGCTGCGCCCCGCCTCGCGCGATCCGCCCGCGCCGGCACGGCGTCTGGGCAATTGCGCAGCCCCGCGCTTTCCGGCTAGACCGTCATGGATCTGCCCGGAGGTGACGCATGACTCGGATCGAAACCACTTTTGCCGCCCTTGCCGAGGCAAAGCGCAAGGCCTTTGTCGCCTATATGATGGGCTGCGACCCGGATTTCGACCGCTCGCTTGAGATCATGCGCGGCCTGCCGGGCGCGGGCGTGGATATCATCGAACTTGGCATGCCCTTCACCGATCCGATGGCCGATGGCCCGACCATTCAGGCCGCCGGCCAGCGCGCGCTCGCCGCCGGCGGCAGCGTGACCCGCGTGCTGGACATGGTGCGCGCCTTTCGCAAGGATGACGACAAGACGCCGATCGTGCTGATGGGGTATTACAACCCGATCTATGCGCGTCAGGGCGGCGTCGATCGCTTTCTGGCCGAGGCGGTCGAGGCCGGCGTCGACGGGCTGATCGTCGTCGATCTTCCGCCCGAAGAGGATAGCGAACTCTGCCTGCCCGCGCAGCGCGCCGGCATCAATTTCATCCGGCTGGCGACCCCCACGACCGATGACCGCCGCCTGCCGACCGTGGTCAGAAATACCAGCGGTTTCGTCTATTATGTCAGCGTGACCGGCATCACCGGCGGCCCCGCCGCCAATGCCGCCGAGGTCGCCCCCGAGGTTGCGCGCATCCGCGCGGCCGCCGGCCTGCCGGTGGTGGTGGGCTTTGGCATCTCGACCCCCGAGGCCGCCGAGGCCGTGGCCGGCGTCGCCGATGGCTGTGTCGTGGGCAGCGCCATCGTCAAGCTGATCGGCGAGGGGCGCTCGACCGGCGAGGTGCTGGATTTCGTCGCCCGGCTGGCCAAGGGCGCGCATAGCGCCTGAGCGCCCGGACCCGGGGATCCGGGTCCGCCAATTCCGGCCCCGGACCTCTGACCTCGCATCCCGGATCCGTCTTTCGGGACGGGGCGCCCATGCGCCCGGTCCGCGCGGTCCCTTGTTCCGCGCCCCCTCGTTCCGCCCCCGGCATCCGTTTGCCCGCACCGCCCTTTCGTTCGATTGCGGGCAACGCGGCGTTTTGCGCCTTTACACTGGCTCTGACAGCGCATTGCACTAAGTTCACCACATCACCGAAGGAGAATGATCATGCCCAAGCTGCTCTATCACGTCGGCGCCTGCTCGCTTGCGCCCCATATCGTGCTGGAATGGATCGGCGCCCCCTATGAGGCGCAATCGGTCGAATTCGGCTCGGCCGAGCTGCGCGCGATCAACCCTTCGGGCGCGGTGCCCGCGCTGATCGAGGATGACGGCTGGATCCTGACCCAGGCGGGCGCCATCCTGCATTATCTGGCCCACAAGCATCCCGATGCCGATCTGGCCGGCGATACCGATGCCCGTGGCGCGGCGGAACTGGACCGCTGGTCCAGCTTTTTCACCGGCGACCTGCATCCCAGCTTTTACCCGGTCTTCTCGCCGTCGCGCTATACGACCAGCGGCGAAAAGGCCGAGCTTGAGGCGGTGCAAGAGGCCGGCCGCAAGCTGGTGCGCCGGCAGCTCGGGCTGTTGAACGATCATCTGGCGGGCAAGGACTGGGTTCTGGGCAAGCGTTCGGTCATCGACGCCTATGCCTTTCCGATGCTTCGCTGGGCGCGCAAATTGCTGCCCGAAGGGATCGGCGGCTGGCCCAATGTTCAGGCCCTTCACGACCGTCTGGCCGAAGATCCGGCCGTCAAACGCGTTCTGGCCCGCGAATCGGGCAAATAAGGAGCATCGCGATGTCCACCGGCATCCATCACGTCACCGGCATCACCCGCCGGGTACAGGCCAATGTCGATTTCTATGCGGGCTTTCTGGGCCTTCGGCTGGTCAAGCGTACGGGCGGGTATGAGGATGCCGAGCAATTGCACCTGTTTTATGGCGACGCGCTTGGCTCGCCCGGCTCGATCGTCACCTTCCTTGTGTGGGAGGATGGCGCGCCCGGCCGCGTCGGCCATGGACAGGTGGCGGAAATCGCGCTGGCGGTGCCGCCCGACAGCATCGGCGACTGGCTGACCCGGGCCATGACCGCCCGCATCCCCGTCGAGGGCCCCTCGCGCGAGTTCGGCGAAACCGTGCTGCGGCTGAAGGATCCCGATGGCGTGATCATCAAGCTGGTCGGCGCCGATCTGCCCGCGGCCGCGCCCCTGCCCGATCCGATCGCGCCGACGCGGCTGCGCGGGGTAACGCTGTTTACGGAAAACCCCGCCGGAACGCGGGATTTTATCCGCCAGTTCGGTTATAATGACGCGGGGACCGCCGGCACGGTTCAGCGCATGGTCTCGGACACGGATGTGATCGACATCCGCGATGCGACCGGGTTTTTCCCCGGCATTCCGGGGACCGGCATCCTGGACCATGTGGCCTTTCGTGCCCCCGATGTGGACTCGGTTCGCAAGATGCGGCTGGCGCTCAAATACACGACCGACGCGACGAATGTGCATGACCGGAAATATTTCATGTCGCTTTACGTCCGCGAGCCGGCCGGCATCCTGTTGGAATACGCCACCGACGCCCCCGGTTTCACCGTGGACGAGGCGGCCGAACATCTGGGCGAGACCCTGTTTGTCCCGCCCCATGACGCTGCCCGCGCCGACGATCTGCGCGTGATCCTGCCGCAGTTCGCCATGCCGGGCGAGGAAAGGACGCCCATGCGTGATTTGCATTTCGTTCACCGCTTTCACCGTCCCGAGGACCCGGATGGCAGCACCATCGTGCTGCTGCATGGCACCGGCGGCAATGAGGCCGACCTGATGCCGCTGGCCCATGGGCTTGCGCCGCGGGCGACCCTTCTGGGGGTGCGCGGCCGTTCGACCGAGGAAGGGATCAACCGCTGGTTCCGCCGCTTTGATGCCGTCACCTATGATCAGGACGACATCCGCGCCGAGGCCGAGGCCTTTGCCGCATTTCTGGACGACGCCACCCGCGCCTATGGGCTGGATCGCGACCGGCTGACGCTGTTGGGGTATTCGAACGGCGCGAACCTGATCGGCGCGGTCCTGCAATTGCATCCGCAAGGTGCCGGGCGGGCGATCCTGCTGCGCGGCATCCAGGTGCTGAGCGATCCGCCCGCGCTTTCGCCCGACGCGCTGGCCGGACGCCCGGTGCTGATGCTGAACGGTGCCCGCGACCCCTTTGGCCGCATGGCGCCGGCGCTGGAAAACGCGCTGCGCGCGGGCGGCGCCGATCTGGAAAGCGACATGCTGAATGCCGGGCACGAGCTTTCCCAGCAGGATATCGAAGCGGCCCGGGCCTGGCTTGCCTGACCCGCGCGGCAGTGACCCGGCGGCGATGGAAAGCGGCGCATGAAGATAAACGGGGGCGGACCATTATTTCGGCCCGCCCTTCGCATCACGCGCCAAACGCGATCTTGCACCTGACGCCGGAACAAGCTAAATCCCGGCCACTGCGACGGCAACGGCGGGTTGGCGGAGAGGTTACGCAGCGGATTGCAAATCCGTGAAGACCGGTTCGATTCCGGTACCCGCCTCCAAAGCTTTCAATGACTTAGCAGATATGACCGGCCCTTGGGTATCGCCTAGGGTATCACGTTGCTGTTCTGTGCCTGTTCTGTTCATTGCCTTTTCTCCCGTGCTTGGCGCGCCCGCATTTCTTGCCGAGCCTCGCCCGCGTACTTCGCGATCATCTCTTTGGTGGCATGGCCGGAATAGGCGGCGATCTCGTCGTCATCGCATCCGGCCCATGCCAATTCCTTCACCCCGCGATAGCGTAGCGCGTGAAGGTCATAGGCTTCCAGCCCCAGCCGCTTGCGCTCTTTCAGCATCAGATCAGCCATATAGCGGTAGCTAATCGGGTTGCCGTCCCGCTTGCCAAGGATCGGCCGGGCAGCGATAGGGACCGCGCCCAGTGCCGCCCTTGTGTGGTCTAACGCGGCCTTGAGCCGTTCGGTGCAGGGCAGAACCAGCGGCTTGTCGGTCTTGTTCTGGCGCAGGGTCAGGGAATCACCGTCATAATCACCCCAGCGGAAGGCAACCCAATCGCCGGGGCGCTGGACGCTGCCCACGCCAATCTCGAAGATCAGGCAGCAAAACTCACCGGCCTCGGCCCTGAACTTATCCACCGCCCAATCCGGCCAAGGCAGGTGTTCACGCTTCCGCTCGGTCGGAGTCTTGAGCGCCCGGACGCCTTTCGCCGGGTTGCTCTTGATCCAGCCGAGATCAATGGCATGCTCGCACAGAACAACCAGCATCTGGGGGATGTAGTTCGCAAAGCGTGTGCGGTGCGCGTTCGCTTTCTGCGCCCCGATCACATCGGCCCGCGTCAGCGCCTCTACATCGCGGGTGCCGATCTTGTCGCGTAGATAGTCCATGACTTTATCATAGTCCCGCCGTGTGCGCGGCTTGAGGCCGGTCCAGCGGTCCGACTTGCGGTAATCATCCATGAGCGCCGCCCATGAGGTTTTCGCCTGCATCCGCTTGCCGGTCAGAATTTTCCAATACTGGCGGTCGAAATCAGGTGTGCCCTCGGCTGCGGTGATGCGGTGCAGCTTGCCCTTGAGGCGGACATAGATACGGCCCTCGGGGTGCCGCCAGATGTATTTCTTGGTTACCATTGTACATCTCCCATTCCATCGGCGGCTGCACCTGTCGCAATCCTTACCAGCTCATCGACGGGCCAGCGCACAAGCCCTGGCGCAATCTCGCGCCCCCTGGGAAGATGCCCCTGATCAACCAACCTGCGGAACTCACTCGACCTCATGTCGAGGAGCTTTGCAGCCGTCGCCTCTGTGGCGAGTAAGGGCGGTATGCGCGACATCGATTTCCCAGGTCTTATCACGAAGATCGAGCACCAGCCAGCGTTTCCGCAACATAAGGAGCATGATGGTGCTCATTAAACTTCACATCACGCTACTTGCAGAGTCAATACTTATGTGCATTATGGTGCACTCAATCTGCCGGAGCCCGAGCATGACCGACACGTCGTTCAGCTTCAGAAAGCACCGCAGGCTGCCTGGACAGTCCGAGCTAGACGAGTCGACTTGGGCAGATCTTGATGGTGCGGATGACGATCACTACTGGGCCGAAGTCAGAGCAGTCGATCTCGACCGACGCCGGGCAGAAGTCAAAGTTGCTGAGAATTTTAAGGCACTCAGGCTGCGCCTCGACCTTACCCAGACGGAAATGGCGCAGCGGCTAGGCCTCTCACTGCGCAGTTTACAGATGTACGAGCGCGGTGAACGCCCTATATCAAGCGACATCCTTGCCGACCTCTACGTCCAGTTCGACATAGACCTGCACCAGTTGTTCACCGCCTCGCCGCGCGAGCCAAGCCGTGAATGGCGCGAGGCACTGACGAAACAGACTCTGGAAGTTGCTGATGAGGTTGCCAAAACCTTCCCGCAGCTCGAAGCCGAAGAGCAGCATGCACTGACGGCGCTATATATGCGCTCTGCCATCATGGGCGAGAAGATTGACGGAGGTGATTTACTCGCCTGTCATAGTCAGCTGTTCAAGCCAGAGGATGATTTCGGCGAGCAGTAGGTGCAGGGGCCTAGAAGGGCGAAAAGGGCGGAAAGCCGCCTGACGGCACTGCTGCACGGCAGTCGCAGCGAACCTAGGAGAGCTGCCTGACGGCGGTGCGGCCTCAGAAGCTTGGAAAGCGCTCAACCGCGCGAACCACGGCGATTGCCCAACCCGGGTCCCGTGATTGGCGCAAAGCGATCATGCGCCCGTGCGGCGCGACACTATCTTGTACTCGCATTACACGCGACGAAGCCAGGCACAAGAAAGAAGGACGTTAGGGAAGTGTATGATAAGTCGAGGTTCGGAATGGAACCCTTGGTAGAGACATATCTGTATCGAACATGCCGTTCCAGTCTCGTCGCATCCCAAAAGTCCAATCGCATCAAACCGCATCACCATGTGGATATGTAAATAAGATCATGCTTCGGTCCGAATGTGTTGGCATGTCCCATCGGACCATCTATACCTTACGCAACCTCAGCCGCCCCGCCGGGCGCTGCCCCTATTTTGAGTAGCCCAGCCACTTTTCCGGAGAATCCGCGCCCAAGATGATCAACACGCTCGCTCTGAACCTAGTCGCGGATGTGATGGATTGGGACAATGAAGTGGCCACTAGAGAATATGGGTGGCTGCAACTCATCTCCTCCATGAAATATGACGGCTATTCTGATTTTCGCGCCGGTGTCCGCTTCTTGGAGAGTCTTGTCTCTTGGCTGCGGCAGTTCGACAAGGCCGATCGGCCTGCCGCATATGGCTTTGTCAAAGAGCGACTGGTCTACATCTCAACGCTCGAGATGCAACGGGTGATAGAGACCTTCATCCCTGAAATTGTCACTCCCTACCTTCGACAGTCAGTCGCTGCTGAGCTGGGTATAAAGCCGTATGAAGTTTGGCAGTCGGCCGACAGTGCTGCAGCCTTCAAGCGACGTCTGCGACGCTGCCTCTTCGTCGGTCTGAGCGACGGTAGCCGCATCGACGTGCTCCGCCGCGCCAATGCGGGCCGCCTGTCGCAGGAGCAAGTCATTCCGATGATGAACGTCGACGACGAGAAGTGGAAAAGTCTCGCCGTAGAATTGAAGGGAGAGCTGGGCCCAGACGCCCGCTTCGATGATGTCTATCTGATCGATGATTTCACGGCCTCTGGTACCACATTCATTCGGTTTCCCGACGGCAAGCCGAAGGGCAAGCTCTATAAGTTCGAGAAGATCGTGCAAGACGCCAAAGCGCGGTTCGCGGAACATAGCGAGGAATTCCCCCTCGCGGATGGGTACACTCTCCATATCCATCACTACATCTCTACCAGGCAGGCGCACGACGCCCTTGAGGAGCGCGTAGCCGAGGCCAATGAGAAGCTCCCAAACAAGAGTTTCGGAAAGGCGATCATCACCGAGGGAATGCCTCTCCCCGGCAACATCAGGGTTGCGACGATTGACAAAGCGACCAGGAACGCGCTGCTGACGCGACTGACCGACAAGCAGATCGTCGATCTGTGCGGCCGTTATTACGACGACGACCTGTTCAAGCGGCTGGAGAAGCACTGCAGAGAGGCGGGCCAAACCGACATGAAATATGGCTACGCAGACTGCGCGCTACCGCTTGTTCTTGAGCACAACACCCCGAACAATGCCATCCCGCTCCTGTGGGCGGAGACTAAAGGCAGGTTGGGAAAAGCAATGCAGCCGCTTTTCTTTCGTCGCGACAGGCACGGCTGAGCATGGCCAACCCCTTCCTTCGCCGCGCCACTGAGTACGTTCGGGAGGACGAATCCTTCCTCTCAATCGTTAGTCCCGCCCCTCTGACCACCTTCCTAGCGACCAGCCGAAACAAGGACGACATGTTCGAGGTGCCCGTTCGCATCATCGGCGCACCCGGCAGCGGCAAGACGATGCTTGCCACACTCGCCGAGTTCCGCATGGTGGAGATGATCCTCAAGGACGAGACGAACCCAATCAACCGCACGCTCGCGGACGCACTGGCACAGGCGGGATTCCTCAAGGACGGACAGCCGAAGGTCGCCGCCGTCCGCGTGCCTATGGAATCTGAATACCGCGAGTTCTGGGAACTACCCTACGACCCATCCGTTAAGACCAGGCTCGCCTTCTGGCTGGTGCAGGCCCGCGCTATGCTCGGTCTCATCCGCAATCTGACGGCAAATCGCACACGCGGAATGGACGAGATTGTATTTATACCGCGCGCCAACCACGAGGCCCATCTCGAGCAGATTGGAGGCCTTTCCGCGCTAGGAATCCGGGATCGCGCGCTCGCCGTACAGCGGGCAATCTACAAAGTCGGCGCCGGGCTGAGGGCTCCGAAGCTCGACAGCTTGCCAATCGACGCCACGGCGCCCTACGCTCCCTTTGACGCCATCAGCAGCATCCGCATTGACTGGAACGGCGAAACGATCGAGATGAGCCCGCTCGTCATGCTCGACGACGTCCATGCGCTTCATCACGAGCAGCTGGAAGCCATGTTCGGGATGCTTTCCCATCGGGAGATGAAGTTCGGTCGCTGGATGATGATGCGGCTGGACGCCCTTAGCCCGGGTGCGGTGATGCGTTCCCCTGCCAATCAGCCGACTCACAACCGCGCGCAAGGCCGCGATTTCGTGGACATCCGCATGCAGGGCGACGAGAAGAAGGACGCGTCGAAAAAGCAGTTCCGGACCATGGCGCGGGACATTGCAAAGCGCTACCTACCCATGGTCGAAGGTCTCCGGAACCGCAATGCCACCGATATCGACCGACTCGTCCCCAGCGAACCCCCGAAGCTGAGCATTGGGCAGTTGAAGGATCTCGAAAGCAGGGTCGATAGGGACCAGAAAAGGCTCAGGATCGGCCCTACGCGCCGCAAAGAGATCGACGACCTCGTCGACGACTTCATCAGGCGCACGAAGTCCTACGATGACGGGCCAGAGGTCGCGCTTGCAATGAAGCGCATCCTGCTGCATCGCTACGACGTCCGCGTCGCCCGCTCGACGCCCTCGCTTTTCGAAGAGATCGATCCCGACCCTAAATCACCGCTGAAGGCGGATGCCGATGTTGCGCATGGCGCGCGCGTCCACCTGCACCACGAATATAATCGCCCACTCCACTATGGAGTGGACGAAATCTGCGACGCGAGCAATGAGAACACGGAGGTGTTCCTACAGTTCGCGGGGGAACTCGTAGCCAATATCGAAACTAGGGCGATCCGTAACAACCCCTTGGCATTGCCTGCCAAGGATCAGCAGTCGATTCTGATAGGAAAAGCCACGTCGATCATGAACGCATGGGCTTTTCCACACGCCCAGCGGGTCCGTCAGATGGTCGACGCCATAGGAGTCGACTGCAGGGCCGAGTCCCTGCTACCCAATGCCCCCCTTGGTGCAGGCGCGAACGCGATTGGCATCCTCGAGGAGGAAATGGAGGCGATGTCGTTCGACGACGAGCTCGGCTCAGTCCTGAAGTACGCCATAGCGCACGGCGCAATCACGATCGAACGGAACTATGGGCAGGGCGGCAAGCTGTGGGCGCTGATTGAGCTCACTGGGACGGTCGGTCTAGTGTACGGCCTCACATTCAATCGGGGAGGTTTTCTTCCCAAGAAGGTCGAATATCTACGCAGAGCTGCGGGACTGATCGATGCGTAAGCATTGGGAGAACTGCATCACCAATTTCGATAATGCTGTCGACGATTTCATCTCCGACTACTTCGGCGACCCTTCGCGTCACGTCTTGCTGGTGGCCGCGGCGGGGTTCGACCCGCGATCGCGCCGTATATCTCAGACGCTGGCCGAAACGCTCGGATCCCGTCTTTCAGCAATCTACGTGCGCGAAGAGCGTCCGGGGGCGTCCCAGGAGCTCATCGAACAGGCGAACGAGAACGAGGCTGCGCTTAAGGAGATCGTTCCCGACTCCATCGTAATCAGAATAGACATCTTCGCCGACGATGGTGCGCCGGTGAGCGGCTCCCGCATCGTATCGCGTCTCATCGAGCACCCCGTTGCCGACATGGTTACCGACGTGATCCTCGATCTGAGCGCGCTTTCCATAGGTGTCGGCTTCCCAGCCGCAAGGATGCTGCTTGAAGACTGCGAAAGTGTCCCAAATCGTGCCTTCCATCTGATGATCGTCTCGAATCCCGAAATGGACGACAGGATATTGAGCATTCCATCGAGCCGGGCGGGATCGGTTAAGGGCTTCTCACCACCCATTGAGGAAGACGCTCAAGGACTCGCGCAAATCTGGATCCCACAGCTGGCCAGTGGAAGAGCGCAGGCGCTGACCCAGATCGGCGCAGCAATCCCATCGCGATACAAGATCTGTCCTCTCCTCCCCTTCCCGGCTCGAAACCCGCGACGCGCCGACGATCTTCTCGCCGAATACCGCACGGAGCTTGTGGATGAGTGGCAAGTCGATCCGCGCGACGTCGTGTACGCATCGGAACGGAACCCGCTCGATTGCTACCGGACCCTTTCAACCCTGAAGACCCGCTTCGACCGGACGATGAAGGGGACCTACGAGCCACGAATGGTGCTGTCTCCGGTGGGAAGCAAAGTGCTCGCTGCCGGCGCCCTCATGGCCGCAATCGAGCACGACATGGCAGTACAATATCTCGAGACCGAGAGCTACCAATTCGACAATACGGTGATCGGACCACACGAGGCGCCGGACATGACCGTTCACCTGATCCTATCCGGCCCGCTCTACGCGAGCTACGGCGAAGTGGTGCCGGCTCAATGACGACGCACGTCTTTACCGCGAAGCTCGACGCCCTCCCCAGCACGCTCGACCTGTTTCAAACATATGATGCAGGGCCGCTGGCAGCGGCGCTCACGGGCGGTGCCCACCGCCACGCCCTCTCAATCGGGTCCGGCGGCTCGGCGATTGTGGCCGAATATCTCGCCCGCTGCCGCGACACGCTGTGTTTCGGCCCGACGACCGTTCAGACACCAATGGAACTGGTGGCCGACCACCATGACCTCTCCGAGACTGATATCTGGCTGTTCAGCGCCAGCGGCGACAATCCTGACGCCACGGCTGCCTCGCAGGCCGCCTTCGACCGCGGGGGAAGGAAGGTTCATCTTGTCACCCGCAACGCCGACGGATCGGCGGCACGCCTTGTTGAGGCCGGAGGCGGTATCGTCCACATCGTGCCGGTCGCCGATCCGAAAGATGGCTACTTGGCGACCCATTCGCTAGTTTCCTCTGTCTTTGCGCTGCTCCTCGCCTGCGACGGGGCATCGCGTGACCCGAGGGGTGCCGCCCACATCCTCGGTATGATCGCTTTCCGCCTCGCAGAGATGCGGGATCCCGCTCATCGAATATCGATGGCTACCCGCCTCTCGTCACTGCGGCGAAGCGACACCTTGGTGGTTGCCGGCGATCCGCACTTGAAGCCGCTGTCCGTACTTCTCGACACGTCGATTTGGGAGGCTTCGCTGTGCCATGTCCAGACAACAGACTTCCGCAACCTGGCGCATGGTCGCCATGGCTGGCTCCACCACCGGCAGGACGAAACGATGGTCCTCGCACTCACGGGCACAGACACTCGAGCGACGTGGGCGGCGATTAGCGATCTCCTTCCACATTCGCTTCGCCGGGATGTTGTCGACCAGCGGTCATGCGGTCGACTCGACAATGCGCTCGCGATGATTGATGGGCTCAGCATCATAGAGGCGATGGGGACAGTTGTCGGTATCGACCCCGGGAAGCCCGGCATTGGCGAATTTGGGCGCGCGATATATTATGACCGTTCGCTAACGGATCTAGCCCGAGCCCTGCCTCCGCACGTTCGGCACAAACGCGCGGCCATCTCAAAATCTGATTCCCACGATCCCGATGACGATCCTCTTCACCTGATCGGCCGGGAGCGCTTGCGGACACTGGCTGAGGCGGACATTGGCGGTGCAGTATTCGACTACGATGGAACGATCGTGACGACCGCCGGGCGCTACTCCACGCCGGATAGAGGGATTGTCGACCAATTGATCAGACTGCATAGGGCCGGGCTCAGGATCGGGTTCGCGACGGGCCGCGGCGGTTCGGCGGGAGAAGAATTGAGGAAGGTCCTGCCCGCCGACATGCTTTCGTCGATCCCGATTGGCTACTACAACGGGGGGCATATCCGCATGGCGGATGTCGACGTTGACCAGGATCGCGCACCGGCGAATACGGCGATCACCGAGACCGCGACCTTTCTCAATGAGCGCAGCGATCTATTCCTCTGCCACAAATTCAAGCACCGAGAGGTGCAGATTACTGTCGAAATGGACAAGCTGCGCCATCCCTACCGCTTCCCAGTCGACTTAGAAAGCTGCGCGCCATTCGCGTCCGGCCGAGTCCGTGTCATGGGATCCGGACACAGCTACGACATTGTCCCGACAGCCTCGAGCAAGCTCTCCGTCGTCAACATGATCAAGGCCGATCTGCCCATTGGAGTCGAGGTCCTATGCTGCGGAGACAGCGGTTCCCGACCAGGGAATGATCACGCTCTTCTCTCTCATCCCTACGGCATAAGCGTCGGAGAAGTGTGCGGCGCTGCAAACGGCTGCTGGTCTCTGTTCGGTTCAGGCCCGGCGGGTCCGAATGCACTTCTCACCATACTGTGCGCTCTGGTACCATCGAACTTCGGATGGGTTCGTCTCGATGTCGCATCACTTGGCCTCGACAGGAGGTAGGGAGCGACTGCATAAGTGAGCATGCACGACTCGCCTCCAAACCTCGAATATCGCATCGACGTCGCCGGCACCGGTTTCACGGTGCTCGACCGCATCTACGCTGATGGCAATCTCTTCGACGAGGCATTGGGCGGCTCGTGCGGGAACGTGCTTGTGTCTCTGGCGATGCTCCACCGCCATGTGGCGCCGGTTCTAGCGCTCGGAGATGATGATGCAGGCTACCGACTGATTGACGAGTTCGTTCAGGCTGGCGCGACGACACGCTTCATTTCCCGACGCACCGACCTTCGGTCGCCCGTGCTGGCGCAGGAACTCAACACCGAATTGGGGCAACATGAATTCAGCTTCTTGTGCCCGGAGACGCGCGAGGAGTTGCCGCGATACGAGCCAATCAGCCACGCCGAGGTTGCACCTGCGCTGAATATGCTTACGCAATGCTCGATTTTCTATGCCGACCGGCTATCAGACGGCATCCTCGAGGCGATGAGGACGGCGAGTGCGGCGGGCGCGGTCATCTTCTTCGAGCCGTCCGACTTCAAGGACAGTGATCTCTTCGATGAGGCCGTGCAGCTCGCAACAATTCTGAAATATTCGGATGACAGGCTTGGCGATCGTTTGGCAGACCGCCTCCACAAGTGTGTTCGCATCGTTACTTACGGCGCTGCGGGTCTCGAGGTGCGCGATGCGGCGGGAACTACCTGGTGTGACGCGATCAACGCTCCTACGGTCTTGGACACATGCGGTTCGGGAGACATGGTCAGCGTCGGCGTGATTGACTGGATCCTCGCCAACGAATTCGGCACTTCTTGCCTCAAGGCGGCGGATTTGCTCGAAGGGATCGTCGCGGGTCAGCGTCTCGCCGCCGAGAACTGCGCGTACGCCGGCGCCCGTGGCTTGTTCAAGAACCGGGGCGCCAGGTTCGTGCGCGAAATTCTAAACATCCGCTCAGCTCCTAACCTGGGCTTCACTCAGCTGCCGTAAGACATGTGTCAGAGTCCGCGCCCTGATCTCGCAACTCTGCGCGAAGCTCCATTAGCATTTCCCCGAGCTTGTTCTGGCCGACCCCATTGACCTCGCCCCATAGCCGATTGACCTGGTTGTCTTCGGTCGCCGATTCGACGAGCCTCGCGTCGCCGGTTCCGAGAAGCAGCTTGAGGAGATCGGGATGCTGCGTGAACTTCGCCCGCAGCACAGCCCGCATGCGATCGAATTTTGAGGTCGACCAGCCCGGGGCCACGTCCCAGTAGTAGAGACCGTGGGCCGCCATTGCCAGAAGCGCCGGCGATGGAGCCTCCATTAGCCACTTCCTCACCGCTGGCTTGCGCGGCTTGCCCGCCTGGTAGGCGTGCTCGCTGGTGGCGAACGTCTCGCCCTCGAACTCGATCTCGCGACGATAGAGGTTGCTCAACACGCCGAAGGGCTTCTCGCTGGCCCGGTAGAAGCGGATCTCGCTCATCGATAACTCCTTGCAAATCTGCTAGCATTATTACATGCTAATTTGCATGAAGCCAACAAGCAATCAATTAAGTGAGCTACACAAGCGGATTTCGACCAAATACGCGGAAAGCAAGCTCAGCAAAGCTGATCTAGGCAGATTAGCGAACGTACATCCAAGTCAGGTTGGCCGTATATGTGCGGGACATTTCAAGACGATTAGCAATAATGTTGTACAAATCTGCAAAGTCCTCAACGTTAAGGTGCCGAAAGTCGACGAAGAGATTATAATGGACACTGAGTGGGCAAAAGCGAATGCGAGCCTGCGTCGGATCTGGGACCATACTCCTGAGGGGGCTGCGATCATTAGACGCGTCCTAGACGCTATTGCAGATTTGCGCTTGCCAGAAGCCGACGAGACGGACGGCCAGATCTGACCCGACCTTCAGCGACACGGGTACCTGACGGAAGGAATACATGTCAGCTTACTTGCTCGGCTACCTGCTTGTCGGGACGGTCGACAGGCTGTCTTGCTGTTTGCGTTCCTCAGGAAATGCAGGTGGCATTCTATTTCGCTGGCAAGGGCGAACGAGAATATGCCGGCCCGGCGGCTAAGGCGAAAATTAATGTTGCTGAGCATCTAGAAAGGGTTGCGGCCTTCCGTCGCCGGTTTGAACCTCGGCGGGTCATCAGCCCTTTGTCCGCATCGCTGAAGCTCCGCAGCCCGAAATGCTGGGCACCGTATCCAGTGGCCGGTTCGGGGAATGTCGCCGCGCAGCATCGACGAGGCTCGAACGTCCGCAAAGGGCCGGAACTACCCCCTCGGCTCGACATCCCTCCAATGCCGGTTCTGCGGCAGCGTCTTTGCGCGTGCGGCTGCTTCGCGCAAGGACACCGGATAGTAGTCACACACATCCACCCCGACATTCACCGCGTTCGTGCTTCCGCGCCAGTTGCCGTGGACGTGGCCGAAGAGGTGCAGCGCGCCCTTACGGGCGTGGTTCCAGGTGATCATCGGGTAGTGGCAAAGTGTCACCGGCCGGTCAGCCTCGGGGTCATCGACCTCGGCCAGCAGCGAGACGCTGTCCCAGGGCAGCCCTTTCGTTAAAGCGCTGTCGTGGTTGCCCACCAGAAGGTGCCGCCGTGCCCCGGGCAGTTGGGAGAAGATGCCCAGCAGCCAGCCTTCGTCCTTCGCCTTGGGACCGAAGGCAAAGTCGCCAATGATCCAAAGGTCATCTTCGGGGCCGACACGGTCCCACAGCCTTTCGATCAGGACAGCCGCCATATGTTCGCCGTCCCGGAACGGACGGCGGGCGTTGGGGATGATGTTTTCATGGCCGAAATGCGTGTCGGCGGTGTACCAGTGGGTCATCGTAACAGGTCCTGACAGACAGGGCAGCGCATATGCCGCACCCCCGGCGGCATCGTCAAGGATCAGGGGGCATCGCCAAAGCCATGAACCCAACCTGTCCGGGAGCGCATTCGATCACATTCATCGCCCTGCGGCCTCGATCTCTCGGTCTATCCGGGCGCGCAAAGCCTCGGTGCGGCGATTAACCCTCTGTCGCAACTTCTCCGGCATCCACCAGGCGAAGAAGAGCGCGAGGTAAAACATCAGCTCAGGCGCGGTTCTTGCCCACCAACTATGGCGTGTGCGCACTTCACCGAAAATGGCAATCGACAGAAACCAGGCGAAGCCACAGAACAGGATGGCAGCGACCACCATTCCCATGATGTGTCCGGCGTTGACCGGCAGAATGGCCAGCGTCGGCGCATAATAGGTCCGCCCCGTGGTCAGGTTGGCCATGCCCACAACCCGGTTCTTCGCCGGATCGCCGACGATCACCACCATGTGCCCAGGCCGACAGCCCGCCAGCGTGAGGTCGGTGAACTGAAACTCCTGCCCACTGGCATCGGCAATCCAGACCTCTGGCAGGGAACTTACCCGCGTGTGATCGCGATGCTTGCCAGAATAGGTCGTGCTGGTCACCCGGTCGGCAACCGAGACCACCTGGCCGCGCCAGACCGTAAGGGGCCGCTCATCCGGCGTGACGGGCGCCGTCCGGGATGCCGCTTCTTCTGCCATGAATACCCCCTACATGCACCAAGTGGGAGGCCGCCCACGGCAAAGCGCGGCAATTCACCCCCATTTTGGGGGTAATCCTATAACGGGAGTAGCTGATCCTGTCGAGATAGAACGGCAGGCAGGATTTGGCGGGCAGCGTTCATTCAGATGCCTATCGCAGCTTTCTGAAAGCGCTGGTCGCTCTTCGGAATGATCGCGATTTGTCTCAGGCGGAGCTTGCGGCAAGGCTGGGCAAACCGCCCTCCTTTGTTGGGAAGTACGAGTTGGGTGAGCGGCGGCTGGATGTGATCGAGCTGATGGTTATCCTGAGCGCGCTTGAAGCCGACTTTGGCACCTTCTGGGCTGAAGCCAGGGTCGCCCTACCTGATCGCCTCTGATTGGTCTTTATCCTTGGAAAACGGGAATTAAGCTCCATAATTGCACGGATGATGATTGAGCGCCGTATCACCGACACCTTGAAATCCCTGCTGGACGATAGCCCCGCCGTCGCCCTCTTGGGGCCGCGTCAGGTTGGCAAGACCACGCTGGCACAAGAGTTGGGCAATACACGCCCCTCGCTTTACCTTGATCTCGAATCCGATGCCGACCGGGCAAAGCTTGCCGATCCCGAGCTTTACCTTTCGGCGCATGAAGACAAGCTGATGATCCTGGACGAGGTCCAGCGGATGCCTGGCCTTTTCCAGCCGCTGCGCGGCCTGATTGACCGGGGGCGGCGCAAGGGCCTTCGCACCGGCCGCCTCCTGCTGCTCGGCTCGGCCTCCATCGACCTCTTGCGGCAATCGGGCGAGACGCTGGCCGGGCGGATCGCTTATCTTGAACTCGCGCCCTTGGATGCGATGGAAGTGCCCACCGCCGATCTGGACCGCCTTTGGCTGCGGGGTGGGTTTCCTGACAGCTTCCTTGCCAAGGACGATCAGGCCAGCCTGCGCTGGCGGCGTGACTTCATCCGCACCTATCTGGAACGCGACATCCCCGCCCTTGGCCCCCGCATCGCAGCCGAGACGCTGCGGCGCTTCTGGACCATGCTGGCGCATCGGCAATCTGGCCTGTCGAACGCCGCCGAATTGGCCCGCGCGCTTGGGGTCGATGCCAAAACCGTCGCCTCCTACCTCGACCTGCTGGTCGATCTGATGCTGGTCCGTCGGCTGGAACCCTGGCATTCGGACACCGGCAAGCGGCTGGTCAAATCGCCCCGCATCTATGTGCGCGACACCGGCATCCTGCATGCCCTTCTGGGGCTGACCACGCTGGATGACGTGTTGGGCCACCCGGTCGCAGGCGCCAGTTGGGAAGGGCTTGTCATCGAGACCGCCCATGACCTGATGCCGGACGACACGCAGGCGCAGTTCTACCGTAGCGGCGCAGGGGCCGAGGTCGATCTGGTGCTGACCCTGCCAGGGGGCGCGATCTGGGCGGTCGAAATCAAGCGCAGCTTGGCCCCAAAGGCCGAACGCGGCTTTTACCATGCCTGCGAGGACCTGACCCCCGCGCGGCGGATTATCGTCTATCCGGGGACCGAGGCCTTTCCACAGGGCAACGGGATCGAGGTGCTGCCGCTGCACCAGTTCGGGCAGGAGTTGCTGGCCCTGCGCGCCTGATCACTCGCGCTCCACCACGCGGTACATGCGCCCGTTATAGCGCGCCAGCTCATGCAGACCCGCCGCCCGCCAGAGGCGGATTTCCCTGCCCTCAGGCACGATGATCACCGGCTGAGTCCGGCTCTCGATCAATTGGATACCAAGGCGATCACGCAATGCCACAAAATCGGTCAGTTCCGCCTTTACGGCATCCCGCTCAGCGGCAAGGCCCGCCAGCTCCAGGCCGATCTCGTCGATTCCCCGCTCCACCTCAGCGCGCCGCGCGGTCAGGCCGTCCTCCAAGGCTGCAAGCGCACGTTCGCCTTCGGCCCGGGCCTCGGCCAAAGCCCGCAGGTTCCCGGCGCGGATTGTCCCGGCCTCTGCGCGTGCCTCCTCCACCAGAGCAGCGCCCGTCCAGATCGCCACCAAAATGACAATCCCGGCGGCCAGAACGGCAACGCCAAGGGCCAACCCGGCTCGAAGTGCCTGCCGCCGGAGAGAGGTCTCGTTGGCATTAAGACGCACAACAAGCCCCTCGGCATCAGCCCGAAGGTTTCCGATCATCGCCTCGGCATCTTGAACCTGGCGCCGAACCGAGGCCATCCGGCCGCCAATTTTCTCGGCCTCGGCCATAAGGTCAGACCGGATGCCCGTCGCCTGTTCCGACAGCGCAGCCGTGAGCCGGGCAGCCTCGGTTTCGGCTTCCGCAATGGTCCGGCTTCTGCGCTGACGCAGGGCGGCGATCTTTGCATCCAGTTCCGAGGTCATGGCGACATGCGCTCGTCTGGCGGGCGTTTCTTGACGGGCGAAAGGGTGGCTTCCGCAACTTGGCGTTCAGTCGCAACGTCTGTTGCTGTCAGGCGGCCGACCAACCGCTCCCAAAGGGCTGCCATCTTCGAGACCACCTCGTCCAGCGCAGTCCCAAGGTCCAGCGCCTCGACCTTCTGGCGCAGGGCATTGTCGTGAACCTCCCAGCCCGCGCCATCCAGGCGGCGGGTCACCTTGCCGGTCAGCACGCCCAGCACCACCTGCACCGCGACCGATGCGGCCTGTGCAGCCGCATGCCGGACAATGGCGGCCCTCTGTGCCTCGAACGCCTGCCGGGCCTGATGCAGGTCATCGGTCAGCCGGGCCGCTTTGGTCCGGGCTTCGGCCAGGATCAGCGCCGCGTCCTGTTTCCTTTTTGACCTGATCTTCTGTGCCTCCTCCTCCGCAGCGGACCTCCGGGCCGCTGCTTCCCTTTCCACCATATCGGCCAAAGCCCCGGCCCGCGCTCGCTCTTGCGCAGCCAAGGCCCTTTCGGCCTCAGCATCCGCGAAAAGGGCTTCGGCGTGATCCAGCCGATCAGCAAGGTCTTCGACCGAGGTTTCCAGCGCCTCCTCCTGTTCGGCCAACTCCGCGACGCGCGCCCCCATCTGCTGTACGATACGCGCCGTCCGGTCTGCTTCGGCCTTGCGCGCTTTCCACTGGGCACGCGATTGGCGCTGCCGCTTTGGTCCGTCGCGCGTCAGGCCTGCGGACAACGAAACCTCGTGATAATACTGGTCCTGAAGCGACCGGGCGCGGTCTTTGTAGGCTGCATTCCCCAACTTGACCGCTGCCTTTGCATCCAAACCCTGCGCTTTGGCCGCCGCCTCTGCCTCAACCTTCGCCGTCCATGCAGGGTTCAGATCGCGCGCCGAGCAGTTCCGATCTCCCAGCGGCAGGACGAAGGCGTGCAAGTGGGGATGCTCTTCGTCCAGGTGTTGGACCACGCTGACCAGACGCTCACCGTAAAGTGTCTGGAAGAACGCAACGTTCAGCCGAACCCAAGTCTGATAGTCGGCATTCGCGCTGGCATCCTGCATAACCTGCGCGGTCAGGTGGGGGTGCGAGGCAATCGCGGTCATCAGCGTGTGCCGGTCACTGCGAACGGCCCGTTGTTTTACGCTGCCATCGGCCAGCCTGACCGTAACCGCACCTCCGGCAACCATCTCGGCATGCTTCTCTGCCACTTGGTCGGGCGACAGACCAAAGACCACCAATGGCGGCTGCGGGTTTCTGACATGGGTGGAAAACTTCGGCTGCCGAGCCGCTTCGCCAAGGATCTGAGCGACAGACTGCCCGGCCGGGTTGGCCTTTGCCGCGAACGACTGAATTCGGAAGAACTGGGGGCCAGCCATCATGCGCCCCCGTTACCGACGAAACGCAATATGGACCGACTATTATGTTGCAAGCAACATGTCGGCGAGGACGCTGCGCCCCTCGACCCCGCAAGCGGCTGCGCCGCCGATCCGTCCCGGATCGAAGCCACCACTGATGGCTGCAAGCCCCGCCCTTCGCCAGCCTTATGGTGGGCGCTTCGGGCTGGACTTGCAGGGACAATGTACGCGGCCGGAATGACGGGCACGGTGGCAGAGGATGGGAGCGCAAGCACGACCATCATCGCATAACCCCCGCTGCGTGTGCTTCCTGCCGCGAGATCAGACCGCGCTCTACCGCGTCGACAACCTGCGCCTTGGTGAGATGCTTGCACATCCCGTGCCGCGCTTTCACCCATGCTGCGATCTGGCCGAGCTGCTTTTCGGCAGCCGCCTCTGTCTCGGCCTTGCGCCGCCTCAGGTCATCGATATGCCGCCGCCATTTTTCATCGCGCAGCCAGTTGTCGCTGAAACTCACTTTCGACCGCGTAAAACCCTCGGTCTCGACGGCGTAGGCCCTCACGGCGGCAATGAGTTCATCGGGCGAAATCTCGGATAACGCCTGTCGCATCCGTTCCAAGCTAGTCCGCTGATCCCGACGGCGATCCGCAGGATATGCCTTCCAGGCCTTTTCCAACTCAGGAACCACCTCCTCCTCACGCGCTTGCCCGCGCGTAGGGGGTTTCCGGATGGTTTTAGGATTGTTTGGGGTCCGCTGCGGACCGGGTACCCCGTCCGGGCTGGCACCCCTACCGGGTCCGCAGCGGACCCCGTCCACTCTGGACCCCGTCCCCATGTTGGGGTCACAGATCGCCTCCAGAAGCCCGACAGCGTCAAGGTCGATCCGGTAAATCGCAGTGTATCCGTTCATGCAGGCGCGACGCCCGGTTTCAACCAGAACCCCCTCCGACAGAAACTCGGAGATGGCCCGCTTAACTGTGGTTTCGCCCAACTCTGTCTGCCGTGCGATGGTACCCTTGCTGCACCAGATGCCTGAACCGTCATCACTGGCCTTGTCAGCGAGGTACATGATGATCTGCTTGCGCACAGGGCTGCCGAAACGCCGCTCAGAGCAAAGGGTGGCGACTTTCCAGCTCATTGCGGCCACCCCTGCATTTTGCACGGGCCGCGGCCACCGGAGTTTGCATGAAAAGTGGCGGTATCATGTTCATCGGCTGTTCGCCCAATGTCCTGATACTCTTTGATAACTAAGCTATTGAGGTAGAACGAAAGCGAGTTGGATTGCAAATCCGTGAAGACCGGTTCGATTCCGGTACCCGCCTCCAAGCTGTCCTGCGCGCCGATCGGGATCCCCACGACAATCCGCATCCCTTTGGCACCTGCATCCCTGCGATGCTTTGGTCTTTTCCTGATGCGTCAAAGCCGCGATGGGGGGCTGGTGCGGCGGTAAATCATCCAAATTGACGCGCCCGCTGTTCGTCGCACATCTCTGGGTGTATCTGATCCTGCGACCGAGACCGCCACGACCGCCGCGCGGCACTGGGCGCCGGACGGGACCAAGGCCGATGAAAGAGCAGATGACGTTGACGACAAAGCCCAGCGACAGTGCCGCCGCCCCGGAACGGAGCGGCCAGAAAAGCCAGTTGCGGGCATTGCTGCCCTATCTTGCGGCTTTGCTGCTGTTCGGCGCCGGGATCATGGCGCTGTATCGTCTGCTGGAGCCGGTGGATATTCAGGCCGTCGCCCATCAGATCATGACCACGCCCTGGCATGTGATCGGGGCGGCGATGGTCGCGACATTGGCGGGCTATGGCTGTCTGGCCTGTTACGACTGGTCGGCGCTGCGCCATATCGGCAAGCGGCTGCCGCCGCCGGTGGCGCTGATGGGCGGGTTTCTGGCCTATGCCTTTGGCAATACCATCGGGTTGACGGCGGTGTCGGGCGCGGCGGTGCGCTGGCGGGTCTATTCCGGGCTTGGGCTGGACGGCTATGACATCGCCGCCATCTCGACCTTCACCTCGGTCGCTTTTGGCATCGCGGCGACGCTGGTCGGGCTGACCGCGCTTGCGGTGCATCCGACCGCGCTGGCCGGGCTGTTGCCATTCGGGCCGGACATGGTGCGGCTTATGGCGGTGCTGGCGGTGCTGGGCATTCTCGGGCCGCTGATCTGGGCCTCGGTCTCGCAGCGGCAGATGAAGATCCGCCGCTTCACGCTGAACGCGCCCTCGCCGGCCAATATGGCGGCGCAGCTGCTGATTTCGCTGGGCGATATCAGCCTGTCGGCGCTGACGCTGTATCTGTTGCTGCCGACGGGCAGCGCGCCGGATTTCCTGACATTCCTGGCGATTTTCGCCGCCGCCACCATGGCCGGCATCATCAGCCATGTGCCCGGCGGCGTCGGCGTGTTCGAGACGGTGATGATCGCCGCCCTGCCCGCCGCCGGCGGCATCGACAAGATCGCGGCGGCGCTTTTGCTGTTCCGGCTGATCTATTATCTGGTTCCCTTTGCCGCCGCGCTGGTTCTGCTGGCGCTGTTCGAGGCGTGGCGCGTGGTTTCGGGGCGGCGCTGGGAAAACCGGATGGGCCGGCTTTTCTCGGCCACCGAACCGGCCTTTCGCGCGGTCGAGCCGCTGGCGCCGCTATTGCTTGCGGTGATGGTCTTTGGCTCGGGGCTGTGGATGTCGCTGTCCTCGCTGTTGCCGCCCATGACCGAGGCGGCAGATGCCGCCGAAACCTTTTTCCCGCTCGCCTTCATCGAGGGGTCCGCGCTGCTGACCAGCGCGCTGGGGGCGCTTTTGATCGTGCTGTCGCTGGGGCTTGTGCGGCGCAGCCTTGGCGCGCTTTGGCTGACCATGCTGGCGATGCTGACGGGGGCCGTCATCTCGCTTGTGCAGAATGTCGAGCCCGAACAGGCGACCGCGCTGATCGTGGGTGTGCTGATCCTGATGCCGTTCCGGCGGGCGTTTCACCGCCGTTCGATGCTGACCCATGCGGCGCTGACGCCGGGCTGGGTGGTGCTGTTGCTGGCGGCCATTCTGGGCGTCGGCTTCGTGATGTTCTTTTCCCACAAGAGCACGCCCTATGCGCATGAATTGTGGTGGCAGTTCGCGACCGACGCCAACGCGCCCCGGGCGCTGCGCTCGGGTCTTTTGGCCAGCCTGCTGGTCGGGGCGGGATCGCTGTTTCTATTGCTGCGCACGCCGCGGTTCCGCGCCTGTCCGCCCACCGCGGACGAGCTGGCGGCGGCCCGGACCATCGCCATGGCGCAGGGCGATCCCGCCGCCTGTTTCGCGCTGACTGGCGACAAGACGATCCTGCTTTCCGACGACCGCCGCGCCTTTGTCATGTTCGGCGTCGCGGGCACCTCGTGGCTGGCCTATGGCGCCCCGATCGGCGAGCCGGAATCGGCCGAAGAGGTCGCCTATACCTTTGTCGACGCCGCCCGCCGCGATGGCGTCCGCCCGGTCTTTTACCAGATCGGCCCCGAGGCGGTGCCGCTGATGCTGGATCTGGGCATGACGCTGCACAAGATGGGCGAAGAGGCGGTCGTCGATCTAAGGCGGTTTTCGCTTGAGGGGCCGTCGCGCAAGCGGCTGCGCACCGCCCATGCCCGCGCCGGCCGCGACGGGCTGACGCTGGAACTGATGTATCCGCCCCATGACGCCGGGCTGATGGCGCGGCTGCGGTCGATTTCGGACGAATGGCTTTCCTTGAAGAAATCGCAGGAAAAGGGCTTTTCGGTCGGCCGCTTTCAACGCGACTGGCTGGACATGTGGCCGCTTGCGGTGGTGCGTCTGGACGGCGCGCCGGTGGCGTTCGCCAATCTGCTGCAAACCGACCGTCAGGATTGCTGCGGGGTCGATCTGATGCGGCATTCGCTGCACGCCCCGGCCGGGACCATGGAGTTCCTTTTCACCGAGCTTTTGTTGCAGATGAAGGCGCGGGGATTTGCCCGGTTCTCGCTGGGCATGGCGCCGCTGTCGGGCCTGTCGCCCCAGCGCAGCGGTCGGCTGTGGGATCGCTTTGGCTCGCTTGCCTATCGCCATGGCGGGGCGTTCTACAATTTCGAGGGGCTGCGCGCCTTCAAGGCCAAGTTCGACCCCGACTGGGTGCCGCATTATCTGGCGACGCCTTCGGGGCTGCCGCCGCTTTTGCCGCTGGCGGATGCGGCGCGGCTGATTTCGCGCGGGGGGGAACGGGGCGCGGAACGGGAAGCCTAGTCCAGCGTCCGCCGGAACCGCCTCAGCGCCAGCGCGCCCAGCACGATCACGAATACCGACAGCGCCGCCATTGGCTGGGCGACATCCGCAAAACCCGCCCCTTTCAGCATGACCGCCCGGATCAGACGCAGGAAATGCGTCAAAGGCAGCACCTCGCCCAGGGCCTGCGCCCAACCCGGCATGCCCCGGAACGGGAACATGAATCCCGACAGCATGATCGACGGAAGAAAGACGAAAAACGTCAGCTGCATCGCCTGCATCTGCGTCCGCGCCAGCGTCGAGATCAGATAGCCAAGGATCACCAGCGCCAGCACAAAGATGAAAACCCCCAGCAGAAGCAGGCCAAGACTGCCGATGAACGGCACCCCGAAAAGCCCCCGCGCCGCCATGAGCACGACCGCCACCTGCACCGCGCCGACCGCCATATAGGGCATGACCTTGCCCAGCATGATCTCGATCGGCGTGGCGGGCATGGCCAAAAGGTTTTCCATCGTGCCGCGTTCGATTTCCCGCGTCAGCGCCATCGCCGTCATCATCACCAGGATCATCTGCAAGATGACACCCATCAGCCCCGGAACGATATTGTAATGCGTGATGCCTTCGGGGTTATAGCGGCGGTGGACGACGATCTCGACCGGTGCCCGCGCCGCCGCCACCGTGCCCAGTTCGCGCCGCAGCGCCTTGTCCGCCACCGTGCCCAGGGTCGAGATAGCGCCCGAGGCGACGGCGGGATCGGTCGCGTCGGCCTCGATCAGGATCTGGGGATCGTCGCCGCGCTCGACCCGCTGTCCGAAATCCGAGGGCACGGTGACGACAAAGGCCACCTTGCCACGCGCCATCAGCATCTCGGCCTCGGTCGCCGAGGCGGTGGGATAGCGGAAATCGTAATAGCCCGTCAGTTCCAGCGCCGAAACCATGGCCCGGGTGAACCTGTCCTGCGTCGGCGCCACAAGCGCGGCCGGCAGATGCTTGGGGTCGTTGTTGATGGCATAGCCGAACAGCATCAGCTGCATCAGCGGCACCGCCAGCATCATCGCGAATGTGACGCGGTCGCGGCGCATCTGGATCAGTTCCTTGACCAGCAATGCGCGCAGACGGCTCAGCGAAATCGCGGTCATGCCATATTGTCCCGGCTTTGCTCCATCAACCGGATGAAGACATCCTCAAGGCTGGTATCCGTCGGCTGGAACGCCACGCCCAGCCCGCGCAGCGCGGCCTCAAGCGCGGCGGGATCGGTGCCGGTGACATGCAGATTGGCGCCAAAGGGCGCGACCTGATCGACACCGGGCTGACCGGCCAGCTGCCCCGCCACCCGGCCGGGGCGGTCGGTGGTGACCGTATAAGTCACCAGCCCGGCATCCCGGATCACCTGCGCGACCGTGCCATGCGCGACCAGCCGGCCATAGGCGATATAGTTGATGCGGTGACAGCGCTCGGCCTCGTCCATGTAATGGGTGCTGACCAGCACGGTCAGGCCGCGCGCCGAAAGCGCATGAATCTCATCCCAGAATTCGCGCCGCGCCTTGGGGTCCACCCCGGCGGTGGGTTCGTCCAGCAGCAAAAGCTGCGGGTCGTGCATGATACAGGCGGCCAGCGCCAGCCTCTGTTTCCAGCCCCCCGACAGGCTTCCCGCCAGCTGATCCTTGCGCGACGTCAGGCCCAGATCGGCCAGCGTGTCGCGCACCGCATCGCGCGGCAGCGCGTAAAGCCCGGCGACGAAATCCAGATTCTCCTTGATCGACAGATCCTCATAGAACGAGAATTTCTGCGTCATATAGCCGACCTGCCGCCGGATCGCGCCCTGCTGGGTCAGGATGTCGTGGCCCAGCACCTGGCCATGCCCCGCATCCGGCGTCAAAAGCCCACAGATCATGCGGATGCAGGTGGTCTTGCCCGACCCGTTCGGTCCCAGAAATCCCGCGATCTCGCCCCGCTCGACGCCAAGCGAAACGTCATCGACGACCTTGCGGCCACCAAAGCTTTTGGTCAGGCCATGCACGGCGATGACCGTGTCCGGTGCGGGATCGGCGGCCGCCCGGGTCATTGCGAAAGATCCACATCGACGATCTGACCCGGCTTCAGCGCCGCCGCGCCGGCATCGGGCCGCGCCTCGATCAGATAGACCAGCTTCTGGCGATTTTGCAGGGAATAGATCACCGGCGGGGTGAATTCCGGGTCCTCGGACACATAGGTCACCGTGGCGGATGCATCCGCACAGCCATCGCAATTCACCCGCAGCTGCCCGCCCACCGAAATGCGCGAAATATCCGCCTCGGGGACATAAAGGCGCAGCTTGGTCGCGCCATCGGGCAGATAGGAAAGCACCGGCGCCGACGGTCCCGCCAACTCGCCCGGACGCCGGATCAGGTCAAAGACGGTGCCCGGCGCCGGCACCGTCAGCCGGCGTTGATCCAGCTGCCATTTCGCGGCATCCAGCGCCGCACGGGCCTGGGCGACGGCGGCGCGCGCGGCCTCGATTTCCTTTGGACGGGCCGGCAGGCGGGCGACGGCCAGCTCGGCCTCGGCCTGGGCCACGCGGGCGCGGGCGACCTCGGCCGAGCTTTCGACCTGATCCAGCTGCGATTGCGAGGTGACATTGCGGTCGCGCAGGCTTTCCTGGCGGGCGACCTCTTTCTCGGCCACGCCCGCCTGCGCGCGGGCCGAGACAAGCGCGGCCTCAAGCACGCGGATCTCTTCGTTGCGGCTGCCCTCTTGCAGGTTGGCCAGCTGATTTTCGGCCTGCGCCAGCGCACCCTCGGCCTGGGCCACGGTGATGCGGGCATCGCGGCTTTCCATCACCGCGACCGTCTGACCGGCCGCGACCCGGTCGCCGCGCGCCACCGGCAGGTCCAGCAGCTGCGCCGAAGCAAGCGGCGCGATCAACACATATTCACCCTCGACATAGCCGGTGGCAAAGGGGGGCGGCATGCTGCAACCGTCAAACAGCGCCGAAATCAACGGTATCGCACAGACAAATCCGATCATGTCCCAACCCCCAGCGCGGCGCGCATATTGGCCACCAGCCGGTCGGCGATGGCCTGCGATGCGGCCGCGTCATAGCCGGGCCAGCCCATGCGACGACAGATCAGCGGCTGGCCGATGCGGAAATAGAACGCCTGCCCCAACAGCGAAAACACCAACAGTTTCGTGGCCTCGGCCTCGGGGTCGCGGCCTGTGGCCATGCCGGTCAGGGCGCAAAGCTCGCGGTGCTTGGGCAAAAGCAGCCGGTCATAGAAGAGATCGAATACCGGCCCCTGCTCGGCCATTTCGCGCAGGATGAATGCGACCGTATCGGCGGCCCCCGGACCCCGGGTCAGAAAGGCGACCAGCGCGCGCAGCATCGTCTCAAGCCGCGCCAGTGCCATTTCGGGGGGCATCTGCGGCGGCGTTTCGGGCGGGCCGGCGACCTCGGCCACACGCGCCGCGACCTCTTCGGCGCAGGCATGGCGCAGCCCCTCCTTGCCGCCGAAATGATAGGCGATCGAGGCGATATTGGTGCCGGCCTCGGCCGCAAGCGCGCGGGTCGAACTGGCGGCAAAGCCGTCGCGGCCGAACAGATGCAATCCGGCATAGATCAGGGCGGCGCGAGTGCCGGCGGGGGGCGAATCGGTGTTCATGTGGTGATTTAATCAAACGATTGATTAAATCACAAGCGATATCCGCCACGCCCCGCCCCGGCCCATCACGGCTGCGTTTTCAGCCCGGTCCCGGTCTGGACAAACCGATTATTAACCCAGAGAGCGTATGTCTTTGACGACAACGGTCCCGCGGGGGCCTCAAGGTAAGATTGGCTCATGCGGAACCTGCCCCAGATCAAGCATTATTCGTTCTTTGCGCTTTGCGTGTTGCTGGCGCTGGTGTTGACGGCGCTTTACGCCGCCGGGCACCAATGGGCGCTGTTGCCCGGGCTGATGGCGGCGGCGCTGTGCCTTTTGGGCCTGCGCGACATGGTCCAGAAACGGCACGCGGTGCTGCGCAACTATCCGATCATCGGCCACGCCCGGTTCCTGTTCGAAACCATCCGGCCCGAAATCCGTCAGTACCTGATCGAAAGCGATAACGAAGAGCTGCCGTTTTCGCGCGACGCGCGCAGCCTTGTCTATCAACGCGCCAAGGGGGTCGAGGATAAAAAGCCTTTCGGCACCTCGGAACGGGTCTATGATGCAGGTTACGCTTGGGTCACGCATTCGGTTTCGCCCAAGGTCATCACCAACAGCGATTTCCGCGTCACCATCGGCGGCCCGGATTGCCGCCAACCCTATTCGGCCTCGATCTACAATATCTCGGCAATGAGCTTTGGCGCGCTGTCGCCCAATGCGATCCAGGCCCTGAACAAGGGCGCCAAGATGGGCAATTTCGCCCATGACACCGGCGAAGGCGGGATCAGCACCTATCACCGCGAACATGGCGGCGACCTGATCTATCAGGTTGCCTCGGGCTATTTCGGCTGTCGCACACCGGATGGCAAATTCGATCCCGAACGCTTTCGCAAACAGGCGCTGGACCCACAGATCAAGATGATCGAGATCAAGCTGAGCCAGGGCGCAAAGCCCGGCCATGGCGGCATGCTGCCGGCCAGCAAGATCAGCCCCGAAATCGCCGAGGCGCGCGGCATCCCGATGGGTGTTGACTGCATCTCGCCACCCACGCACAGCACCTTTTCGACGCCGGTCGGGTTGATGGAATTCATCGCCCAGCTGCGCGAATTGTCGGACGGAAAACCGGTGGGCTTCAAACTCTGTATCGGTCACCGCCGGGAATTCATGTGCATCGTCAAGGCCATGCTCAAAACCGGCATCGCCCCCGATTTCATCGTCGTCGACGGCAAAGAGGGCGGAACCGGCTCGGCGCCGATGGAATTCGCCAACCGCGTCGGCATGCCCATGCTTGAGGGGCTGGTGTTTGTCCACAACACCCTGCGCGGCGCCGGGTTGCGCCAACAGATCCGGATCGGCGCGGCCGGCAAGATCATCAGCGCCTTTGACATCGCCCGGGCGCTGGCTCTGGGGGCGGATTGGTGCAATTCGGCGCGCGGCTTCATGTTCGCCATCGGCTGCATTCAGTCGCAATCCTGTCACACCAACGAATGCCCGGTCGGCATCGCCACCCAGGACAAGCTGCGTCAGCGCGCGCTTGAGGTCGGGACCAAATCGCTGCGCGTCACCCGGTTCCACAAGAACACGCTGCACGCGCTGGCCGAAATCGCCGGGGCGGCCGGCCTGTCCTCACCCGTGGATTTCATGCCCTATCACTTCATGTTCCGGCACAAGGACGGCACCTTCATGGACGGGAACGAGGCATTTCCCTATCTGCCCTCGGGCTTTCTTTTGGCCGAACAGCCCATCGAGGAATTGCGCGAATGGCATCGACGCTGGGACCGCGCCTCGGCCGACACATTCACGGCCTCCGAAATCCCCGAATGGCGCTTTAGCTAGGCGTATAGGCCGGGTGCGCATGCCCCCCGGGGCCACGGTCTTAGCCCGCACGACCATGCGGGTGGCGTCGGGCCGGCCCCGCATCCGGGCCATGACGGGCGGGCGGCATGACCGGCGGTTCGCGCGCCGGTCGCGGGCGGCACAAATGCGGCGGGGCGGCGCCATCGGCACCGCCCCGCAACTTCATGCATTCGCCCGTTCGCTCAGCTTTGGGTTTGTCGCACCGGGGCGCCATCCTGGCTGTACATCGAGGCCAGCACCACCACCAACCAGACCAGCGCCAGCAGCCACCAGAAACCGCCCCAGATCAATGCCATGCCCAGGAACGCCGCCTGCACGACATAATAGGTCATCGGCACCAGCGTCTTGCGGATCAGATCGCCTTCGCGATCCGTCAGCCCGACCGTGGCCGAGGCCGCGACGACATTGTGGACACAGATCATATTGCCGGCCGCGCCGCCGATTGCCTGCAAGGCCACGACCACCGTCACGCCCAAAAGATCCAGCCCGATCCCCTGTGCGGTCGAAAACTGAAACAGCGAAAACATCATGTTCGAGACCGTGTTCGACCCGGCGATGAACGCCCCCATGGCCCCGATCACCGCCGCGAACATCGGCCAGACATTGCCGACCGCCGCCGACATGCCCTCGGCCAGGGTCAGCGGCATGGACAGCACCCCCTCAGAGCCGGAATTGATGAACACCTGCACCATCGGCACCGCCAAAAGCAGCGCGGGCGCCGCCGCGATCATGGTCTTGGCCGACAGGCCCCAGGCGCGGCTGAAATCCGCGACCTTCATCCGATAGACAAAGAACGAGATCACCGAAACCAGGATCAGGATGGTGCCCGGCGAATAAAGCAGCTGCACCTTCGAGGTGATGCCCGAACCGAACAGGTTCTCGAAAGCCAGCGTGGTCGACGGGCCGGTCAGCCACGCCTTCAAAGGCCCGATCACCCGCGTCAGCACCAAAAGCGCGATGGTGATGACATAGGGGCTCCACGCCGTCATCAACGAGATGTCGCCGCGCCCGTGCGGATGCGCGGTATCGGCGGCCTCATGCGCGATTTCGGTGTCGAGCTTGCCCTTCCAGCTGGGATCCCAGTCGCGGCGCGCCGGGAAATCGAACACGGTCTTGGGAAGAAACAGCCCGCGCCGCGCCGCCGGCACCACGATCAGCAACCCCAGAAGCCCGCCGACCAGCGACGGGAATTCCGGGCCCAGGAATCGCGCGACCAGATAATAGGGAATGGTAAAGGCCAGCCCCGCGAACAGCGCGAATTGCCACGCGCCAAAGCCTTCGCGGAAACTGCGGCGCGTGCCGAAAAAGCGCGTCATCATCGCCACCATCAACAGCGGGATGACAAAGCCGATGGTCATGTGCAGAAACGCCACGCGCTCCGCAACCACCGGGACATATTCGGCCAGCGTGGCCGGCGCGATGGCGGCGTTGACGGTGTCGCTATTGGAAAGGCCGGTCTGCACGCCGACCAGCATGGGCGTGCCGACCGCGCCAAAAGAGACCGGCGTCGACTGGATGATCAGCGCCACCATGACCGCCGCCATGGCCGGAAAGCCGATGGCGACCAGAAGCGGCGCCGCGACCGCCGCCGGCGTGCCAAAGCCCGAGGCCCCCTCGACCATGGACCCGAACAGCCAGGCGATGATGATCGCCTGCACCCGCCGGTCGGGCGAAATATCGGTAAATCCGCGCTTGATCGACTGGATCGCGCCGGAT
This sequence comes from Paracoccus mangrovi, assembly GCF_042648425.1. Taxonomy (NCBI): domain Bacteria; kingdom Pseudomonadati; phylum Pseudomonadota; class Alphaproteobacteria; order Rhodobacterales; family Paracoccaceae; genus Paracoccus; species Paracoccus mangrovi. Next base: position 147,214 of record NZ_JBHRXJ010000004.1, on the reverse strand, counting down.
TCCTGTACCGTATACAAAAGCAGGATCGCCCCAAAGACGATGTAAAGCAGGGTGATCGCCGTGATCACGCCATTGGCCGTCGCCCCCGCCACCTTGGCGATATCCGTCCCCCACAACAGCACGGCCAGAACCACGGTCGCCAGATAGGCGACAAGCATCGAAAACTTGGCCGATTTGCGCATCACGACCAACAGGACAAATACCGCCGCGATCGGGACCAGCGCGGCCAAAAACATCAACATCGACATGAAATATCCCCCCTCTTGGAAACGGTTGTTCCTTTTTCCGCTATGACGGCCACCGGCGGCAAACAAGGTGCGATGGGCGGCCGTGCCATTGCCGGGCATGATGGAATGCACGGGGCCGCGACACAATCCCGTATCGCCCCAACCCATCCACAGGGACCACGCGCCCCCCGGACAGCCCTTGCCAGGGCCTAGAACTCGACCCCCGGCTGGGCCTTGATGCCATCGCGAAAGGGATGCTTGACTGCCTCCATCTCGGTGACCAGATCGGCCAGCTCGATCAGCTCGGGTTTGGCATTGCGGCCGGTCAGCACGACATGGGTCATCGGCGGCTTTTCATCGCGCAGGAACGCCACCACCTCGCCAATATCCAGATAGTCATAGCGCAGCGCGATGTTGATTTCATCGAGCAGCACCATACGGATGGCCGGATCGCGGATCAGATCGCGCGCCTTGTCCCAGCCGGCGCGGGCGGCGGCGATGTCGCGGGCGCGGTCCTGGGTTTCCCAGGTGAACCCCTCGCCCATGGCGTGAAATTGGCACAAATCGCCGAAATGCCCGGTCAGCAGGCGACGCTCGCCCGTGTCCCAGCCGCCCTTGATGAACTGCACCACCGCGCAGGGCATATCATGCGCAATCGCGCGCAGGATCATGCCAAACCCCGATGACGACTTGCCCTTGCCCTTGCCGGTATGAACGATGACGAGCCCCTTTTCGCCGGTCTTTCCCTGCATCATTCGGTCGCGGGCCGCCTTGATTTTGGCCATCTTCTCGGCGTGGCGGGCGTTTTCATCGGCATCCATCGGGCACTCCTTCGCTTGACAAGTCGGGGCCGGGCGCGCACAGCTTTGGCTGCGCTGGTTCCTGTCCTATGACAGGTGAAAAGGGAATGCGACAGGTGAAAGCCTGAAAGCAGCCGCCCCCGCGACCGTGACCGGAAAGGTCGCCCGATGCCACTGGCCCGATCGATTTCGCGGGGCCGGGAAGGTGGGCCGACCGTTGGCGAAAGCCTGAATCCGCAAGCCGGGAGACCTGCCTGCGCAGATATTGACCGGCGGACGGGGTGTTCCCGCCTGGGGTAGAAGGGGCGCGCGCGCCCCCGCGCACCCTTGGCATGCCCTGAACCGCAATGATGGATAAAGGGCGCATGACCGTTTCACTGCTTGTCTGCACGACCTGCCGGGCCGGCCAACCCGTGATCGATGGCCAGCCGGTGCCGGGCGCGCGTCTTTTTGCCGCGCTGGAACGACTGGGCGCGCCCGAAGGCGTGCGCATCCTGCCCGTCGAGTGCCTGTCGGCCTGCAACAGCGGCAGCGCCATCGCGCTGAGCGGGCCGGGCCGCTGGTCCTATATCTATGGCGGCATGTCGGATGCCGATGCCGCCGAGATCCTGACCGGCGCCGCCGCCTATGCCGCCGCCGATGACGGCATCGTGCCATGGCGCGACCGCATCGCCATTTTCCGCAAGCGCAGCATCGCGCGCATTCCTTCGATTGGGTAGCATATGACCGACCTGACCAAGACCCCCGTTACCGTCATCACCGGCTTTCTGGGGGCCGGAAAGACCACGCTGATCCGCCACCTGATGCTGAATCCGCAGGGCAAGCGGCTGGCGGTGCTGGTCAACGAATTCGGCACCATGGGCGTCGATGGCGAGATCCTGAAATCCTGCGCCGATGAGAACTGTCCCGAAGAAAACATCCTTGAGCTGTCGAATGGCTGCATCTGCTGCACCGTGGCCGACGATTTCATCCCGACGCTGGAACGCCTGATGGCGATGCCGGTGAAGCCCGATCATATCCTGATCGAGACCTCGGGTCTCGCGCTGCCGAAACCGCTGTTGAAAGCCTTTGACTGGCCCGCGATCCGCTCGCGCATCACCGTGGACGGCGTGATCGCGCTGGCCGATGCCGAGGCGGTGGCCGCCGGCCGCTTTGCCCCCGACGAGGCCGCCGTTCAGGCCCAGCGCGAGGCCGACGAAAGTCTCGACCACGAAACGCCCCTGTCCGAGGTATTCGAAGATCAGATCGCCTGCGCCGATATCGTCCTGCTTTCAAAGGCAGATCTGGCCGGTGATGCGGGCCTTGCCGCCGCCCGCGCGGTCATCGAGGCCGAGGCCCCGCGCAAGCTGCCGATCCTGCCCTTGACCGATGGCGTGATCGACCCGCGCGTGATCCTTGGGCTGGGTGCTGCGGCCGAGGACGATCTGGCCGCCCGGCCCAGCCATCACGATGGTGCGGACGATCACGAACATGACGATTTCGATTCCGTGGTGATCGAGCTTGCCGAAATCGCCGATCCCGCCGATCTGGCCGCCCGCATCACCCGGCTTGCGCGCGAACAGAACATCCTGCGGGTCAAGGGCCATGTCGCCGTCGCCGGCAAGCCCATGCGCCTGTTGGTGCAGGCGGTGGGCGAACGCGTGCGCCACCAATATGACCGGCCATGGGGCGCCGCGCCCCGCGCCTCGCGCCTTGTCGTGATCGCCGAGCATGACGACATCGACGAGGCTGCGATCCGGGCCGTTCTGGCGGCCTGAGGATGCACGTCGTCTTTCGCGAAAGCCGTGGGCTTGAGGAAACCGAGGTCCCGACCGACCCCGGCCAAAGCCCCGCCGATATGGTCGTGCTGTCCTATTCCGACAGCGACCTCGGCGCTTTCGCGGCGGGCTGGCACAGGGCGCAGGACGGGTCGGGCGTCGGCCTGCCGTCACTGCGGCTGTGCAATATCTCGGCGCTGCGGCACCCGGTATCGGTCGATAATTATCTGGACACCACGCTGGCGGGTGCCCGCGCCGTGCTGGTGCGTCTGATCGGGGGCGAAGCCTATTGGCCCTATGGCGTCGCCAGCCTTCAGGACCATGCCCGCAGGCATGGCATCGCGCTGGCCTTTCTGCCCGCCGATGGCCGGCCGGACGCCACGCTGGAACGGTTCTCGACGCTGGACGCGGCGGTGCTGCACCGGCTGGCCGCGCTTTGCGACGAGGGTGGCGCGGTTGCGGCGCAAACCGCGCTGGCGGAACTGGCCCACGCCGCAGGCCTGCCCGCCGCACCGGTCACGGGTCAGGCCACGATCCCGCAATGGGGGTTTTATGACCCCGATGCCGGTGTGATCACAAAACCGGCGGCCGGCGCGAACCCGGTTCTGATCAGCTTTTACCGCAGCTATCTGACCTCGGCCGATCTGGGTCCGGTGGATGCGATGATCGGCGCGCTGCGGGATGCGGGCTTTGCCGCGACCGGGGTTTTCGCGCCCTCGCTCAAGGTTGCGGGCTTTGGCACCTGGCTTGCCCCGCATCTGCCGGGCATGGCGGCCATTCTGAACATGACCGCCTTTTCCGCCCGCGACGATACCGGCGCCACGCCCTTTGACGGCGCCGATTGCCCGGTTTTTCAGGTCGCCCTGTCCACCGCGCCGCGCGATCTTTGGGCGGCCGAGGAACGCGGCCTTTCCGCCGCCGATCTGGCCATGCATGTCGTGTTGCCCGAGGTGGACGGGCGCATCTTTCTGGGCGTCATCAGCTTCAAGGCCCCGCAGATGCGCGACGAGGCGCTGCAATTCTCGCGGCATGTCCACTGCCCCGACCCCGACCGTATCGCCGCCGTCGTCCGGCGCATCGCGGCGTGGCACCGGCTGCGCGAACCGGCGCGGCGGGCGGTGGTGCTGTCGACATACCCGGGCAAACCGCATCAACTGGCCCATGCGGTCGGGCTGGACGCGCTGGCCTCCTGCGGGGAAATCCTTGGTGTCGCGCATCAGGACCTTGGCCGCCGGCTGATGACGGAACGCGTGGCATGGCCCATCGCCGATTACCGCGCCGCGCTGGCCACCCTGCCCCGGCGGCTGCAAGACGACCTGCATGCGGCATGGGGCGCGCCAGAGGACGAGGCCCCGGACGGCGTCTTTCGCTTTGCCGCGATCCGCGCCGGTGACGCGTGGATCGCCCTGCAACCCGAACGGGGCGAGGTCCGCACCCGCGCCGACGATTACCACGACCTGTCCCGCACGCCGCGCCACACCTATGTCGCCTTTTACCTTTGGCTGCGGACACGGGCCGACGCGCTGATCCATATGGGCGCGCATGGCACGCTGGAATGGCTGCCGGGGAAATCGGTGGCGCTGTCGGACGATTGCTGGCCACAGGCGCTTTTGGGCGATCTGCCGGTCGCCTATCCCTTTATCGTCAATGACCCCGGCGAGGCCGCGCAGGCCAAGCGCCGGCTGGGCGCAGTCACGCTGGGCCATCTGCCGCCGCCACTGGCCGAGGCCGCGCTGCCCGAAAACCTGACGCACCTGGAACGCTTGCTCGACGAATATTCCACCGCCGACGGGCTGGACCCGCGCCGCCGCGACCGGCTGATCGGGGCGATCCGCGACGAGGCCCGCGCCGCCGGGCTTGAAGCCGATCTTGGCCTGCCCCCCGACGCCGCGCCAGCGCAGGCGATCCCGCTGATCGACCGCTTTGTCTGCGACCTCAAGGAAAGCCGCTTTGGCGAGGGGCTGCATGTCTATGCCACCGGCCCCTGTGGCGATGCCGAACGCGACGGGCTTGCGCGCACGCTGGCGGGGCTGCGGGTCGCGCCGGGCCCATCGGGTTCACCCGCGCGCGGGCGTCAGGACGTGCTGCCCACCGGGCGCAACCTGTTCGCCGTCGATCCGCGCGCCGTGCCCAGCCGCGCGGCCCATGCCCAAGGGGTGAAGCTGGCCGAGGAACTGCTGCGCCGTCATCTGCAAGACCATGGCGACTGGCCGCGCGGGCTGGTCGTCGATCTGTGGGGCAGCGCCACCATGCGCACGGCGGGCGAGGAATTCGCCATGGCGCTGCATCTGGCCGGGATGGCGCCGCGCTGGGACGCGGCATCCGGCCGGGTCGGCGGGGTCGACATCCTGACGCTGGCGGAACTGGGCCGGCCAAGGATCGATGTGACGCTGCGGGTTTCGGGGCTGTTTCGGGACGTGTTTCCCGGCCTTGCGCAGCTGTTCGAGACCGGCGCGCGCGCGCTGTACGACCGTGACGAGGATCCCGGGGACAACCCCTATCTGGTGACGCGCGCCCCTCGCGTCTTTGGCCCCAAACCCGGCCTTTACGGCCTTGGCATGGCCGATCTTGCGGAGACCTTTACCCCCGAGGCCCGCGCGGCGGCGGGCGAGGCATGGCTTGCGGCATCGTCGCACGCGATCGGCGCGGACGGCAAAATCCACCACGCGCCACAGGCGATCCGCGACCGGCTGGCCGGGGCGGATGTCTTTGTCCATGCGCAGGACCTGCCCGAATCCGACCTGTTGCTGGCCGCCGACTATGCCGCGCATGAGGCGGGTTTCGCCGCCGCCATGGCCCGGCTGGGCGTGGCGCGGCCCGCGCTTTATCACCTGGACACGTCCCGGCCCGACGCCCCCCGCGCGCGATCCCTGACCGAGGAAATCGCCCGCGTCACCCGCGCCCGCGCCGCCAATCCGGCATGGGCGGACGGCATGATGGCGCATGGTTTCCGGGGCGCGGCCGAAATCGCGGCGACGCTCGATCACTTGGCGGCCTTTGCCAATCTGGCGGGCGTGGTGCCGGGGCACCTCTTCGACCTTTATCACGACGCCACGCTGGGCCGGCCCGAGGTGGTGGCCTTCATGCAGACGGAAAACCCCGCAGCCCTGGCCGCGATGCGCGAGATGTTCGCGCGGCTGCTGGCGGCGGGATTATGGATAACGCGCAGAAACTCGATCCTGGCAACAGAGGAGATAACACCATGACCGATTATCAGATTCAGGGCTGGTGTCCCGGCGCGCTGCGTCCGATGGCATCGGGCGACGGGCTGGTGCTGCGCGTGCGCGCGCCGAACGGCCGGCTGGAACCCGATCAGGCGCGGCGCATCGCCGAACTGGCGCGGCGGCATGGCAACGGGCTGATCGATCTGACCAGCCGCGCCAATCTGCAATTGCGCGGGCTGGACCGACAAAGCCACACCGCCGCCATCACCGCGCTGGCCGAAATGGGGCTGCTGGACCGCGATGCCGATGCGGAATCGCGGCGCAATGTGGTTCTTTCGCCCTTTGCGCCGGTGGATGGCCCGGCATGGCGGCTTGCCGAGGCGATCGCGCGCGCCATGACCGCCCCCGACGCGCCGCAGACGCCCGGAAAATTCGGCTTTGCCGTCGATACCGACCCCTGGGTGCTGGGCGGGGTGCCCTGTGACATCCGCCTGCGCCCGGTCGGCGCGGGCTGGCAGATCGCCCCCGATAGCGGCGATTGGGTCATCGCCGCGCCCGACACCGCCCGGGCCGCCGCCGGCGCGGTCGAGATGGCGCGCTGGTTCGCGCGGGGCGGGATCCGTGACGGGCGCGGGCGCATGCGCGACTATCTGCGCCGCAAGCCAGAGCTGCCCGCCGGCGCGACACCTGTCCCGCAGCCCGTCCCGCATGCCGCACCCGACCCCTGCCCCGGCGCGGCGCCGAATGGCTGGATGCTGGGCTTTGCCTTTGGTCAGATCACGCCCGACCAGCTGATTGCCTGCGCCGATGCCGGTCCGCTGCGGCTGACACCTTGGCGCATGCTGTTGATCGAGGGGGCCGTCGCGCCCCCGGCCATCGCCGGTCAGGTGCTGGCCCCGGACGATCCGCTGCTGCGCGTCCATGCCTGTACCGGCGCGCCGGGCTGTCCGCAGGCGCGCGCCGATGTCCGGGCGCTGGCCCGCGAACTGGCGCCGCATCTGGGTGCCGGCCAAAGCCTGCATCTCAGTGGCTGTGCCAAGGGCTGCGCCCATTTCGGCCGCGCCGATCTGACCGTGATCGCCACCGCGCCGGACCGGTTTGACCTGATCCGGGACGGTTGGGTGCATGATGCCGCGACCGGCCACGGGCTGGACAAGAACGGTCTTGCGCGTTTGCTTGCATCCCCGCAAAACACGGCATCCGCGACAAGGCAGGGCCGGCCTCATGCATGAATACGAAACCGACGGCGCGAAGATCTATGCCCAGTCATTCGCCACCATCCGGGCCGAGGCCGATCTGTCGCGCTTTGACCCCGACGAGGAGCCGGTGGTGGTGCGCATGATCCATGCCGCCGGGCTGGTAGGGCTGGAACGCGACGTGGTGTTTTCGCCCGGCATGGCCGGTGCCGCGCGGGCGGCGCTGCAAGCTGGCGCGCCCATCCTGTGCGATGCCCGCATGGTCAGCGAGGGCATCACCCGCCCCCGCCTGCCGGCCGATAACCGCATCCTTTGCACGCTGAACGCGCCGGGCGTGCCGGAACTGGCGGCGGGCATGGGCACCACGCGGTCGGCGGCGGCGGTCGAGCTGTGGCGCGACTATCTGGCGGGCGCGGTGGTGGCCATCGGCAATGCGCCGACCGCGCTGTTTCACCTGCTGAACATGCTCAGGGATCCCGCCTGCCCGCGCCCGGCCGCCATCATCGGCTGTCCCGTGGGCTTTGTCGGCGCCGCCGAATCCAAGGACGCGCTGATGGCCGACCTGCCCGCGCCCGCGCTGATCGTGCGCGGGCGGCTTGGCGGTTCGGCCATCACGGTCGCCGCCATCAACGCGCTGGCCAGCCGGAAGGAATGAGCATGGGCAAGATCATCTGCGCGGGGCTTGGCCCCGGCGACCCGGACCTGATCTCGGTGCGCGCCGACCGCGCCATCCGCACCGCGCGCCAGATCGCCTATTTCCGCAAAAAGGGCCGCGCGGGTCAGGCCCGCCGCATCGTCGCCCAAATGCTGGCCGAAGGCGTGGCCGAACACGCGATGGAATATCCGGTCACGACCGAAATCCCCTTTGACAGCCCCGAATACAACCGCCTTCTGGCGGCATTCTATGACGACTGGACCGCCCGGCTGGCGGCCCTTGCCGCGACCGGCGACGTGGTCGTTCTGTGCGAGGGGGATCCCCTGTTCTATGGCTCGTTCATGCATCTGCATGCCCGTCTGCAAGGTCTGGCCGAGGTCGAGATCATCCCCGGCATCCCCGGCATGACCGGCTGCTGGAACGTGGTCGGGCGCCCGATGACCTGGGGCGACGATGCGATGTGCGTGTTGATGGGGACGCTTTCGGAACCCGATCTGACCCGGCATATCGCCGCCTCGGACGCGGTCGTGGTGATGAAGACCGGCCGCAACCTGCCCAAGATCGCCCGCGCCATCGCCGCCGCCGGGCGCATGGCCGACGCGTGGCTGGTCGAACGCGGCACCATGCCCAACCAGCGCGTGACGCCCTTGGCGCAGGCCGATCTGGACGCCTGTCCCTATTTCGCGACCGTGCTGGTCCACGGCAATGGCCGCCGCCCCCTTGCCGCCGGCGCCGAGGCCGCCGAATGACCGGCTGGCTCGCGGTCGCGGGGCTTGGCCCGGGCGCGGACGCGCTGATCACGCCCGAGGTTCAGGCCGCGCTGTCCGAGGCCACCGATATCGTGGGCTATATCCCCTATGTCGCGCGGATCGCGCCGCGCCCGGGTCTGACCCTGCATCCCTCGGACAACCGGGTGGAACTGGACCGCGCCCGCGCCGCATTGGAAATGGCGGCCACGGGGCGGCGCGTGGTGGTCGTATCCTCGGGCGATCCGGGGGTCTTTGCCATGGCCTCGGCGCTGTTCGAGGCGCTGGAGGGCGCGCCGGACCCCGCATTCGACATCCGCATCCTGCCCGGCATCACCGCCATGCTGGCCGCAGCCGCCGCCCTTGGCGCGCCGCTGGGCCATGATTTTTGCGCGATCAACCTGTCGGATAACCTGAAACCATGGGCGCTGATCGAACGCCGCCTGCGGCTGGCGGCACAGGCCGATTTCGCCATGGCTTTTTACAACCCGCGCTCGAAATCCCGGCCCGAGGGCTTTGCCCGGGCGCTGGACATCCTGCGCGCGGAATGCGGCCCCGACCGCCTGATTTCATTCGCCCGCGCGGTTTCGACCCCCGAACAGGCGCTGACCACCGTCACGCTGGCCGAGGCGCGCCCCGAAATGGCGGATATGCGCACCGTCGTCATTCTGGGCAACAGCGCCACCCGCCGCGCCGGGCGCTGGGTCTATTCCCCCCGGTCGGCGCCATGAAGCCAGTCCATCACCTCGGCCACCGAGGCGACGACATGCCGCGCCGGCAGCGCGGGCCGGTCGATCACGATCACCGGCAGCCCCAGTTCGCGCGCGGCAGCAAGCTTGGCCTCGGCGCCCCGGCCGCCGGAATTCTTGGTCACGACATGGGTCACGCCGTGGCGCCGCATCAACGCGACATCGCCCGCGACCGAAAACGGCCCGCGCGACACGATCAGCGTCGCATCGCGCAGGGGATGGCTTGCCACCTCGGCAAAGCGCAGCATCCAGCGATGCTTGCAGCCCAGAAAGGGCGCGAGCTGTTGCCGCCCGATGGCCAGAAACACGGTCGAGCCATCGCCGGGCAGGACCTGGGCCGCCGCCTGAAAATCGGCCACATGGGTCCAGCGGTCGCCCGGCTGGCTGCCCCATGGCGCGCGCTCAAGCACGATCAGCGGCACCCCCGCCCGGCCGGCGGCGGCATGGGCATTCTGGCTGATCGCAGCGGCAAAGGGGTGGGTCGCATCGATCAGATGGCTGAAACCTTCGGCCCGCAGATAGGCGGCCAGCCCGTCGGCGCCGCCAAAGCCGCCGACCCGCGTGGTCAGCGGTTGCTGGGCCGGGTTCTGGACGCGCCCGGCATAGGAATAGACGGCATCGATCCCGGCATCGGCCAGCGCGCGGGCCATCGCACGGGCCTCAAGCGTGCCGCCAAGCAACAGGATGCGCGTCATGGGTGACCCCTGGCTGACCATTGTCGGATTGGGCGAAGATGGACTGCCCGGCCTGCCCGCCGCAAGCCGCGATGCGCTGGATCGGGCCGAAATCGTCTTTGGCGCGCCCCGGCATCTGACGCTTGCCGGTCTGGCGGGCAATGCGCGGGCGCGGGAATGGCCGGTGCCTTTCGATATCGCACCGCTGATCGCGCGGCGGGGACAGCGGGTGGCGGCGCTGGTCTCTGGCGATCCGTTCTGGTTCGGGGCGGGCGGCACGCTGGCCGCCGCGCTGGAACCGGGCGAATGGTGCGCGCTGCCCATGCCGGGGGTGTTTTCGCTGGCCGCCGCGCGGCTGGGCTGGCGGCTTGAGGACACGCCCTGCCTGGGCCTGCATGCCGCGCCTTTTGCCAGGCTGCGCCCGCATCTGGCGCGGGGCTGCCGGGTGCTGGTCACGCTGCGCGACGGGGCTGCGGTGGGTGCGCTGGCCGAATGGCTGGCGGCGCAGGGATTGGGCGCGATGCGCATCGCCGTGTTGGAACGGCTGGGCGGCCCGGCCGAGCGGATCCGCCGCATGACCGCCTGCGACCTCGCGCCCGACGATATCGCCGCGCCGGTCGCGGTGGCGCTCGATGGCGCCGATCTGCCCGCAGGGACCGGCCTGCCGCGCGGCTTTGGCCTGCCTGACGACGCCTTCGCCCATGACGGCCAGATCACCAAACGCGCCATCCGCGCGGTGACGCTGTCAGCCCTGGCCCCGCGGCCGGGCGAATTGCTGTGGGATATCGGCGCGGGCTCGGGCTCAGTCAGCGTGGAATGGTGCCTGAACGGCGGTCGCGCCATCTGTATCGAGCCGCGCGCCGACCGGATCGCGAATATCGCCGCCAATATCGACCGCTTCGGTCTGTCGGACCGGATGCGGGCGGTGCAGGGCGCGGCCCCCGGCGTGTTCGCCGGCCTGCCCGCGCCGGATGCGATCTTTGTCGGCGGCGGCGCGGATGCGGACCTTATCCCCGCGCTGCCCCCCGCCCGGCTGGTCATCAACGCGGTGACGCTGGAAACCGAGGCGCTGTTGGCCGCCCTGCATGCCGAACGCGGTGGCCGTCTGATGCGCCTGTCGATCGAAGAGGCCGCCCCCCTTGGCCGGATGCGCGGCTGGACCCCGGCCCGCGCGGTCACACAATGGAGCTGGCCATGAGGGTCGCGGGCATCGGCTTTCGCCGCGATGCCAGCCTTGCCGCGCTGGCCGATGCGCTTGAACGCGCCGGCCCCGCCGATGCGCTGGCGACCATCCCGGCCAAGGCCGCCGCGCCGGCCCTGCGGGCATTGGCCGCGCAAACCGGCCTGCCCGTGATCACGGTCGGGGTCGCGGGCGTCATCACCCCCACGCAATCGCCGCGCATCATGGCCCGGCACGGCACCGGATCGCTGGCCGAGGCCGCCGCCCTGGCCGCGCTGGCCCCCGGCGCGCGCATCGTGACCCCCCGCGTCACCTCGCAAGACGGCATGGCCACCGCCGCCATCGCCGAAGGAGCACCTCCATGACCGTCCATTTCATCGGCGCAGGTCCCGGCGCCGCCGATCTGATCACCCTGCGCGGGCGCGACCTGATCGCGGCCTGCCCGGTCTGTCTTTACGCCGGATCGCTGGTGCCGCAGGCGCTGCTGGCCCATTGCCCGCCGGGCGCGCGGATCGTGAACACCGCCGCGATGGATCTGGACCAGATCATCGCCGAAATCGCCGCCGCCCATGCGGCGGGCCATGATGTGGCGCGGCTGCATTCGGGCGATCTTTCGGTCTGGTCGGCGATGGGCGAACAGCTGCGCAGGCTGCGGGCGCTGGACATTCCCTATGACGTGACGCCGGGCGTGCCGGCATTCGCCGCTGCCGCCGCGGCCCTTGGCGCGGAACTGACCCTGCCGGGCGTGGCGCAGTCGGTGGTGCTGACCCGGACCTCGGGCCGGGCCTCGGCCATGCCCGAGGGTGAAACATTGGCCGCATTCGGCGCGACCGGCGCCACGCTGGCCATCCATCTGTCGGTGCATGTGCTGGCGCGCGTGCAGGACGAGCTGATCCCGCATTACGGCGCCGATTGCCCGGTCGCGGTGGTGTTTCGCGCCAGCTGGCCCGATCAGCGCATCGTCCGCGCCACGCTGGCGACGCTCGACCCCGAAATCGGTGTGGGCGAGCGGACGGCGCTGATCCTTGTCGGCCGCGCTTTGGCGGCCGAGGGCTTTGACGAAAGCCGCCTTTATGCCGGCGATTACGACCGCCGTTTCCGTCCCGTCGGCACCGAGCCGAGGTTTCCCGAATGAGGGGGCTGGTGATCAGCGCGCCGGCCTCGGGGTCCGGGAAAACCACGGTCACGCTGGGCCTGATCGCGGCTCTGCGCGCGCGGGGACTGGCGGTGCAGCCCTATAAAAGCGGGCCGGATTACATCGACCCCGCATTCCATCGCGCGGCGGCCGGGCGCGAAAGCTATAATCTGGACAGCTGGGCGATGGGCCGGGCCCAGATCGCACATCTGATCGGCGCGGGCGCGGGCGCCGATATCGCGCTGGTCGAGGGGTCGATGGGGCTTTTCGACGGTGTGGCGGTGCCGGGCGGTTGCGGCAATGGCGCCAGCGCCGATATCGCCGCGCTGACCGGCTGGCCGGTGGTGCTGGTGATGGATTGCAAGGGACAGGCCCAATCCGCCGGTGCCGTCGCGCTTGGGTTTCGGCAGATGCGCCCGGATGTGCGGCTTGCGGGGGTGGTGCTGAACCGCGTGGCCTCGGCCCGGCACGAGGCGTTGATGCGCCACGCGCTGGACCCGCTGGGCATTCCCGTCCTTGGCGTTTTGCCGCGCGCGGCCGATATCGAACTGCCCGAACGCCATCTGGGCCTTGTCCAGGCCCAGGAACACGCCGCCCTTGAGGCGCTGTTGGCCCGGGCGGGCGAGGCGGCATCGCGCCATCTGGATCTGGACGCAATCGTCGCCGCCGCCTCGGGCGGGCTTGCCCCCGAACCCTTTCGCCCCCTGCGCCCGCCCGCGATGCGCATCGCCCTGGCGCAGGATGAGGCGTTTTCATTCATCTATCCGCATCTGGTCGCGGGATGGCGGGCGGCGGGGGCCGAAATCCTGCCATTTTCGCCCCTCGCGGATCAGGGGCCGGATGACAGCGCCGGCGCCTGCTGGTTGCCGGGCGGCTATCCCGAACTGCATGCCGGGCGGCTTGCGGCGGCGGAGCATTTCCGCGCGGGGCTGTTGCGTTTCGCCGAAACCCGCCCCGTCCATGGCGAATGCGGCGGCTATATGGCCATGGGTGCGGGGCTGGTCGATGCCTCGGGGGTCCGGCACCGGATGGCGGGGTTGCTAGGCCTTGAGACCAGCTATGAAAAGCGGCGGATGCATCTCGGCTATCGCCGGGCCGAACCGCTGGCGCCGCTGGCCGGGGCCTATGCCCAAAGGCTGACCGGGCATGAATTCCACTATGCCAGCATTCTGGCCCAGCCCGACGCCGCACTGGCCCGCGTCACCGACGCCAATGGCGATGCGGTGGCGGAAACCGGGTCGCGGCGCGGCCACGCCACCGGCAGCTTTTTCCATCTGATCGCGGAAAGCTTGACGGCAACCGCTTGATGCCCTTTAGCTAAAGCCCTGATCGGTGCCCGCCGCGTGATGCAATTCACGTCGGGCTTAATCGGGAATGGGAACGGGTTCGCCCGAAACCCCAGCCGCCCCCGCGACTGTATGCGGAGAGCGGGCCTTGACCATGCCACTGGGCGACAACGCCCGGGAAGGCAAAGGCCCCGCCCTGACCCGCAAGCCAGGAGACCGGCCGTCAGACCATACCAATCGCCGTCGGGTGTGACGGCCACAGGAGATGAAGATGCATATCGAACCCGGAATCGTCGCGGGCGCCAAGATCGCGCTCAGCTATGCCACCGCCGCCGGGGCGGGGCTTTACACGCTGAAACAGACATGGGGCGCGCTGCGCGAAACCGGTCTTGCCTCGCTGGTCGGGCGCAGCACGCTTTGCGCGGCGCTGGTCTTTGGCTTTTTCGAGGTACTGCCGCATTACCCGGTCGGCGTGTCCGAGGTGCATTTCATCCTTGGCTCGACGCTGTTTCTGATCTTTGGCGCGGCGCCGGCGGCGATCGGGCTGGCGCTGGGGCTGTTGATCCAGGGGCTGCTTTTCGCCCCCTTCGACCTGCCGCAATACGGCATGAACGTGACCACGCTTCTGGTGCCGCTTTTTGCGTTGCAGGCGCTGGCCGCGCGGATCATCGCGCCCGGCACCGCCTATGTCGACCTGCGCTATGCACAGGCGCTGGCGCTGTCGACGGTCTATCAGGGCGGCGTGGTGGCATGGGTCGCGTTCTGGGCGATCTGGGGTCAGGGGCTGGCCGGGATCGGCGGCATCGCCACCTTTGGCGCGGCCTATATGCTGGTCGTGCTGATCGAGCCTCTGGTCGACCTGGCGGTGCTGGCCGGCGCGAAATCGCTGCGCGGCCTGCGCGACAGCGGGCTGGTGACGCCGCGCCTTTACGCCTGAGGGGCTTTGCGCGGGCATGACCGCCCGCGCGCCTTGCATCCCGATGATTGAACTGACCCTGATCGGCATTGGCACCGGCGGCGCGACCCAGCTGACGCTGGATGCCGCCAAGGCCATTGCCTCGGCAGACCTGATCCTGATCCCGCACAAGGGGGCGGAAAAGGATGATCTGGCCGGGTTGCGGCGCAGCATCTGCGACACCCATGCCGGCGCGGGGACCGCCATCGCGACCTTTGACCTGCCGCGCCGGGACAGCGCCGATCCCGATTACCGGCACGGCGTCGACCGCTGGCACGACGCCATCGCCCGCGTCTGGCAGGACACGATCCGCGCCCATCTGCCGGGCCTGTCCGGGCGGGTGGCGCTTTTGATCTGGGGCGATCCCTCGCTTTACGACAGCAGCCTGCGCATCGCCGACCGGCTGACCCTGCCGCTGACGCGGCGGGTCATTCCGGGCATCACCGCCATTCAGGCGCTTTGCGCGGCCCATGCGATCACGCTGAACACGGTCGGCGCGCCGGTCGTGATCACCACGGGGCGGCAATTGCGCGATCATGGCTGGCCGCCGGGCGCCGACCGGATCGTGGTGATGCTGGATGGCGATTGCGCCTTTGACGGGCTGGACCCGCAAGGGGTGACCATCTGGTGGGGGGCCTATCTCGGCATGCCGGAACAGATCCTGATCCACGGCCCGCTGGCCGAGGCGGGCCCGGAAATCCGGCAGGTCCGCGCCCGGGCCCGCGCCGCGCATGGCTGGATCATGGATATTTATCTTATGGATCGCGGCGGGGCATTGCCGGGCTGATCCGCCAGCCCTTCACCCCGCCCGCCCGAATGCAGAACCGCCGTCCATGCCCGCGTGGAGGGAGGATTCGCGGCATGAACGGCGGCGGCTGCCATATATGCCCCGTGCGGCCGGGGAACGGACCTGCGCCCGTCACCCTCAGGTTGCGCCGCATCGCAGCATCGCGCAAGAAAAACCTGTCACGTCCCCGGATGCGGGTGCGCTTTGCGCAAAATTTCACCATTCCGGCCACGGGAACCGGCACAAAGCGGCCATCCGATGCCCGCCGCCGCACCGAATTTCACAAAAATGACATTTCATATCCGTTGGCAGAACGCCTTCGGCTGTGCCACCTTGGCCGGGACGCCTCCGTGACTGAAGCCAAATGCCACAGAAAGGATGACGACATGCGATATATTGTGACCGCCATGCTGAGCGCCGCCGCGATGGCCGCGATCCCGCTGACCGCGATCGCCCAGGACGAAGACCCCATTCATCAGGCGATCGAGGCTCGCAAGGGCTTCTATCAGATGCTGGCGATCAACATGGGCCAGCTGGCCGGCATGGCCAAGGGCGACATCGCCTATGACGAGGCCGCCGCCAGCCGCGCCGCCGCCAATATCGAGGCCCTGACCCAATACGACCTGCCCAGCCTGTTCATCGAGGGCAGCGGCCGTGGCCAGACCAGCGAGGAAACCGCCGCCAAGCCCGATATCTGGACCAATATGGACGATTTCCGCGCCAAGTTCGCGGGCCTTGCCGAGGCCGCCACCGGCGCCTCGGAGGCGGTCAAGGGCGGGGCCGACAAGGCCGGCGCCGTGGTCGGCAAGATCGGCGCCGCCTGCAAGGCCTGCCACGACAGCTATCGCGAAAAAAGCTGATGGCCGGCGGGTCGCGCAAGATCCGGCTGTGGGACCCGCTTTTGCGCGGGTTCCACTGGTCGCTGGCATTTTTCGTGACGCTCAGCTGGTGTCTGGGACAATTCGGCCCGGCCAAGATGACCCTGCATTTCTGGAGCGGTTATGCCATCGCCGGGCTTTTGATCTTTCGCCTGATCTGGGGCTTTGTCGGCCCGGCGCCGGCGCGGTTCGCGCATTTCCTGCGCGGGCCGGGCGCGATCCGCGACTATGCCGGGCATATGCTCATGCGCCGGCCCAGCCATTGGCCCGGCCATAACCCGCTGGGCGCGCTGTCGGTGATCGCCATGCTGGCGGCGCTGGCGACACAGGTCACCACCGGGCTGATTTCGGATCCCGACGATTACATCAATGTCGGCCCGCTGGCCAAACATGTCAGCGCGGCGACCCGCAGCGCGGCGGTGGGCTGGCACGAGCTGGGCGCCAACCTGATCCTGATCCTTGTGCTGATGCATCTGGGGGTGATCCTGTTTTACCGCCATTGGAAGCACGAGGATCTGATCACCCCGATGCTGACCGGGATCAAGGAAATCCCCGAGGACGCCGCCGCGGCCTTCGGCGCGCAATCGCGCACACCGGATGGTGAACGGCCCGGCCCGTGACGGGGCGTTGATCGAATCACCCCGTCATGTCAGCGTTACCTTACGGTCGCCGAAGGAACGGGGCGCCTTTTGGGGTGCCTGTGTTCACGCAATCTTCGTCACCGCCCCGACGTGTAACTTTCACGAAAGGAGCATGCCGACATGACCAAGATCTTCGCTGCGCTTGCCGCATTGACCCTGTCGCTGACCGCGCTGCCGGCATTTGCCGACTGCGTGGGCAAGAACAAGCCACATGACACCACGGCTTCGACGGGCACCGAAACACCGGTGATCAAGGCGCCCAAGGGCAGCGTCTGACCGAACGGCAAAGGGCGGCACCGTGGTGCCGCCCTTGTGCATTTCAGGCCCCGGTATCGGTCGGGTCAGTTGAATTTATTGTCGCGGGGAAAGCCGCGCGGCGCCATGTAGCCCGCGCCCGCCCGCTTGCCCAGCCACGCGGCCAGATCGGGTTCGTGCCGGGTGCGACCGCCGCTTTCCTGCCAGCGCAGCCCTTCGGCAAGGGTGATGCAGACCGCATCCGACAGCCCGCCATCCTTGAACTTTTGCAGGCGCACGCCCTTGCCCCGGCCCATTTCGGGCAGCTCGGCCAGCGGGAATACCAGCATCTTGCGGTTCTCGCCCACGGTGACGACGTGATCGCCGCTGACCGCGCGGCAAAGCAGCGCATCGCCGTTCAGCACCTGCTTGCCGGACCGGGTCTGGGCCAGAATATCGGCCGCACCCACGACAAAGCCATCCCCGGCCTTGGACGCGACCAGATACCGCCCGCCATCCCGCCACGGGAACATGTCGATCACCGCCGCATCATTGGGCAGGTCGATCATCAGCCGCAGCGGTTCGCCCATGCCGCGCCCGCCGGGCAGGTTATTGGCCGGCAGCGTATAGAACCGGCCATTGGCCCCGAATATCATCAGCTTGTCGGTGGTTTCCGCATGCAGCGCCATGAACGGGCCGTCGCCATCCTTGAACTTGACCTCGGCGTCCAGCGGCTGATGCCCCTTCATCGCGCGGATCCAGCCCATCTGGGACAGGATGACGGTGACCGGCTCGCGCTCGATCATCGCGTCCATGTCGATCTCGGCCACGGCGCCCGCCTCGCCGATTTCGGTGCGGCGCAGGCCGCCGGGGGCGGATTTGCCGAACTTGCCGCGCGTTTCGCGCAGCTCTTCGGCGATGCGCGACCACTGGCTGCCCTCATCGGCGAGCATGGCCTGCAAGGCGGCGCGCTCGGCGGTCAGGGTCTCGTGCTCGGCGCGCAGTTCCATTTCCTCAAGCCGGCGCAGCGCGCGCAGGCGCATGTTCAGGATCGCCTCGACCTGCACCTCGGACAGCTTGAATTCGGCCATCATCACCGATTTCGGATCGTCCTCGTAGCGGATGATCTCGATCACGCGGTCCAGGTTCAGAAAGGCGATCATATAGCCTTCGAGCACCTCGAGCCGGGCGGCGATCTTGTCCAGCCGATAGTTCGAGCGCCGCACCAGCACCTCGCGCCGGTGGTCCAGAAACGCGCGCAGCACCTCTTTCAGGGAACAGACCTTGGGCACGCGGCCGTCGATCAGCACGTTCATGTTCAGCCCGAAGCGGATCTCGAGGTCGGACATCCGAAACAGCGCGGCCATCATCTGATCGGCATCGACGGTGCGGGCGCGGGGTTCCAGCACGATGCGGATATCCTCGGCGGATTCGTCGCGCACATCGGCCAGGATCGGGATCTTCTTGGTCTGGATCAGCTCGGCCAGACGCTCGATCAGCTTGGATTTCTGCACCTGATAGGGGATTTCGGTGACCACGACCTGCCAGTTGCCGCGGCCCAGATCCTCGCGCGTCCAGCGCGCCCGCAGGCGCAGGCTGCCGCGCCCGGTGCGGTAAGCCTCGGCGATGGTGGCGCGATCCTCGACCAAGACGCCGCCGGTCGGGAAGTCCGGGCCGGGGATGATGGAAACCAGCGTCTCGTCCCGCGCATCGGGCGACTTGATCAGATGCAGGCAGGCGTCGATGACCTCGTGCAGGTTATGGGGCGGCACGTTCGTGGCCATGCCGACCGCGATGCCGCTTGCGCCGTTGCACAAAAGGTTCGGGAAGGCGGCGGGCAGCACGATGGGTTCTTCCAGCGTGCCGTCATAATTCGGGCGGAAATCGACCGCATCCTCGCCCAGCCCCTCCATCAGGGCCTCGGCGGCGGCCGTCAGGCGGGCCTCGGTATAGCGGCTGGCGGCGGGGTTGTCGCCGTCGATATTGCCGAAATTCCCCTGACCGTCGACCAGCGGATAGCGCATGGCAAAGGGCTGTGCGAGCCGCGCCATCGCGTCATAGATCGCGGCGTCCCCATGCGGGTGATAGTTGCCCATCACATCGCCGGTGATCTTGGCCGATTTGCGGAACGCGCCGGTGGGCGACAGCCGCAATTCGCGCATCGCGTAAAGGATGCGGCGATGCACCGGCTTCAGCCCGTCGCGGGCATCGGGCAGCGCGCGATGCATGATCGTCGACAGCGCATAGGTCAGGTAACGCTCGCCAATGGCGCGCGACAGGGGTTCGGAACTGGTCTGATCCGCGTTCGGATCGGGAATGTTCGGATCGTCTGACATGGATGCGTGATAGGCCCGCGCGTGGGCCGGGTCCAGCCGGAAATGCGCCGCTTGCGCGCCCGCCCGCCATGTCGCAAAACCCGCGCCAAAGGGGGGGCGCATGAAAACCGTTCTGATCACAGGCTGTTCGTCGGGCATCGGGCTGGATGCGGCCCGTCACATGCGCGGCCGCGGCTGGCGCGTCATCGCCACCTGCCGCCGCCCCGAGGATATCGAGGCCCGCCGCGCCGAAGGTTTCGACACGCTGCACCTGGAACTGGGCGACGAGGCCAGCGTGGCCGCCTGCGCGCAGGCGGCGCTGGCCATGGGGCCGGTCGACGCGCTGGTCAATAACGGCGCCTTCGCCATTCCCGGCGCGGTCGAGGATCTGCCGCGCGGCGCCCTGCGCTCGATCTTCGAGGCGAACCTTTTCGGCACCCATGACCTGACCCGGCATTTCCTGCCGCATTTTCGCGAAAACGGCGGCCGCGTCGTCAATATCAGCTCGGTCCTGGGGCTGGCGGGGATCCCGTGGCGCGGCGCCTATGTGGCGACCAAATTCGCGCTTGAGGGGCTGACCGACGTCTTGCGCGTCGAAATGGCCGACACCCCGGTCAAGGTGATCCTGATCGAGCCGGGCCCGATCGGCACCCGCATCCGTCTGAACTCGATCCCGCATTTCGAGACATGGATCGACTGGCAGGCCAGCCCCCGCGCCGATCAGTACCGCCAGACCCTGCTCAGGCGCCTTTATGAGCCATCGGCGAAAAAGGACCGCTTCGAGCTGCCGCCCCGCGCGGTCAGCGAAAAGATCGCCCATGCGCTGGAAAGCCGGACCCCCCGCCCGCGCTATTATGTCACAACGCCGACATATATCGCCGGGATCGGGCGCCGGCTTCTGCCCACGCGCGCACTGGACTGGTTCGCGCGCCGCAGCTAGGCTCTGCGCCGAAAGAAAGGCACCCCCATGCATGACAAACCCCTGCTGATCCTGCTTGCCGTCTGCTGCCTTGCGGTGGTGGTCATTCTGGCCATCGGCATCGGCGGCTTTGCGCGGGGCGGCGAATTCAACCGCAAGCACGGCAACCGCATGATGCGCTGGCGCCTGATCGCGCAGGCCGTCGCCATCGCGGTGTTTCTGCTTTACCTTTGGGCAAGGGGCAGCTGATGGTCGTTCTGAACAGGATTTACACCCGCACCGGCGACAAGGGTGAAACGGCGCTTTCGGACGGCACGCGCGTGCCCAAGCATTCCCTGCGGGTCGAAGCCTATGGCACCGTGGACGAGTTGAACGCCACGCTGGGTCTGGCGCGGCTTCATGCCACGGGCGAGATGGCGGCGCGGATCGCGGTGATCCAGAACGATCTTTTCGACCTTGGCGCGGATCTGTCGCGCCCGCATATGGACCGCGATGGCGACGCCCCCTATCCGGTGCTGCGCATCATCCAGCCGCAGGTGGACCGGCTCGAGGCCGAAATCGACGCGATGAACGCCGCGCTGGAACCGCTGCGCAGCTTCATCCTGCCCGGCGGCAGCGCGCTTTCCGCGCATCTGCACCTGTCGCGCACGGTGGCGCGCCGGGCCGAACGCGCCGCCACCGCCCTTGCCGCCCATGCCGATGCCAATCCGGCGGCGATCAAATATCTGAACCGGCTGTCGGACTGGCTCTTCGTGGCCGGGCGCGTGGCCAATGATGACGGCGCGCTGGACATCCTCTGGGTGCCGGGGGCAAGTCGTTAGCGTCAACATTGCAGGATCGTTGCGTAACGACGCCCCGCAGTCATTTTTTCCCTGTCAATGAAGCCCATGGCCCGCTAACAAACCCTCCGAACAGGTGACGCAACCAAAGGGGAGAGGCCATGAAGGTTCTCGTGCCAGTGAAGCGCGTGATCGACTATAACGTTAAGGCCCGTGTCAAAGCGGACGGGCCCGGCGTCGATCTTGCGAATGTGAAGATGTCGATGAACCCGTTCGACGAAATTGCGGTCGAAGAGGCGATCCGCCTGAAAGAGGCGGGCAAGGCCGATGAGGTCATCGCCGTCTCGATCGGCGTCAAGCAGGCGGCGGAAACACTGCGCACGGCGCTGGCCATGGGGGCGGATCGCGCCATTCTGGTCGTTGCCGCCGATGACGTGCAGCAGGACATCGAACCCTTGGCCGTGGCCAAGATCCTGGCCGCCGTCGCCAAGGCCGAAGGCACCGAACTGGTGATCGCCGGCAAACAGGCGATCGACAACGACATGAACGCCACCGGCCAGATGCTGGCCGCGCTTCTGGGCTGGGGTCAGGCGACCTTTGCCAGCAAGCTGGAAATCGACGGCGGCGCCGCCAAGGTCACGCGCGAGGTGGACGGCGGCCTTCAGACGATCAGCGTCAAGCTGCCGGCGGTCGTCACCGCCGACCTGCGCCTGAACGAGCCGCGCTATGCCTCGCTGCCCAATATCATGAAGGCCAAGAAAAAGCCGCTGGATGAAAAGACGCCCGCCGATTACGGCGTCGATCCCAGCCCGCGCCTCGAAATCGTCTCGACCCGCGAACCCGAAGGCCGCAAGGCCGGGATCAAGGTCGGCTCGGTCGACGAACTGGTCGGCAAACTCAAAGAAGCGGGGGTGATCTGATGGCTGTTCTTCTGCTGGGTGAAGTCACGGGTGGCGAGTTGAACCGCGATGCCACGGCCAAGGCCGTGAACGCGGTCAAGGCGCTTGGCGATGTGACGGTACTCTGCGCCGGTGCCTCGGCCAGGGATGCGGCGGCCGAAGCCGCGAAAATCGCGGGCGTGGCCCGGGTTCTGGTGGCGGAAAACCCGCTTTACGGTCACCGTCTGGCCGAACCCACGGCGGCGCTGATGGTGTCGCTCGCGGGTGATTACAGCCATATCGCGGCGCCGGCGACCACGGATGCGAAAAACGTCATGCCACGCGTGGCGGCGCTTCTGGACGCGATGGTGATTTCGGATGTTTCGGCGGTGATCGATGCCGACACCTTCGAGCGCCCGATCTATGCCGGCAACGCCATCCAGACGGTGAAATCGAAAGACGCGAAAAAGGTCTTCACCATCCGCACGGCCAGCTTCGATGCGGCCGGCGAAGGTGGCGCGGCCAATCTCGCCGATGCGGCCCCCGCCGCCGATCCCGCGCTGTCCGCATGGGTCGCCGATGAGGTCGCCGAAAGCGACCGCCCGGAATTGACCTCGGCCAAACGCGTGGTCTCGGGCGGGCGCGGCGTCGGCTCGAAAGACAGCTTCGAGATCATCGAGAAACTCGCCGACAAGCTGGGCGCCGCGGTCGGCGCATCCCGCGCGGCCGTCGATTCGGGCTATGCGCCGAACGACTGGCAGGTCGGCCAGACCGGCAAGGTCGTGGCGCCGGAACTCTATGTCGCCGTCGGCATCTCGGGCGCGATCCAGCACCTTGCGGGGATGAAGGATTCGAAGGTCATCGTCGCCATCAACAAGGACGAAGAGGCCCCGATCTTCCAGATCGCCGATTACGGCCTCGTGGGCGATCTCTTCACCGTGCTGCCGGAACTGACCGAAAAGCTCTAGACATCTTTCATGTCCAAATATCCCGGGGAGTCGCCGTCAGGCGACGGGGCAGAGCCCCATCCGGGAAAACCACCGAACTGCCCGGCCCTGCCGGGCAGTTTCCGTTTCGGCCACCCGCGAACCGGGATCGCGGCCCCGTCCATGCCCCCATGCGACGCTGCGACAGGCACAAGTTTCACGTTGAAACGCCCCCGCCCCTGCCCCTATCGTCGCCGCATTCACGCCCGGACGGGCAAGCAGAGGCGGAACAGATGACAATTCAATTGGTGGGCGTGATCGGCGCCGGACAGATGGGCAACGGAATCGCGCATGTCTTTGCACTGGCGGGCTATGACGTTCTGATGACCGACATCTCGCGCGATGCGCTGGACAAGGCAGTCGCGCTCATCGACCACAATCTGGAACGTCAGGTCGGCAAAGAGCGCATCACCGCGGCCGAAAAGGCAGCCGCCATGGCCCGCATCAAGACCACGCTGCAACTTTCCGATCTGGGCAAGACCGATCTGGTGATCGAGGCCGCGACCGAGCGCGAGACCGTCAAACAGGCCATCTTCGAGGATCTGCTGCCGCATCTGAAACCGGAAACGATCCTGACCTCGAACACATCGTCGATCTCGATCACGCGGCTGGCCAGCCGCACCGACCGGCCGGAAAAATTCATGGGCTTTCACTTCATGAATCCGGTGCCGGTGATGCAGCTGGTCGAACTGATCCGCGGCATCGCCACCGATCAGCCGACCTATGACGCGCTGGTCGAAGTGGTCGAAAAGATCGGCAAGACCGCCGCCAGTGCCGAGGACTATCCGGCCTTTATCGTCAACCGCATCCTGATCCCGATGATCAACGAGGCGGTCTATACGCTTTACGAGGGGGTCGGTTCGGTGAAATCCATCGACCAGTCGATGAAGCTGGGCGCCAACTGGCCGATGGGCCCGCTGGAGCTGGGCGACTTCATCGGGCTGGATACCTGTCTGGCGATCATGAACGTGCTTTATGACGGGCTGGCCGACAGCAAATACCGGCCCTGTCCGCTTTTGGTGAAATATGTCGAGGCCGGCTGGCTGGGGCGCAAGACCGGACGCGGCTTCTACGACTATTCCGGCGAGGTTCCGGTTCCGACCCGGTAACACGGATCCGGCGTCACCATCCGGGGGCTGTCTGCCCCCGGACCCCCGAGGATATTTTTACATGAAAGAGATCAGGTCTTTTTGCCGATCCGGGGTTCGGTTCCGGTCCTGATACGGGCGATATTGGCCCGGTGGCGGATGAAGATCAGCACCGCCATGAAGGCCACCACCAGCGCGAGACGCGGGCCGTCGAGCCAAAGCGCCACCAGCGGCGACAAAGCGGCGGCCACCAGCGCCGAAAGCGACGAAATGCGCGTCAGCAATGCCGTCACCAGCCAGATCGCGCAGGCCCCAAGGCCCAGTCGCCAGTCCAGCGCCAGCAGCGTGCCCAGAAATGTCGCGACCCCCTTGCCGCCCTTGAAGTTCAGCCAGACCGGATAAAGATGGCCAAGGAAGGCCGCCGCACCCGCGATCAGCGCCGCTCCGTCGCCAGCGAGCGCGCGCGCCAGCAGGACCGCGATGGCACCCTTGCCGGAATCCAGCAGAAGCGTCGCCAGCGCGGCAGGTTTGTTGCCTGTCCGCAGCACATTGGTCGCGCCGATATTGCCCGATCCGATCTGGCGCAGATCGCCCAGACCCAGCATCCTTGTGATCACGATGCCAAAGGGGACCGAGCCCAGCAGATAGCCGATCACGGCCCAAAGGATCAGGCTGGTCATGGCTCACCTCCATAGACGCGTTGGCCGGCGACCCAGGTGCCCAGCACCCGCCCCTCCATCCGGGCGCCGTCAAAGGGGGTGTTCTTGGATTTCGAGCGCAGCGTGAAGCGGTCGAGGACAAAGGGCGCATCGGGATCGAACAGCACCAGATCGGCGGGGGTGCCGGCGCCGAGCCGGCCGGCATCCAGCCCAAGCCGCTTCGCCGGGTTCAACGACATCGCGCGCCAAAGCTGCGGCAGGCTCAGCCCGCCCTGCTGATAAAGCCGCATCGCCGCCGGCAGCAGGGTTTGCAGCCCGACCGCGCCCGGCGCCGCCTCGGCAAAGGGCAGGCGCTTCGATTCCTCGTCCTGCGGGGTGTGAAAGCTTGCGATAATGTCGATCACGCCCCCGGCCACGGCCTCGATCATGGCAAGCCGGTCGTCCTCGGATCGCAGGGGCGGGGTAAAGCGGAAAAACGTCCGGTAGCCGCCGACATCATATTCGTTCAGCGTCAGATGGTGGATCGAGATCCCGGCGGTCACATCCAGCCCCGCCGCGCGCGCGCGGCCAAGCGCCGGCAGGCTGGCGGCCACCGTGATCTGGTCGGCGTGATAGCGCGCGCCGGTCATCGCCACCAGCGCAAGGTCGCGGTCCAGCCCCATCACCTCGGCCATGGGCGAAACGGCGGGCAGCCCGTAAAGCGAGGCGAACTTGCCGCTGGTCGCGGCCGTGCCCTTTGACAGAACCGGTTCCTGCGGATGGCCGACGATCAGCGCGCCAAGGCCGCGCGCATAGGTCATGCAGCGCGACATCAGCCGGGCATCGGCGACCACGCGCACACCATCGGTAAAGGCCACCGCGCCGGCATCCTGCAAAAACGACATCTCGACCATTTCACGTCCGGCGCGGGCGCGGGTCAGGGCGGCCATGTGGCGGATATTGACCGGCGCATCGGCGGCGCGTCGGGTGGCGAATTCCAGCGATTCCGGGGTGTCGATGGGCGGCTGCGTGTCGGGGCGCGCAACGATCGTCGTCACCCCCCCGGCGGCGGCGGCAAGGCCGGCGCTGCGAAAGCTTTCCTTGTGGCGTTCGCCCGGCTCGCCGATCTTGACACCCCAGTCGATCAGCCCGGGGGCAAGGCATTTGCCGCCGCAATCGATCAGTTCGGCGCCCTCGGGGGCCTCGGCGCCCACAGCCTCGATGCGTCCGTCGCGGATGGTCAGGCTGCCCGGTTCGTCGGTCAGCGCTTCGGGGTCGATCAGGCGGGCGTTCTGGAAATGCGTGATCATGCCATCATCTCCGAGGCTTTGGCGCCGCGTTCGGCGCGCAGATTGCGCGCCAGAAGATCCATCGCGGCCATGCGCACGGCGACACCCATTTCGACCTGATCCTGAATGACGGACCGGTTGATGTCGTCGGCGATGGTGCCGTCGATTTCGACGCCGCGATTCATCGGACCGGGATGCATGACGATGGCATCGGGCGCGGCCAGGGCCAGCTTTTCGGCATCCAGCCCCCAGCGGTGGTAATATTCCCGCTCGGACGGGATGAACCCGCCATCCATACGTTCCTTTTGCAGGCGCAGCATCATCACCACATCGGCCCCTTTGAGGCCTTCGTGCATGTCCTCATAGACCTCGCAGCCCCAGTCGCGCGCACCGGCGGGCATCAGGGTCGCCGGCCCGACAAGGCGCAGCCGGTTTTCCATCTTGCCCAGCAGAAACAGGTTCGAGCGCGCGACCCGGCTATGGGCGATATCGCCGCAGATCGCCACGGTCAGGCGGTGCAGACGCCCCTTGGCGCGGCGGATGGTCAGCCCGTCCAGCAGGGCCTGCGTCGGATGTTCGTGGCGGCCGTCGCCGGCATTGATGACGGCGCAATTCACCTTTTGCGCCAAAAGATCGACCGCCCCGGATTCGGGATGGCGCACCACCAGCAGGTCGGGATGCATGGCGTTCAGCGTCAGCGCGGTGTCGATTAGGGTTTCGCCCTTTTTCACGCTGCTGGTCTGCATCGACATGTTCATCACATCCGCGCCCAGCCGCTTGCCGGCCAGTTCGAAACTGGACTGGGTGCGGGTCGAATTTTCGAAGAACATGTTGATCTGGGTCATGCCCTCCAAGGCGTCGGAATGCTTGACCGTACGCCGGTTCAGGTCGACATAGGTTTCGGCCAGATCAAGAAGCGTGGTGATTTCAACGGGATGAAGCGGCTCGATCCCCAAAAGATGGCGGGCACGGAACATGAATTTGGGTCCCCCGGTTCGGTTGTGTCCTCTATCGCAAATGCGCGGCGGGGCGGCAAGCAGCGACCGCGCGGGGGCTTGCCAAGGCATGGAAATTGCCGCATCGCGAAAGGATGCAGGATATGAAGGGCATGGTCAGTTTCGTTTCATCGGGTCCCGGCGATCCCGAGCTTTTGACCATGCGCGCCATCCGGCGGCTGCAGGCGGCGGATGTGGTGCTTTATGACGATCTGGCCTCGGGGCCGGTGCTGGAACAGGCCGGGCCGCAGGCCGAGCTGATCGCGGTCGGAAAGCGCGCCGGCCGCCCCTCGGCCAAGCAGGAAAGCGTCAATGCACTATTGGTCGAACATGCGCGGGCGGGCCGCCATGTGGTGCGGCTGAAATCCGGCGATTCGGGCCTGTTCGGGCGGCTGGAGGAGGAACTGACCGCGCTGCGCGAGGCCGGGATCGGCTATGAGATCGTGCCCGGCGTGCCCTCGGCCATGGCGGCGGCGGCGGTGGCGGGGCTGCCGCTGACCCGGCGGCTGACGGCGCGACGGCTGCAATTCGTCACCGGCGCCGATGTGACCGGGGGCCTTCCCGCCGATCAGAACTGGGCGGCGCTGGCCGACGATCACGCCACGACCGTGGTCTTTATGGGGCAGCGGACATTCCCGGCCATGGCCGCGTCGCTGATCGAACATGGCCTGCCGCCGGACACCCCCGCCCTTTTGGCCGAGGCCGTCGGCCACCCGCATCAGCGTCTGATCCGCACGACCGTCGCCGAACTGGCCAAGCTGCTGGCGGCCGAGGGGCCAAGCCCGCATCCGGCGCTGATCCTCTATGGGCCATTGGCGCAAACGGATGCCGCCACGCAATAGGGGCGCGATGGCGGGCGCATCGTGTTGCACCCGCCGCCGCCGCGACTATTCTGGTCCTCGGCCAAGGGGGAATGATGCTGGGCTTTGTCACCGTCAACGATATCGCGGGCGCCGCCGACCGGCTTTTGGCCGGCACGGCCGACACGCTTGCCGCACAAGGGCTGAAACTGGCCGGCGCGGTGCAGGACAATCTGGATCGCGGTCCCGGCCATGATTGCGACATGGATCTTCGGATTCTGGGCGATTCGGGGCCGGCGATCCGCATCTCGCAATCGCTGGGACCGCATGCGACCGCCTGCCGGCTGGACAGCGGCGCGCTGCAACAGGCCGTCGCCCGGGCCGAGGCGGTGCTGGCGCGGGGCGCCGATCTGGTCATCGTGAACAAGTTCGGCAAACAGGAATCCTATGGCCGCGGCTTTCGCGATTTCATCGCCGAGGCTCTGGCCCGCGATATCCCGGTGCTCTTGTCGGTGCCCGTGGACCAATTGCCCGGCTTTCACGAATTCGCCGGCGATCTGGCCGAGGCCCTGCGCCCGGAAACCGTGCTTGACTGGTGCCGCGCAAAGACCCGGCGCGCGGCATGACGGGGCGGATCGACGCGCGCGGACTGCTTTGCCCGCTGCCGGTCCTGCGCCTGCGCAAGTCGCTTTTGGCGCTGCCGCCGGGGGCCTGTGTCACGCTGATCGCGACGGATCGCGCGGCGATGATCGACGTGCCGCATTTCTGCGCCGAAGCCGGGCATGTTCTGATCGCGACCCGCGAAGCCGCCCCGGGCGAGGTCGAATACACCGTCCAGCGCGGCCCCGATGCTTGAGATATTCCTAAAGACGCTGCCGTTCTTTTTGCTGATCGGCACCGGCTGGCTGGCGGGCAAGACCGGGTTTTTCCCCGCACAGGCCACCGCCTGGCTGACGAAATTCGTGTTCTATTTCGCGCTTTCGGCGATGCTGTTTCGTTTCGCCGCCACGCTGGACATCGACGAATTGTTCGATCCGGGTTTCGTGCTGGCCTATCTGACCGGCTCGCTGGCGCTTTGGGCGCTGGCATTCGCGGTGGCGAAATGGCGGCGCCTGCCGCTGGATCAGGCCGCGATGGAGGCCCATGTCGCGATGACCGGCAATACCGGCTTTCTGGGCGTGCCGATGCTGGTGGTGCTGTTGGGGCCGGCGGCGATCGGGCCGGTGCTGATGGTGCTGACCATCGATCTTGTGGTATTTTCGACGCTGGTCACGCTGTTGATCACCGTGGCGCGACAGGGGCGGATCACGCTGTCCACGCTCATTCCGCTGGCGCGTGGCATTGTCGCCAATCCGATGATCGTGTCGATGGTGGCGGGGCTGATCTGGGCCAAGCTGCATATCCCCATGCCCGCGCCCTTGGGTGAATTTCTGGCGCTTCTGGGCGCGGCCGCCACACCCGGCGCGCTGTTCGCCATCGGCGCAAGCCTTGCCGAACGCTCGGCCGAGCGGCTGGGCCCGGCGATCTGGCTCAGCACCGCCAAGCTGGTGCTGCATCCGCTGCTGGTGGCGGCGACCGCGCTGTTGATCTTTGGGCTCGAACCCTATGCGGCGGGGGTGATGATCGCGGCGGCCAGCCTGCCGGTCGCCGGCAATGTCTATATCCTTGCCCAGCATTTCGGGGTCGCGGCGCATCGCGTTTCGGCCGCGATTCTGATTTCGACGGCGGCCAGCATCGCCACCGTCCCCGCCGTCATTCACTGGATCACGAAAGGCTGACCGCCATGCCCGATATCGCCGACCTCCGGCTTGAGCACCTGCTTTGCGACATTGACGCCGAAGGCATCGCCACCGTCACCCTGAACCGCCCCGCGAAACGCAACGCCCTGAACGCAGCCACCATCGAGGAACTGGTGGCGCTGTTCTCGGCGCTGCCGGTATCGGGCGCGCGCGCGGTCGTCCTGCGCGCCGAGGGGCCGCATTTCTGCGCCGGGCTCGACCTTGTCGAACATGGCCAGTCCGAGCGCAGCCCCGCCGAGTTCATGCGCATCTGCCTGCGCTGGCACGAGGCGTTCAACAAGATCGAATATGGCGGCATCCCGGTCATCGCCGCGCTCAGGGGCGCGGTCGTCGGCGGCGGGCTGGAACTGGCATCCTCGGTCCATATCCGGGTCATGGACGAAACCACCTATTTCGGCCTGCCCGAGGGACAGCGCGGCCTGTTCACCGGCGGCGGCGCCACGATCCGGGTGCCGCAGCTGATCGGCAAGGCGCGGATGATCGACATGATGTTAACCGGGCGGCTTTATTCCGGGGACGAGGCGGTGGCCGTGGGCATGGCGCAATACCGCGTCCCCGACAGCGAGGCCAAGGCCTATGAACTGGCCCGCGCCTGTGCCCGGAACACGCCCTTGTCGAATTTCGCCATCTGCTCGGGCATTTCGCACATGCAGAACATGTCCGGGCTGGATGCCGCCTATGCCGAGGCGACGCTGGCCGGCATCGTCAACACCCAGGACGCGGCCAAGGGGCGGCTCGAATCCTTTGCCAAGGGCACGGCGGTCAAGATCAAGCCCGACTGAGCGCGCGGCAAATCGACGCGGTCAGTCAACCGGGCGGATCAGCTTTTTCTCAAGCACACGCAGCACGACCGCCAGATCGTGCCCGCGCTTGAGGATCCGCCCATCCATGCCGATCACCGCATATTGCCCCTGCGCCGCGCGCAGCCGGGGCCGTTTTTCGATGCGATAGAGCGGATGTTCGGCGGCATGGCGGAACACCGAAAAAACCGCCGCATCGCGCAGAAAGGACATGGCATAGTCGCGCCATTCCCCCGCCGCGACCATGCGGCCATAAACCGAAAGGATAATGCCCAGCTCGGCCCGGTCAAAGGCAACGCGGTCATGGTCCGGGGGCAGGCCAAAGGGCAGGTTCATCATGTCGGAATGGTGACACCGCCGCGCGCCGCGATCAACGAAAAAGCTCGGCGTTCAGGGATCGCGCCGCGGCCGCCCGGCCATCCGCGCCAGCGTGCCGTCGCGCCACATGCCTTCGTGCAGGCCGACCATCGCCACATGCCCGGCAATCAGCGCCAATAACAGCCACGCGCCCTCGCCATGCAGCAGGTCGCCCAATGTGACCATCCAGCCGATCGGCGGCTCTTGCGCGGGAAAGATCGCGACGCCAAAGGGCGCAAAGACCTTGTCCGAGCCATAGGCCCTGAGCAACGCGGCCCCCGGCACGATCAGCATCGCCAGATACAGCGCCAGATGCCCCAGCCGCGCCGCAAGCCCCCGCATCCCGCCGCCATGATCGGGGCGCCGGTGCCGGTTCAGCCCCGCCCAGATCAGGCGCAGCACGATCAGCCCGAAAAGGATCAGTCCCACCTTCTGATGCGTGCCAACGAAAAACGCCGCCACCGGCACCCGGCCCAGCACCAGCTTGAGCGTCATGCCGGCGAATTGCCACAGCATCAGCACCGCGATCGACCAATGCAGAAACCGCGTGACAAGACCGTAACGCAAGGGCGTATCATAAAGGGACAGCCGGACCCGGGGATGATCTTGGGACATGTTGCTCCTGAAGCCGGGCTGGGATGGGTCGGCATGGAGCCGCGGAAAAGTTGACTAAAACGCCCTGCATCATTATGCCCCGGTCTCGACCCGGGCAAGACCCGCAGCCACAGCGTTTGCAAAGCATGGCACCCCGATAACATGGCCGTCAGCGGAACTGTCCCTATGTCCAGCCCCTCTTTGCCCTTCAGCTTTGCCTCGCCGGCCGGCGCGCTGCAAGACGCCGCCCCCCTGACCGAGGCGCAAGAGGGGCTTTGGTACGCGCAGGCGCTGGACCCCGCGAACCCGATCCTGAACACCGGACAGTATCTGGAACTTCTGGGGCCTCTCGACCGCAACGCGCTGGCCCAGGCGGTGACGCGCACCATCTCCGAGGCGCCGGCCCTGTCCCTGCGCTTTGCCGATCCGGGCAGCGGCCCCCGGCAGGCGCCGGGCCTGCCGCCGATGCTGGGCTTTGCCGATCTCTCGGCCCAGCCCGACGCCCGGGCACAGGCCCTGGCCCAGATGCAGGCCGACAGCCAGCGCCCCCTGAACCTTGCCGAAAACGCCGCCGCGACCTTTATCCTGTTCGTGCTGGGGCCCGAGCATCACCTGCTTTACGAACGCATCCACCATCTTGCCATTGACGGCTATGGCATGGTGCTGGTGACGAACCGCATCGCCGCGCATTATGCCGCGCTGACGGATGGCGCGCCGGCGCCCGAGGCCTTTGGCGCGCTGTCGCTTGCCGGGGATGAGGATGCGGCCTATCGCGCCTCGCCCCGCCGCGCGGCGGATCGCGACTGGTGGCACGCGGAACTGGCCGACCTGCCCGAGGTCACCGGCCCCGCGCCGGGCCGCGCGCTCAGCGGGCACGACTTTCTGCGCGACAGCTGCGCGTTGTCCGTGGATCTGCGGAGCGCGCTGGCCGGATATTGCGGTCGCCACGCGCTTGGCTGGCCCGATGTGCTGGCCGCGCTCTGCGGTGCCTATCTGGCGCGCTGGACCGGCGGCGCGGCGGTGATCGGCCTGCCATTCATGGCGCGGATGGGACGCAAGATCGCGAACCTGCCCTGCATGGCCATGAATGTCCTGCCCTTTCGCATCGACCCCGATGAGGACGCGCCCCTGCCCGAATGGTTGGCCGCACAGTCGCGGCGCATGGCGCAGGGCCGCCGCCGCGGTCTTTACCGCAGCGAGCTCTTGCGCCGGGAACTGGGGCTGGTGGGCGGCACCCGGCGGCTATACGGCCCGATCGTGAATGTGCAACCCTTTGACAAGCCGCCGCATTTTCCGGGCCTTGATTGCCGACTGCATATTCTTGGCGCTGGCGCGGTCGACGATCTGACGCTGACCTTTCGCGGCGATCCCGATGCCGGCATCATCTTCGAGGTCGACGCCAATCCCGCGCTGTATTCACGGGCCGAAACGCGGGCCCATGGCGACCGCCTGATCGCGTTTCTCGGCGCCGCGCTGGCCGCCGAGCGGCTGGCCGATATCCCCACCGCCAGCCCCGCCGAAATCGCCGCCGCCGGTGACCGCGCCCGCGCGGCCCGCCACGACATTCCCGACACCACCCTGACCGCGCTGATCGAGGCACAGCTGACCGCGACCCCCGACGCCCCGGCGCTGAGCTTTGGCGACACCACGCTGAGCTTTGCCCAGCTTGACCGGCGCAGCGCGGCACTGGCGGCGCGGCTGGAACGTCTTGGCGCGGCACCGGACCGGATCGTGGCGGTGGCGATGGAACGCTCGGCCGAATTGCCCATCGCCCTGCTGGCCTGCTTGCGCGCCGGAGCGGCCTATCTGCCCCTGGATCCCGACCACCCGCCCGAACGGATCGCCGCCATCCTCGCGCAGGCCGACCCCGTGGCGGTTCTGACCACGCCCGATCTGGCAGGACTGTTTCCGCCGGAAAGCAGCCTGTTGACGCCGCCCGACTGGCCCGATGAGGGGCGCCCGGCCGCCCGCCCCGGGCCGGGCGATCTGGCTTATGTGATCTTTACCTCGGGATCGACCGGCGCGCCCAAGGGGGTGGCGGTCGAGCATCGCGCCATCGTCAACCGCCTGCTCTGGATGCGGGCGCATTACGGTATCGGGCCGTCCGACCGCATCCTGCAAAAGACGCCCGCGACATTTGACGTTTCGGTGTGGGAATTCTTTTTGCCGATGCTCACCGGGGCCGAGCTGGTGCTGGCGCCGCCCGGCGCGCATCGCGATCCCGCCCGGATCGCGCGACTGATCCGCGACCGCGCCATCACCACGCTGCATTTCGTGCCGTCGATGCTGTCGGCCTTTCTGGCGGCGCCGGCCTCGGACGGGCTGTCGCTGCGCCGCGTCTTTTGTTCCGGCGAGGAACTGACCGCGGATCAGCGCGACCGTTTCCACGCCCGCATCCGGGCCGAGCTGCACAATCTTTATGGCCCGACCGAGGCCGCCGTCGATGTCAGCTATTGGCCCGCCACGGCGGCGGACACATCGAACCCGGTCCCCATCGGTTTTCCGGTCTGGAACACCACGCTTGAGGTGCTGGACGACCGCATGCGCCCGCTGCCGCCGGGACTGGCGGGCAACCTGTATCTGGGCGGGGTACAGCTCGCGCGCGGCTATCTGGGCCGGCCCGACCTGACGGCCGAGCGTTTCGTTACCGGCCCCTCGGGCCGCCTTTACGCGACCGGCGATCTGGCGCGGCTTGGTGGCGACGGGGCGGTGACCTATCTTGGCCGCTCGGATCATCAGGTCAAGATCCGTGGCCTGCGCGTCGAGCTTGGCGAAATCGAGGCTACGATCATGGCCAGCGGTCTGGCCCGCGAAACCGTCGTCGTCGCGCGCGAGGATCATGCCGGCGACAAGCGGCTGGTGGCCTATATTGTACCGGGCGACGGCTGGCGCGCCGGCCTGTTGACCGAACATCTTGCCGCGCGCCTGCCGGCCTATATGGTCCCCTCGGCCGAGGTGGCCCTGCCGGCGCTGCCCGTCACCGCGAATGGCAAGCTGGACCGCAAGGCCCTGCCCGAGCCAGAGTTTCTGGCCACGGGACGCGCGGCGGATACGCCGACCGAGACCCTGCTGGCACGGCTTTACGCCAGGATCCTGCACCTTTCCGCCCCCGCCCCGGCCGAGGCCGATTTCTTTGCCCTTGGCGGCGACTCGCTCTCTGCCGTGCGGCTGGCGCAGGCGATCGAGACCGAAACCGGCCGCGATCCCGGGCTGGGCACCATCTTTGAACAGCCGGTTCTGGCCGCGCTGGCGCAGGCGCTGGATGCACGGGCGCCGCGCGATGACGGGCTGGGTCCGGCGATCCTGCTGGCGGATGGCGACCCGGCCGAACCGCCGCTTTTCGTCATCCACCCGGCGGGCGGGCTGGCCTGGGGTTATCGCATGCTGGCGCGGCGGATCGCGCCCGCGCGCCGGGTTTACGGCCTGCAACATCCCGGGCTGGACCCCAATGCGGCGATGCCCGACAGCCTTGGCGCGCTGGCCCGCGACTATGTGCGGCGGCTGAACGATCTTGCGCCGCAGGGGCCGGTCCATCTTGCCGGCTGGTCGGTGGGCGGCATTCTGGCCCAGGAAATGGCGGTGCAGCTTGTGGATGCGGGGCGCCGGATCGGAACCGTCGCCCTGTTCGACAGCTATCCCAGCGACGCCTGGCGCGACGAACCCGAACCCGATCCGGTGACCGCGCTGCGCGCGCTTCTGGCCATTGCCGGTTATGATCCCGATGCCCATCGCGATCTGGACACGCGCGATGCCGTGGTCGAATTCCTGCGCCGTGGCGACAGCGCACTGGGCGCGCTGCCGACGCGGGTGCTGGACGGGGTGGTGCGCACCGTGACCGGCACCAATCGCCTGATTCGCGGCCACCACCACAGCCGCTTTGACGGCAAGCTGGTGCATTTCCGTGCCGCCCGCGACCATCAGGGCACGGCGCTCAGCCCGGCCATGTGGCAACCCTATGCCGCCCGGCTTGAGGTGATCGACCTGCCGCTGCGGCATGCCGACATGACCTCGGCCGAGGCGTCATCCCTGATCGCGCCCGAACTTCTGCGGCGCATGGCGCAGGGCTAGGCCGGGGATCCGGCCCGCCCGGCCCACCCGACCGGCACAGGCAATCGACCCGCAAATGCCGGTCACCGCCACCCGCCGCGCAATCGCCAGCCCGGCGGCCCCAGCGTCGGAAAGGCCAGCATGAAAACCCCACAGGCCAACCCGCCGACAAGCCAGCTGATGCCCAGATGAATTTCCTCCGCCCGCGCGGTTTCCCCCGCAAATCCGGGCCATCCCCCCGACAAGAGATACGGGCCCGACATCCCGTTTTGCACCTCAATGGCGCCCCATCCGCACAAGGCGGCCCATGACAGGATCAGGGCATATCCGGCAAAGACCATCGTCACCCTCCGTTACCGAATCAAGGATGAACGGTTTCCGTTAAGATCGGGTTGACGCGCTCAGGCGCCAGCAAAGGGCAGCACCAGCGGGAAGGAACCGGCAAGCGTCTGGATATGGGCATGACCGGGCAGGACATGCACCTGTGCCCGGTGGCCGGGATGCCGGCGCAGCGTTTCGATGAACTGCATTGTGGCGGGGGCCGGTCCATCGGGCGGCGGGCCATCGCTGCCGGAACGCTTTTCCCGGTCACCCAGCGCCATCAACAGCGGCACCGAGGCCGGCCGGGCATCCCGCGCGATGCGGTTGATCAGCGCCTCGTCCCACCAGATCGAGGGGCTGATCGCGGCATAGCGCGCAAATCCACCGGGCCGCGCCAGCAATGCATATAGCGTGAAAAGCCCACCGAAACTGTGCCCCCAAAGCGTGCGACGGGCGGGATCGACAGACAGCCCAGCCTCGGCCGCCGCGCGCAGCGGGCCGACAAGGCGGTCGTGAAAGATCGCGGCCCCGCCCGCCATGCGGCCGGGATGCACATGATCGGGCCGCAGCCCGTCACCCAGCCCATCCGGTGCAGTGAAATCCAGGGTCCGCCGTTCCCGCGCGAACTGTCGGTCGGTGTCATAGCCGATGCCGACAATGGCCAGTCCCGGCGCCATGGCCAGATCGCCGGGCGTCAGGAAATCAAAGGCGGCATTGCCGTCCAGCATGTAAAGAACCGGCCAGCCCCGCGCCGGCGCCGGCCCCTTGGGCGTCGCGACAAAAAGCCGGTGCCCCGGCCCCTCGGCCACCACCTTCTGGGACAGCTCATGCGTGACGGCCCCCGTCTGAAACAGACGCAGCGCCGCCTCTTCGGCGGCGTGATCCGGCCCGACCTTGCCCTGACGCGTCATCCTGTCCCACCCCAATGCCGTGTTCCCCCTTCTTGCCCGCGCCGTGATTAGTTGACAAGCCGTGTCAGGAATATAGGTTGCGCCGGATCGAAGCCGCCCCCGCGCCCGGCTTCAAGGAGTTGCCGATGCCCATCCCCTTGCCCCGTATCCTGCAAGCGCTGCTGACCGCGCTGGTTCTGATCGCAGGCCTTGGTGCCGCGCGGGCCGATGTCACCGTGACCGATATTCTGGGCCGCGAGGTCACCCTGCCCGCACCGGCCCGGCATATCGTTCTGGGCGAGGCGCGGCATCTGACGGTGCTGGGCCTGATCCATGACGATCCGGTGGCGCTGGTTTCGGGCTGGCGGCAGGCGCGCGCGCTGGACGCGCCGACGCTTGCGGCCTATCGCCGGAAATTCCCGGCCATCGACCAGATCGTGCCGGTGGGCGCGGGAAATCGCGGCATCTCGGCCGAGGCGATCATCGCGCTGCATCCCGATCTGGTGGTGCTGACGCTGATCGATCAGAACGACGGCGCCACCCAGATCGCCGCCCGCCAGATCGAGGCCGCCGGCATCCCCATTGCCTATGTCGATTTCTTTTCGCATCCACAGGAAAATTCGATCCCCAGCCTGCGCATTCTGGGCAAGCTGACCGGCGCCGAGACCCGGGCCGAGGAATTCGCCCAATTCTATGAAACCCGCCTGAACCGCATCCGCAGCCGGCTGGCCGATCCGGGCATTGCCCGGCCAAGGGTGTTTTTTCACGTCCATGCCGCGCCCACGGGCTGTTGCGCGACGGTCGGCAACGGCGTCTTTCACGACTTTATCACTACGGCCGGCGGACAGAATATCGGCGCCGAGACCGTCGGCACCATGCAGGGCAATGTCAGCCTTGAATATCTGATCGGCGCCGATCCCGATTTCTATGTCGCGACCGGCGGCACGCATATGGCACAGCGCGGCGGGCTGGTGCTTGGGTCGGGCGTCGATGCCGAAACCGCGCAGGCAAGCTTTCAGACGATGATCGCCGCCCCCGGCTTTTCCGCGCTGCGCGCCGTGCGCGAGGGGCGCGCCGCCGGCATCTGGCACATGTTCAACGATTCCCCCGCCCATATCGCGCTGATCGAATATCTGGCCAAGAGCTTTCACCCGGACCTGTTTGCCGATGTCGATCCCGATGCCACCATGGCCCAGATCAATGCCCGCTTCTCGCCGGTGACGGTGCCGGGCATCTGGTGGGTGACGCCCGCAAGATGACCGCGCCGATTCTTGCCACCTATCACCGCCAGAACCGGCGCAACGCCCTGCTTGTCGGGGTGTTGGGACTGGGGGCGCTGGCGGCGCTGGTGCTGGATCTGGTGACGGGTCCCGCCGGCCTGCCGCTGGCGCGGACGCTGGCTGCGCTGACCGGCGGGCCGGTCGATCTGGGCACCAGTGTGATCGTCTGGCAGGTGCGTCTGCCGGTGGCGGTGATGGCGCTTCTGGTCGGGGCGGCGCTGGCGCTGGCGGGGGCGGAAATGCAGACCGTGCTGGAAAACCCGCTGGCCGAGCCCTTCACGCTGGGCGTGTCGTCATCGGCGGCGCTGGGGGCGGCGGTGGCGATCGTGCTGGGCCTGACGCTGCCCGGCCTGCCGCCGGTCTGGAGCGTGTCGGCCAATGCATTCCTGTTCGCGCTTGGCGCGCTGGGGCTGCTGCAAGTTTTGGGCCGCATCCGCGGCGGCGGCCCCGAAGTGCTGATCCTGTTCGGTGTCGCGCTGAATTTCACCGCCGCCGCCTTGCTGTCGCTGGTGCAATTCGTGGCCTCGGCCGATGCGCTGCAACAGCTGGTGTTCTGGACCATGGGCAGCCTGGCTTCGGTGCAATGGCCGGGCGTGGCGATGATCGCGGCGGTGCTGGTGCTGACGGTGCCGTTTTCGTTCCGCGCCGCCTGGCGGCTGACCGCGCTGCGGCTGGGCGAGGATCAGGCCCGCAGCTTTGGCGTCGATGTGACGGCACTGCGGCGCTGGACGCTGCTCAGGGTCAGCCTGTTGGCCGCCGCCGCCGTGTCGATGGTGGGGGTGATCGGCTTTGTCGGGCTGGCGGGGCCACATATCGCGCGTATGCTGGTGGGCGAAAATCACCGCGTCTTTCTGCCCGCCAGCCTGCTCACGGGGGCGCTGGTGATGTCGCTTGCCTCGACGCTGTCGAAAACGCTGGTGCCGGGGGTGCTTTTGCCGGTGGGGCTGGTGACCTCGCTGATCGGGTTGCCGATTTTTTTCGCGCTGATCCTGCGCGGCAGGCGGCGCTGATGCGGGGGGCGGGCGCGCAGGATCCCAAGGTCCGGGGCCTTGAGGCAAAGGGCATCACCGTCCGTTACGGCCGGCGCGGCGTGCTGGACGGGCTGGACCTGCCGCCATTGCGCCCGGGCGAGGTGACGGTGCTGGCCGGCCCCAACGCGGCCGGGAAATCGACGCTTTTGCGCGCCATCGCCCAGCTGCAACCCTATCGCGGGCAGGTGCTGCTGGACGGCGCCGATCTGGCGCGGATGCCGGCACAGACGCGCGCCCACGCGGTGGGCTTCATGCCCCAGACGCTGCCGGCCGGCTCATCGCTGGTGGCGCTGGAAAGCGTCGTCGCGGCGCTGCGGGCGGGAGGCACCATCCCGGCCCGTCAGGCCGATGCGACAGCCATGGCGGTCATGGAAAAGCTGGGCATCGCGGCGCTGGCGCTGGAACCGCTGAGCGCGCTTTCGGGCGGACAGCGCCAGATGGTCAGCCTGGCGCAGGCCATCGTCCGCGATCCCCGCCTTTTGCTGTTGGACGAGCCGACCAGCGCGCTGGACATGGCGCGGCAGGTGCGGCTTTTGTCCGAATTGCGCCGTCTGGCGGGCGAAGGGCGCATCGTCGTCGCCGTGCTGCACGATCTGGGGCTGGCGGCGCAATGGGCCGACCGCATCGTATTGATGCATGGCGGGCACACCCATGCCAGCGGCCGCCCTGACGAGGTGCTGACCCCCGCCCTTCTGGCCCAGGTTTACGGCGTCACCGCCCGGGTCGAGCGCTGTTCACAGGGGCGTATCATGATCCTGATCGACGGCGAACACGCGCCCGCCTGACGCGGCGCTCGCCTGACGGCCCGACAGGCCGCCGGGCTAGTTCGCCCGACGCCGCGACCGGAACGGCAGGGGCGCGACCGGGATCCCGTCCTCGATCAGCTTCTTGGCATCCTCAAGCCGGGCCTCGCCATGGATCGCGCGCTCGGGCGTGTCGCCTTCATGCATGGCGCGGGCCTCGGCGGCAAAGGACATGCCGACATAATCCGAATTCGCCTCGACATGCTGGCGCAGCTGGTCCAAGGCCGCCTCGCGCGGGTCGCGGGGGCTGTGCAGATCCGCCGGGCTGTCGCCGTCGCCATGGGCGACACGCGGCGCCATCAGCGCCTTTTCGACCCGGACCGAACCGCAGATGGTGCAGCCGACCTGACCCGCCGCACGCATCGTCTCGAACCCGTCCGAGGACCGGAACCAGCCATCGAATTCATGGCCTTGCTCGCAGCGCAGAGAATAGCGGATCATAACGGCCCCTTTCCTCTTAGATATCGGGGTGCGCGGCGGATTGCGCAAGCCCGGCCCCGGCCAGCGCCCGAATGCGCGCGATCAGGGGGGCGGGATCGCCGGCCCGTGCCAGCAAAAGCTTGCGCGCCGCAAAGCCCATCTCGCGCGCCCGCGCCGGATCCCCGACCAGCGCGCCCAGAACCTGCGGCAGATCGGCCGCGTCACAGGCCAGCGCCGCGCCGGCCGCGTCCAGATCGGCGTAATCGCCGGCCTGATTGGCGACATGCGGTCCATGCAGGATGGCACAGCGCCATGCCGCCGGCTCCCACGGGGTATGGCCGCCATGATCGGCGAATGAACCGCCGGTGACACAGATCCCGGCGGCGGCATACCACTGCGCCATTTCGCCCAGCGTATCGGCTAGGAGGATCGGCGCATCTGGCCCGCCGCCCCGGCTGCGCCGCGCGAAATCCAGCCCGCGCGCCGCGATCAGCCCGGCCACCGCATCGCCGCGTTCGGGATGGCGCGGCGCAAGGATCAGCCGCAGCCCCGGCGCGACCGCGCGCGCCGCCAGCCAGGCGTCCAGCATCACCGCATCCTCGCCCTCATGGGTGGATGCCGCCAGCACGGTCAGGGCGCGCCCGGGACCGTCCTCACCGGGCCGGACCCGCGCCGGGGCCAGAAGCTTCAGGTTCAATGGCGGCGTCAGCGCCGTTTGCGGCAGACCCAGCGCCAAAAGCCGCGCCTCGCTCAGGGGATCCTGTGCCGAAAGCGCCGCGATCCGCCCTAGCATCGGCCCGATCAGGCCCGGCATCCGCGCCCAGCGGGCGGCCGAACGCGCCGACATCCGCGCGCCCAGCACCACCTGCGCGACGCCGCGCGCATGGGTCATGCGCGAACGGTTGGGCCAAAGCTCGTTTTCAACGGTGACCATGACGGCGGGCCGCACCCGGTCCAGAAACCGCGCCACCGCCTGCGGCACGTCCAGCGGCGCAAGCGCGCAAGGCCAGCCGATGCGCCGCGCCAGGTCGCGCCCGGTCAGGCTGTTGGTGGTCACGCATAGCGGGAAATCCCGGGCCAGATCCTCGGCCAGCACGCGCACGGAATTCAGCTCGCCCACGCTGGCCGCATGCAACCAGATCCCGCCGGGCGCGACCTCTGGCCCGCTCAGCGCAAGCCGCTCGCGCCAGTCCGGCCCGGCAAGCGGCGCGGCCAGCCGCGCCACCCCCCCCACAAGCGCCGAGGCGCCGCGCCAGATCACCGCAGCGCGGCCTCGGCGGCCTCGCGGATGGCGCGGATATTCGCGCCGTAAGGGGCGCTGTTGGACGCCGATCCGCCCCGGAACACCGCCGATCCCGCGACCAGCACATCCGCCCCCGCCGCCGCGACCAGCGGCGCGGTCACCGGATCGACGCCGCCGTCGATCTCGATATGGATGGGACGGTCGCCGATCATGGCGCGCAATTCGCGCACCTTTTCGATCTGGCTCATGATGAATTTCTGTCCGCCGAAACCGGGATTGACCGTCATCACACAAATCAGATCGACATCATCCAGAAGCGGCCGCGCGGCCTCGGCGGGCGTGCCCGGGTTCAGCGCCAGCCCGGCCTTGGTCCCCGCCCCGCGAATGGCCTGAAGCGTGCGGTGGATATGCGGCCCGGCCTCGACATGGGCGGTGATCACATCGGATCCGGCATCGGCAAAGGCCTGGATATAGGGATCGACCGGCGCGATCATAAGATGCACATCCATGACCCCGCGGATATGCGGGCGGATGGCCTTGCACATGGCGGGGCCAAAGGTGATGTTGGGGACGAAATGCCCGTCCATGACATCGACATGTACCCAATCCGCGCCCTGATCCTCGATGGCGCGGCATTCCTGCCCGAAATTGGCGAAATCCGCGGACAGGATCGAGGGCGCGATCTTGATGCGACGGTCAAAGCTCATGGCGGGGTCTCCAGCGATCATCGGGCGGTAAGGGCTGGCCCCGGTTACCGCCCCGAACCCTTGGCCGTCAACAAAGGAAACCTGTCGCGTCTTTCATGTCCAAATATCCATCGCGACGGTCCAATCGCTCCGACGGCGAATGGACAGGCGGCCACAGCGCCCCCGGCTTTGCCCCCTTGGGGTTTTCGGCGTGACAACTATATTGATGCCAAGGCGCCCGGCCAGCCACGGCCCGCGCATCCGCATTCCGAAGGACCGATGATGACCGATACGAAGGAAATTTCCTGGGACGACAGCGTGCTGCCCTTCCATCTCGAAGGCCCCGACATGCGCGGCCGCATTGCGCGGCTGGGCCAGACGCTTGAACATATCCTGTCGCGCCACGACTATCCCGTCGCGGTCAGCGCGCTGGTGGCCGAGCTTTCGACCCTGACCGCGCTGATCGGCCAGACCGTCAAGCTGCGCTGGAAGCTGTCGCTTCAGGTGCGCGGCAACGGCGCCATTCGCACGATCGCCGCCGATTACTATGCCCCGGAGGCCGAGGGCGCGCCCGCCCGCCTGCGCGCCTGGGCCAGCTTTGACGCCGAGCGCCTGGCCGAGGACGTGCCGGCCTTTGACCAGCTCGGTCAGGGCTATTTTGCGGTGCTGATCGATCAGGGCGAGGGCACGACCCCCTATCAGGGGATGACGCCGCTGGCCGGCGGGTCGCTGGCGGATTGCGCGCAGACCTATTTCGAACAGTCCGAACAGCTGCCGACCCAGTTCCAGCTGACGGTGGGGCGTGCCCGCGCGCCGGGCCAGACACAGGAACAATGGCGCGCCGGCGGCGTCATGCTGCAAACCCTGCCTGCCGCCAGCCTTCCGGTCCCGGCCGAGGACGGCGATGACGCGCTGCAAAGCGCCGACATCCTGCAAGGCGCCCAGTCCGAGGACTGGACCCGCGCCACCACGCTGATGGCCACGGTCGAGGCGATGGAGCTGGTCGATCCGGCGCTGCCGCTGCCCAATCTGGTCTTTCGTCTCTTCCACGAGGAAGAGCCGGTTTCCTTTGCGCGGCAGGCGGTCGAATTCGGCTGTTCGTGCAATGCCGACCGGGTGCGCGGCACCTTGGCCATCTATTCGGCCAAGGACATCGCCCATATGACCACCGATGCCGGCATCGTCACCGCCGATTGCCAATTCTGCGGCGCGCATTACGAATTCGACCCGAACAGCCTTGGCTATGAGGCGACGGTGGATGCCGATGGCAATCCGCTGCCTCCCGGGCCGGCCAAGGGGGCCAAGGGCGGGGCCGGCGAAAGCCGGGCCTCGCTCTGATGCGGGGCCTGCGCGAAAACCTGATCGAGGCCCTGGCGACCGCGCCGGGGCCTTCGTCGGATTTCGACTTTCAGCCCGATCCCCCGGCCCCGGCCCCGGCCACCCTGCGCCCGGCGGGCGTTCTGGCGGCATTCGACGCCCGGGACGGGCGGCTTATCCTGACCAAACGCGCAAGCAGCCTGCGCCACCATCCGGGCCAGATCTCGCTGCCCGGCGGCAAGGTCGATCCCGGTGATGCCAATGAGGCCGCCGCCGCCCTGCGCGAGGCGCGCGAAGAGGTCGGCCTGAACCCCGCCCAGGTCGAAGTGCTGGGCACCATGCCGCCCCATCGCACCGTCACGGGTTTTGCCATGACCCCGGTGCTGGCCCTGATCCACGGCCCCTTTACCCCCATCCCCGAGACCGGCGAGGTCGAAGAGGTCTTTACCGTCCCCTATGCCCACATCGCCGATCCCCGGAACTATCGGATCGAGGGGCGGCTCTGGCGCGGCGTGCGGCGCGACTATTACGTCGCCCCCTATGGTCCCTATTATATCTGGGGTGCGACCGCGCGCGTCCTGCATTCGCTGGCGACAAGGCTTTCGGCATGACCCCCGCGCCCGCCCATCCGGCACCCGCGCCCGCGCGGGTCGCGCTGCCCCCCGATCCCGCGCTGGCGCGGGTGCTGGCGGCGCTTTCGGCCGAGGGCGCGCAGGCGCTGATCGTCGGCGGGGCGGTGCGCAACCTGCTGTTGGGCGAAGCGGTCAGCGATATCGACATCGCCACCTCGGCCCGGCCCGACGACACCATCCGCCTTGCCGGGGCGGCGGGCCTGCGCACGGTGCCGACCGGCATCGACCATGGCACCGTCACCGTCATCGCCGATGGCCGGGGCTATGAGGTCACGAGCTTTCGCCGCGATG
The DNA here is from genome assembly GCF_042648425.1 of Paracoccus mangrovi. Classification (NCBI taxonomy): domain Bacteria; kingdom Pseudomonadati; phylum Pseudomonadota; class Alphaproteobacteria; order Rhodobacterales; family Paracoccaceae; genus Paracoccus; species Paracoccus mangrovi. The sequence goes on along the minus strand of NZ_JBHRXJ010000004.1, from coordinate 102,952 downwards.
TGGAAACCGATGGCCGCCACGCCGTCGTCGCCTATTCCGACAACCTGGCCGAGGACGCCCGGCGCCGCGATTTCACCATGAACGCGCTTTACGCCACCGCCGACGGCACGGTGCTGGACCCGGTCGGCGGGCTGCCCGATCTTGCGGCGCGCAAGCTGCGTTTCGTCGGCGATGCCCATGACCGCATCCGCGAGGATTATCTGCGCATCCTGCGGTTTTTCCGCTTTCTGGCATGGTATGGCCGCGAGGCGGAATTGCAGGCGCTGGCCGCCTGTCATGAACTGCGCGGCGGCCTGAGCGGCATTTCGAAAGAACGCATCGGCCATGAAATGCGCAAGCTTCTGGCCGCGCCCGACCCGTCCCATGCGCTGGCGCTGATGGCCGAGGCGGGCGTTCTGCCCATGGTGCTGCCGGGCGCCGATGCCTCGGACCTGCCCGAGCTGATCGCGGCCGAACAGGATTTCGGCAGCGGCGCCCTGCCCAAATGGCCGCGCCGGCTGGCGCTGCTGGGCGCGAATGACGCCGCCACCGCCCTGCGCCTGTCGCGCGAAGAGGCGCGGATGCAGAGCCAGATCGCACAGGCGCGGGGCCTGAGCCCGGCCGAGGCCGCCTATCGCTTTGGCCGCGCGGTGGCCGCGCAGGCGGTGCTGATCGGCACCGCGCAGGGCACATCCCCCGCCTTTGGCTGGTGCCATGCGATTGCGCGCGGCGCGGCGGCGAAATTCCCGCTGAGCGCCGCCGATCTGCTGCCCATGCTGGATGGGCCGGCATTGGGGGCCGGGCTGCGCCGCGCCGAACGGGCATGGATCGCCAGCGACTTTACCCTGTCCACAACGCAGTTGCGCGCCATCGCGCTTGGCGATGGCGCGGGTGCGGCCGATGCGGGACCGGACGACACCGGACGGACCCAAAAGGGGCCGGCCGATGCATAAATATTTCGCCCGGATGATCGATGCCTTTCGCCCCGCCGAGGGGCCACCGCCGCGGCAGCTCATGGCGTTTTTCCTGTGGTGCCTGTCGGGCGCGTGGCGGGGCCTGGGATTTGCCAGCTTCACCTCGGCGCTGGCGGGGGTGGCGGATGTGGCCTCGGCCGTGCTTCTGGGTGCGGTGGTCGATGCCGCCGTCTCGACGCCCCCCGATCAGATCTGGGCGCGTCAGGGCCTGCTGATCCTGGGATTCGTGCTGTTCTTTCTGGTGATCCGCCCGGCGATCGTGGGCCTTTCCACCGCCAGTTCCAGCGTCATCATCGGCCCCAATATCCTGCCTCTGGTGCTGTCGCGGCTGCATCGCTGGACCATGGGGCACGCGGTCACATTCTTTGACAACGACTTTGCCGGCCGCATCGCCCAAAAACAGATGCAGACCGCCCGCGCGGTCACCGATGTGGCCTCGGAATTCGTGAATGTGGTGGCCTTTGCGCTGGCCTCGGTGATCGGTTCGGCGGCGTTCCTGGTTTCGGTCGATGGCTGGGGCGCGGTGGCGCTGATCGTCTGGCTGGTGGCCTATATCCTGCTGATCCGGTTTTTCATGCCGCGCATCCGCACCCGCTCGGCCAGCCGGGCCTCGGCGCGGGCGCTGATCACCGGACAGGTCGTCGACACCATCACCAATATCAAGACCGTCAAGCTTTTCGCCCATGCCGAATACGAGGACCGCGCCGCCCTTGGCGCCATGGCCGGGTTCCGCGAACGCGCGCTGGATTTCGGCCGCGTCAGCACCTGGTTCCGGCTGTCGCTGATGATCGTCGCCGGCGCCTTGCCGGTGATCCTTGTCGGCGGCGCGATCCTTTTGTGGCGACAGGGGCTGGCCACGCCGGGCGACATCGCCGCGACCGGCGCCATCGCCATGCGGCTGGCGCAGATGACCGGCTTTGTCAGCATGGCCTTGATGAGCGTCTGGGGTTCGATCGGCGAGGTCGAGGACGGGATGAAAACGCTGACCCCGCCGCACGCCCTGACCGATGCGCCCGACGCCATCGCCTTGGGCCGGGTCGCGGGGCGCATCGACTATGACCGCGTCAGCTTTGCCTATGGCACCGAAGGGGGCGGCGTCCGCGATCTGGACCTGCATATCGCGCCGGGCGAAAAGCTGGGCATCGTCGGTGCCTCGGGCGCGGGAAAGTCGACCATGGTGTCGCTGCTTTTGCGGCTTTATGACGTGGAACGCGGCGCGCTCAGCATCGACGGCCACGACCTGCGCGCGGTGACCCAGGAAAGCCTGCGCCGCAATATCGCCATGGTCACCCAGGAAACCGCGATGTTCAACCGCTCGGCCCGCGACAATATCCTTTATGGCCGCCCCGACGCGACCGAGGACGAGATCATCGCCGCCGCCCGCGCCGCCGAGGCGCATGACTTCATCCTGAACCTGCGCGATCATGCCGGGCGCACCGGCTATGACGCGCATCTGGGCGAACGCGGGGTCAAGCTTTCGGGCGGCCAACGTCAGCGCATCGCTTTGGCCCGCGCGCTGCTCAAGGATGCGCCGATCCTGGTGCTGGACGAGGCGACAAGCGCCCTGGACAGCGAGGTCGAGGCCCAGGTTCAGGACGCCTTGCACCGCGCCATGCGGGGCAAGACCGTGCTGGCCATCGCGCATCGCCTGTCGACCATCGCCGAGCTGGACCGCATCGTGGTGATGCAGGATGGCCGCATCGTCGAACAGGGCAGCCATGCCGAATTGCTGGCCCTTGGCGGCACCTATGCGCGCTATTGGAACCGGCAATCGGGCGGCTTTCTGGGCACCGAGGACGAAGACAGCACCCCCGACGACAGCACCGAGGCCGCCCAGTGACGCAATGGACCGTCGAACGGCTGGGCCGGAAAGGCGACGGCGTGGCCTTGGCCGCGGATGCCCGCGCGCTGGCCGCCCTGACCCTGCCCGGCGAGGTGATCGAGGGCGAGGCCGCCGATGGCCGCATCGCCGCGCCGCGCATCCTGAGCCCGTCGCCCGACCGGGTGCGCCCCGCCTGTCCGCATTACCGCGCCTGCGGGGGCTGTTCGCTGATGCACGGCTCGGACGAATTCCTGCGCCGCTGGAAGGTGGGCGTGGTCGAACAGGCCTTGCAGGCACAGGGTCTGGCCGCGCCGATCGCCGGGATCCATGTCTCGCCGCCGCGCTCGCGCAGACGCGCGGTCCTGTCGGGACGGCGGACAAAAAAGGGCGCGCTGCTGGGCTTTCACGCCCGCGCGTCCGAGGTGATCACCGATATCGCCGATTGCCAGGTGCTGCGCCCCGCGATTCAGGATGCGCTGCCGTTTCTGCGGCGTCTGGTCGTCGCCGGCGGCTCGCGCATGGGTGAGATGTCGCTTGCCGTGACCGAAACCCCCGCCGGGCTGGACGTGGCGGTGACCGGCGGCAAGCCCATGGATTCCCAGCTTTTTCAAAGTCTTGCCGCGCTGGCCGACGAGGGCGATCTGGCCCGGCTCAGCTGGGGCGACCGGACCATCACCCGCCGTCCGCCGGCGCTGGTCATGGGGCGCGCGTGGGTGGTGCCCCCGCCGGGCGCCTTTCTGCAAGCCACGCCCGAGGGCGAGGCGGCGCTGATCGCCGCCGTGCGTGACATCACGCGAGGCGCCGGGCGGGTGCTGGACCTTTTCGCGGGCTGCGGCACATTCACCCTGCCGCTGGCCGAACAGGCCGAAATCCATGCCGTCGAGGGGTTGGCCGCACCACTGGCCGCGCTGGACGCCGCCGCCCGACAGACCGCCGGCCTGCGCCGAATCACGACCGAGACGCGCGACCTTGCGCGCCGCCCGCTGCTGCCCGACGAGCTGCGCCATGACGCAATCGTGATCGACCCGCCCCGCGCCGGGGCCGAAGCCCAGGCCCGCGAAATCGCCCGCGCACAGGTGGCGCGCCTGGCATGGGTCAGCTGCGATCCCGTCACTTTTGCACGAGATGCGCGAATTCTTGCCGAAGGCGGCCTAGATATTGTGCGCCTTTTTGTCGTCGATCAGTTCCGCTGGTCGCCGCATGTCGAAACCGTGGCGGAAATTCGCCGACGCTAGCGAAGATTTAACCTCTGTGGTATTTCCTAGGAAAACAAGGTGCATAGCACACATAGAGGGCAGTGATGATTCGGGCAGCACGCGCATTGATCGCGATTTTGGCGATTGCCGTGGTGGCAAGCTGTGGCAGCGGCGACAGCAGTACACCCAACAAGATGAAAGCTTATAGCGGCCCGCCCGTGACCCAGATCGTGGTCAAAAAGGGTGAGCGCAAGCTCTATCTGATCAGCGGCAAGTCCCTGCTCAAGAAATACGACATCAACCTGGGCAAGCAGCCCATCGGCGACAAGCAGTATGAAGGCGATGGCAAGACCCCCGAGGGGGTGTATTTCATCGACCGCTTCAACCCCAACAGCCGCTATCACCTGTCGGTCGGGATCTCATACCCCTCGGCCCGCGACGTGGCCGAGGCGGCGAGCATGGGCCTGCGCCCGGGTGGCGACATCTTTATCCACGGCCTTGGCCCCGAAGGGCGGGCGTTGAACCGGCCCGACTGGACGGCAGGCTGCATCGCGGTCAAGGACGAAGAGATCGAGGAAATCTTTGCCATGCTGCGCCCGGGCGTGCCGATCTTTATCTATCCCTGACGGACGGCCTTGGCGGCACGCATCGGAACGGGCGCGCGGGGCCTTTGCCCCGCCCCGCCAAGTGATTTCGTCGCGCGCCGGCCAAGCACCGCGATCATGCCCGGCAATCCCGCATCGCGGTTCTGTCCCGCAATCCGGCCCCAGAATCCGGCCCGCCAGTCAGGCCGGATCATCAGGCCCGACCATCATGCGTTTCGGCACTCCTACGGCCGGACCCCGCAGTCGGGCCCAAGACCGGGACCGGCGATCTGACCGGAAATCCCGACCCGGAACTTCGGCCGGGGTGCCGCAGACCATAGCCCAAAATGCAAAAAGCCCCGGAAACCCGGGGCTTTCGCATATCCTGCTGGGATGGCGTCGCGGTTCGGATCCCGACCTCAGCGAGGGTCAACACCCCGCAAAGGCCGGGAAACGCCCCGATCAGTTGGCGGCGAAAGCCATGCCATAGCCGCCCGCCGGGTTCAGCGGCATGGTGGCCGCGCCGCCGGTGACCATCACCCACCAGATCTTGCCCGAAGGTTCCTGATACCACCCCATGCCGAGTTCGGTCGCGCGCGGATCCATGATGATGTCGCGGGTGTCGCGGTTCTGCATCCAGGCGTTCAGCGTGGTGATCTCGTTTTCATAGGTTTCCGAGATATTCTCACCGATCAGGTGACCCGAATACCCTTGGCGGCGCACCCGTTCCAGCGGCGAGGACCCGTCCGAGCCGAAATGCCAGGCCCGGTTCTGCGCCGACATGTCACGGGCATGGGCCTTGGCGGCGGCGTCCAGCATCGGGTTCTGGACCATGGCCGGCGCACCGACATTGGCACGCAACGCGTTCACCTGTCCCAGAACGCGGCCGGGAATCTGGGCCTCTTCGCGGCCGGTGATCTTGTAGGCGACGGGCAGGGGCTGGCCGTCGGGGCCAAGCTGTTGGCCGCCGGGCGACTGGCAGGCGGCCAGCGCAAGCACCGAAACAAGCGCCAGAATCGAAAACTTTTGCATGATTTGCTGTCCCACGGGATATTTTAAGCCAGCCATACAAAAGCCCGCGCCCCCCTTCAAACCCAAGATTGCGTGAAGGCAACAGGCTGCGGCTCTGTTGCGACAATGACGCTTGTTTGAATTGCGCGGCATCTTATCTCGGCGTAAATCCGCCACAGTTGACGGCATTATCGCAAAATCGGGCAGAGAAGACCGTGGCAAGCGGTTCGCCACATATCAGGAGCAAGCAATGAACACTCCGAAATCTCCGGTCACGCGTCGGACATTTCTGGCCAGCTCGGCGGCGCTTGGCGCGGCGGGACTGGCGGCCCCGGCCATCGCCCAGGGCATCGACCCCTATACCGGCCAGCCGTTGCAGGGCACCGGCGGTGGCGCGACCCCGGATCAGGGTGTCGTGCAATACGATCAGGCGCAGGATTCGCGGCGCAATATTTCCAGCTTCCGCATGCAGGACTGGCAGCCCTATTTCAGCAACCTGACGAATGGCGCCATTCTGGTCGATATCACCTCGCGCGCGCTGCATTACTGGTCCGAGGATCAGTCGGTCTACAAGCTGTTCCCGACCTCGGTTCCGGTCAGCGCCGACCTGACCCGCACCGGCCGGACCGAGATCATCAAAAAGGTGAAAGGCCCCAGCTGGGCCCCGACCCCCGAGATGAAAAAGCGCAACCCCGAATGGCCCGATTTCGTGCCGCCGGGTCCCGACAACCCGCTGGGCACGCATGCGCTGTGGCTGAGCTGGCAGTATTATCGCATCCACGGCACGCATGACACCCGCAAGATCGGGCGCAAATCCTCGAACGGGTGCATCGGGCTCTATAACGAACATATCCAACAGCTCTATGACCTGACCAAGGTCGGCACCCAGGTGCTGTTGATCTAGTGAAAGGCCCCGCAAGGGGCCTTTTTTCATGGCGGGGCGCGCAGATCACGCCGGCCCGGGCGCCGCCTTTAGCCCGGCTGGCGCAGCGCCTCTTCCAATTGCTTGCGAAGCAGCCGCAGCACCGGCAGCGCGGCGCGGACGCGATCGGCGCCGATATCGCGCACCACATCGGTGATGCGCGGCATGAAAGCCGCCAGCGCCGCGTCCCGTGCCGCCCGGCCGGCCGGGCTGATCGCGATGAACTTGCGGCGCGCATCGTCCCAATCGGGCCGGATATGGATATGCCCGGCCCATTCCAGACGCGACAGCGTGTTGGTCATCGCACCACGGGTGACGTGGAATGCCTCGGCAAGCTCGGCCGGGCTGCGTTCGACATTCAGATGCGCGAGCAGGTTCAGCACCGAAAAATGCGAAATCTGCATGCCCTTGGGCAGCGCCTTGCCAATCAGGTCACGCGCCAGCTGGTCCGAGATGAACACCTCGGAAAACAGGCTTGCCGCCAGGGCATCGGGCGATGCCTCGGCCGAAATTTGCAACGTATCCTGCGGCTTGTGTTTCATGGGCCCGCGAATTTCCGGTCATGGGTCAGAGATGGGATGCGAGACCGTGCCCTGACAATGGCATCCGGGTCAAGTTCGACAAAAGTTACTCCGGGCTCGGTGCCGCCATCGGCCAGGACCTGACCCCAGGGATCCACCGCCAGCGAATGCCCATAGCTGCGGCGTGGCCGGCGGTCGGGATCGGCATGCGTGGCATGCAGCCCGCATTGCGCCGGCGCAAGCACATAACAGCCGGTCTCGATCGCCCGCGCCTGCAACAGCACCTGCCAATGCGCGGCCCCGGTCGTGTCGTTAAAGGCCGCGGGCACGGTCAGCACCTGTGCCCCCGCCTGGGCCAAGGCCCGGTAAAGCTGTGGAAAGCGGAGATCGTAACAGATGGTCATGCCGACATGCATTGGCGCCTGGTCCGGCCCCCGGGCCAGCACCGCCCGGTCCCCGGGACGGAATGACGCCGATTCCCGATAGGATTCGCTGTCCGAGACGGTGACATCGAACATATGCAGCTTGTCATAGCGCGCCCGGATGCCGCCATCGGGGGCGATCAGAAAGCTGCGATTGACGAAACGGTCGTCGCCATCCGCCGTCCCGCCCCGCTTTAACGCCAGCGAGCCGATCAAAAGCCAGATGCCCAGATCGCGCGCATCGGCGCGCAGCGCGGCAAGGGTCGGATCCTCATCCTCGGTCCGCAACAGATGCTGCTGCAATTCGCGGCTGACCCCCAGAAGGTTCGTCACCTCGGGCGTCAGCACCCAACCGGCACCACCCAGCGCCGCCTGCCGGACCAGATCGCGCGTGACCGGCAGATTGCGCCCCGGATCGTCCGAGACGCAAAGCTGTACCAGCCCCGCGCGAAGCCGTCCGTTCATGCCGGCGCGGCGGAAAGCAACGCGTCAAGCTTGCCCTGATGATCCAGCGCATGCAGGTCGTCGCTGCCGCCGACGCCCTGGCCGTTGATAAAGATCTGCGGCACGGTGCGGCGACCGGCGGCGCGTTTGGTCATCGCCGCGCGCAGCTGCGGATCGCGGCTGACATCGGTTTCCTGATAGGCGACGCCCTTGCGCTTCAAGAGCGCCTTTGCGGCGTGGCAATAGGGACAGGTCGGGATGGTATAGATTTCAACGGTTGCCATGATCACGTCCTAAGTTGCGGAATTCGCCCCATATCTAGGTATCCCTTGCCGTTCGTGCCAGAACCACGATCGAAATTGGTCCCGCACCCGCCGCGCGCAGCGCCTGCGCCGCCGCGGTCAGCGTGGCCCCCGAGGTCATGACATCATCGACCAGCAGCACCGGACGCCCCTGCACCCGCGGCGCCATGCGTTCGGGGACCTTGATCGCGTCCATGACATTTTCGAACCGGTCGGCGACGCTGCCGTGATCCTGCATCGGTGTGTGCCGCAGACGCTGCAACAGCGCCGGCATATAGGCCAGATCGTGGACCCGCGCGACGCGCTGCGCCAGCAGTTCGGCCTGATTGTATTTGCGCGACATGCGCCGGCGCAGATGCACCGGAACCGGCGCCACGATCATGCCCTGCCGCACCAGCGGCGTCGCCGCCCGCGCCACCCAATCGCCCAGCCGGGGCGCCAGATCCGGCCGGTCGCCATGTTTCAGCATCAAGGCCAGCTTGCGCCCGGTGCCGCGATAGACCAGCGCCGCGCGCCCGCGCAGCCAGGGCCGCTGAACCGTCAGGCAATCGTCACAGACCAGCAGCCCCGCCGCCTGATCCTGATCGTCGTCGATGCCGTCCCCGGGCAGGGGCGTGCCGCAGCGCGAACAGCAGCTGCCCTGAATGAAATCCGCCTCGCGCCAGCAGTCGGGGCACAGCCCCCCCTCTTCGGCGACGGGATTGCCGCAGCACAGGCATTGCGGCGGATAGATCAACCGCAACGCACCTTTCATCAGGCCGCGAAGCCCCCTATGTTCTGCTCCCATGATGGCCGATCACCCCAACCCTGTCCCACATCTGACCGACCGCCCGGCCTTGTTGCGCAATCGCATCCGGTCCGCGCATCCGGGCTTTGCCGATTTTCTGCATCGACTCGTCGCCGATGAGGTTCAGGATAGGCTGGCAGAGGTTAACAGAGGGTTTACCGACCCCGTCGTGATCACCGGCGCGCCCGATTTCTGGGCGCAGGCGATGCCGGGCGCCCGCATCGTTTCCGACACGCCCGAACTGGCGCTGGAACCCGGCGCGCACGATCTTGTGATCCACGCCATGGCGCTGCACTGGGCCGAGGATCCGGTCGGCCAGATCGTGCAGGCCGCGCGCGCCCTGCGTCCCGACGGCTTGTTCATCGCCGCCAGCCCCGGCGGCCGCACCCTTCACGAATTGCGCGACAGCCTGACCCGCGCCGAGGTCGAGGTGACCGGCGGCCTGTCGCCCCGCGTGCTGCCCATGGCCGAGATCCGCGATCTGGGCGGGCTTCTGGGTCGCGCCGGGCTCGCGCTTCCGGTCGCCGACCAGCTGACGCAAGCCGTCAGCTATCGCGACATGTTCCATCTGGCCCATGACCTGCGCGCCATGGGCGAGGGCAATGCGCTCGAAGGCCGCCTGCGTCATCCGACGCGGCGAGATGTCCTGTTGCGCGCGGCACAGCTTTACGCCGAAAACCACCCCGATCCGCAGAATGGCGACCGGATAAAGGCCACCTTCGAGCTGGTCTTTCTGACCGGCTGGGCCCCGGATGCCAGCCAGCAGCAACCGCTTCGTCCCGGCTCGGCCAAGATGCCGCTGGCCGAGGCCCTTGCCAGCATGAGAAAGCCGCAATGAACCGACCCGAGCACGCCCCCGCCGACCATCCGCAACTGCCCGCGCGCAAGATCGGCGTGCTGATCGCCAATCTGGGCACGCCAGACGGGACCGATTACTGGTCGATGCGGCGCTATCTCAATGAATTTCTGTCGGACAAGCGGGTGATCGACTATCCGTCATGGAAATGGCAGCCGCTGTTGCAGACCGTGATCCTGACCAAGCGGCCGTTCAGTTCCGGCGCGAATTACAAGACCATCTGGAACAATGACGCCGACGAATCGCCGCTGATGACGATCACCAAGGAACAGGTGGCGGCGCTGCGCGACCGCGCGCAAACCCTGTGGGGCGACCGGGTGATGGTCGATTTCTGCATGCGCTATGGCAATCCCTCGACCCCGGACGTGGTGGACCGCATGGTCCGCGCGGGCTGTGACCGGATCCTGTTCTTTCCGCTTTATCCGCAATATGCGGGCGCGACGACGGCGACCGCGAATGACCAGTTCTTTCGCGCGCTGATGACGCAAAAGCGCCAGCCCGCCGCGCGCACGGTGCCGGCCTATTTCGACCGCCCCGACTATATCGCGGCGCTGGCCGCATCGGTGCGCCGCGCGCTTGGCGACCGCACGCCACGCAAGCTGGTCGCCAGCTATCACGGCATGCCCAAGCGCTATCTGACCGAAGGCGACCCCTATCATTGCCAGTGCCAGAAAACCTCGCGCCTGCTGCGCGAGGCGCTTGGCTGGGACGCGGGCGTGATCGACACCACCTTCCAGTCGGTCTTTGGCCCCGAGGAATGGCTGCGCCCCTATACGGTCGAGCATGTGGCCGAGCTGGCGAAACAGGGAATCACCGAAATCGCCGTGATCTCGCCCGCCTTTTCGGCCGATTGCATCGAAACGCTTGAGGAAATTCAGGGCGAGATCCGCGAGGCTTTCGTTCATGCCGGCGGGCGCGAATTCACCTATATCCCCTGCCTGAACGCCGATCCTGACCATATCGATACGCTGACGGCCATCGTCGCGGAAAATCTGGGCGGCTGGATCTAGCCGGCGCGGCAACGCGCCGCATTTTGTAAGCCAGGCGCAAGCTTCGGGACCGACAAGGCCCCGAAGCCGCTGGCAACCTGTCTCGCCGGTCGGCACGGGACAGGACATGACGCAGGAACATACGATCTGGCTGGCGGTGGGGTTCATCGGCCAGCTTCTGTTCACCTCGCGATTTCTGGTGCAATGGATCGCCAGTGAACGCGCCCATCGCAGCGTGGTGCCGCTGGCCTTCTGGTGGTTCAGCATCGCCGGGGGCGCGACGCTGCTGGCCTATGCGCTGTGGCGGCGCGATCCGGTCTTTGCCGTCGGGCAGGCATCCGGTCTGGTGATCTATGCCCGCAACCTGATGCTGATCGGGCGTCACCGCCGGGATACCTGCCCGCAATGACCCGTCTGCTGCGCCCATTGCCGCTGGCCATGCTGTGCCTGCTGGCCACTGCCATCGTCGGTCTGTGGCTGCGGCCGCTGACCGCGATCGACGAAACCCGCTATCTGGCCGTGGCCTGGGAAATGCACCAATCGGGCAACTGGTGGGTGCCAACCAAGAATTTCGCGCTTTACAGCGACAAGCCGCCCTTGCTGTTCTGGGCGATCAACCTGGTCTGGCTGGTGACCGGCGTCGGCGAATTCGCGGCGCGGCTGGTCGGGCCGATCTTTGGTCTGGCGGGGCTGTGGCTGACCGCGGTGCTGGGGCGCAGGCTGTGGCCCGAGGATGCCGGGATCGGCGGTCGGGCGGCGATGGCGCTGGCCGGGCTGATGGTCTTTGCGCTGTCCTCAAGCCTGACGATGTTCGATGTGCCGCTTTCCGTGGCCACGCTTTTGGGTCTGATCGCGCTGGAACGGGCGGGACATGCCGATTCCGGGCTGCGGCCATGGCTGGGCTTTGGCGCGGCCATTGCGCTTGGCGTGCTGACCAAGGGGCCGGTGATCCTGTTCCACCTTTTGCCCGCCGCCATCCTGCTGCCGGTCTGGGGTGCGGATCCCATGGGCTGGCGCCGGCTGGCGCGGGGGCTGGGTTTCGGGCTGCTGAGCGGGCTGGGACTGATCGCGCTTTGGCTGGTGCCGGCGGCGATTCTGGGCGGGCCGGAATATCGCGCGGCCATCCTGTGGCATCAAAGCGCCGGGCGGCTGACCGAATCCTTTGCCCATGCCCGGCCGTGGTGGTTCTATCTGGCACTGGTGCCGGCGCTGGGATTTCCGCTGTTCTGGAGCCCGGCCCTGCTGCGCGCGGGCTTTACCTTTGGCTGGCGCGCGGATCGCGGGCTGCGGCTTTGCCTGATCTGGGCCGGGACGGCGGCGATCCTGTTCAGCCTGACCAGCGGCAAACAGATCCATTACCTCGTTCCCGAATTGCCGGCGCTGGCGTTGATCGCGGCGCGGTTGGGCCGGGATGCGGGACGCTTTCGGCTGGTGCCGGTGCAGCTTTTGCTGGGGCTGCTGGCGCTGGCGGGGCTGGCGGCGGGTCTGGGCCTGTTGCCGCTGCACCGGATGCAGGCGCTGTTGCAGCCGGGCTATATGCTGATCCTTTGGGCGGCGCTGATCGGCGGGATCTGTCTGTTGGCGGGCCGCATCCGCGGGTTCGAGGGGGTGATGCTGATTTCGCTTGGCTTGCTTCTGGCGGGCAACCTGCTGATCGGCACCACCCAGACCGCCCGCATCTTCAGCACCCACCCCATCGCCGCGCGCATCGCACCGCAACAGGCAGAGGGGCTGGCCTTTCTGGGCTCGCGCTATCACGCCGAATTCAACTTTGCCGCCCGGCTGACCGCGCCGGTGGCCCAGCTTGCCGACGCGCCGGCGATCGCCGGCTGGCTGAAACAGCATCCGAACGGCCTTTTGATCGGCCGTATGGACCAATCCCCTCTGCCCTGGCCGCCCCGTGAACTGGTCACCTTTCGCAATCGCGAATGGGGCCTGTGGTCGGCCGCCGATCAAAAGGAGCCCTGAAAGATGACGGATATTTCCTGCAAGGCGGTCTCGGTCGTGATCCCCGCCCATGACGAGGCGACCGCGATTGCCCCCCTGATCGCCGAAATCGATCAGGCCCTGACGGGTCAGGATTACGAGATCGTCGTCATCGACGACGGCTCGACCGACGAGACGACGAATATCCTGCGCGATCTGGCCGGGCGTCACCCGCGGCTGCGCTGGCACCGGCATCCGCAGGCGCGCGGCCAATCCACCGCCATCCGCAGCGGGGTGCGGCTGGCGCGCGCGCCGGTGATCGTGACGCTTGACGGGGACGGACAGAACCCGCCCGACCAGATCCCCCGCCTTCTGGCGCGGCTGCGGGCGGGCGGGCCACGGCTGGGGCTGGTGCAGGGGCAGCGCGCGGCACGTCAGGACAATCTGGGCAAGCGGCTGGCATCGCGCTTTGCCAACTGGCTGCGCGGGTCATTGCTGCGCGACGGGGTGCGCGATTCGGGATGCGGGCTTAAGGCGTTCCGCCGCAGCGCCTATCTTGAGCTGCCCTTTTTCGACCATATCCACCGCTTCATGCCGGCGATGATGCTGCGCGAGGGATGGGACATCGCCACGGTCGACGTCACCCACCGCCCGCGCAATGGCGGCCGGTCGAAATATTCGAACCTGAAACGCGGGCTGGTCGGAATCCCCGATCTGATGGGTGCGGCCTGGCTGATCCGCCGGTCGGGGCGCAATCCCGGCACGCCCGACCCGATGGCGGCGGCGATGGCGCATTGCCCCCATCCCGCGATGGGGCCGGTCACAGATCAAGAATCGCCTTGATGACGCCGGCCTCGGGGCGCGCCCAATCCTGAAACAGCGCCACCCCATCGGCCAGCGCGCCACGATGGGTATTGAGCGCATCGGCCGGCACCCGGCCGGCGCGCATCTGGGCCACCACCTCGGCGAAATCGTCGGGCTGGGCGTTGCGGCTGGCGATCAGGGTGGCCTCGCGCTTATGGAACTCTGGGTCCGAAAAGGCGATGTTCTGGCGCACGACCGACAACAGCACATAGCGCGCACCATGAGCCAGAAAGCCGAAACCGCGTTCGATGGGCGCGGCGGCCCCGGTCGCGTCGATCACCACATCGAACCAGTCGCCGCCGGTCAGGCGGCGGGCATTGGCCTCGGCCCCGGCATCGGCGATCAGCACGGCATCCGCCCCCAGCCGGTCCCGCGCGAATGCCAGCCGGTCCTGACGCATGTCCATGACGGTGACATGCGCGCCCCGCGCCTTGGCGAATATCACCGCCGACATGCCGATGGGGCCGGTGCCGGTAACCAGCACGCGATCCCGATCCGAAACCGCGCCGCGTTTGACGCCATGCGCGCCGATGGCCAGAAACTCGATCATCGCCGCATCGCGCAGCGCGATATTGCCGGTCGGCACGACGTTCTGCACCGGGACCGAAATCATCTCGGCCATGCCGCCATCGGTATGCACGCCCAGCACCCGGATATTGACGCAAGCATTGCTTAACCCGATCCGACAGGCCTGACAGTCGCCGCAGGCCAGATAGGGCACGATATAGACCGGATCGCCGGGGTTCAGGCCGCTGTCTTCGGGCGCGGCCTCGACGGTGCCGGACAGCTCGTGGCCCATGACGCGGGGATATTCCAGAAACGGATGCTTGCCGCCAAAGATGTGGAAATCGGTGCCGCAAATGCCGACATGGCGGATGCGGACCAGCACCTCACCCGCGCCGCGTTCGGGTTCGGGGCGCGAGATCAGCGCAAGCCGGCCCGGTTCCTCGCAGATCAGGGCCTTCATGGCGTGTCCTCCGTGCCGAATGTCAGCTGTACCTTGCAGGCAAGGCTGCGGTCGCCGGCCAGCTCAAAGGCCTCGCGCGCGCGGGCCAGCGGCAGGCTGTGGGTGATGATCGGGCGCAGGTCGATCCGGCGGTCCCCGATCAGATCGACGGCCTCGGCGAATTCGGCATGGAAACGCTGGCTGCCGCGCCAGGTGATTTCCTTGCCCACCAGCGCATTCAGCGGAAAGGTCATGTCGCCGGTCACGCCGACCTGAAGGATGGTGCCGCGCGGGCGGATACAGGCGAATGCGGCGCGCAGGGCGGGGCCGGCGGCGGAACAGTCAAAGATCAGATCGACCTGTCCCTTGTCCTTTTGCAGGGGGGTCAGGGCATCGGGATCGGTCGCGACATTGATGGTGACCGCCGCCCCCATGGCGCGGGCGCGCTCCAGCGCCGCATCGGTCAGATCGGTGACGGTGATGTCGCTCACCCCCGCATGCCGCGCCGCCGCCAGCACCAAAAGACCGATCGGGCCCGCGCCGCTGATCAGCACCCGCAGCCCGGCCAGATCGCCCAGAAGATCGCGCGCCCGCGCCACCGCATGCAGACAGACGGCCAGCGGTTCGGCACAGGCGGCCTCGGCCTCGGTCACGCCTTCGGGCAGGGGATGGACCTGCCGGGCGGGCACCACGAACAGATCGCGAAACATCCCCTGTTCATGCGGCAGCCGCATGGCCGAGCCCATGAAATGCATGTCCAGACAATGGATCGGCATGTCGCGCCGGCAATATTCGCAGACGCCGCAGGGCTGGGACGGATTGACCGCGACCAGCGTGCCGGGCGCAAGATCGACCCCGGCGCCGGTCTCGACCACTCGCCCGGCCGCCTCATGCCCGCAGATGATCGGTTCGCGCACGCGGACGGGGCCGAAACCGCCATCCTGATAGTAATGCAGGTCCGATCCGCAGATCCCCCCCGCCGCCATGCGCAACAACACCTCGCCCGGTCCGGGGGGCGCAAGATCCTGTTCCTCGACCCTCAGGTCATGGGCGGCGTAAAGGCGGGCGACGCGGGTGCGCATGGGGCAATCCTTGGGTTAGCGGATCAGGCCAAGCTGCGTCGGCAGCCACAGCGTGAGCGCGGGAATGAACGTGATCAGGATCAGCGCGATCACCAGCGGCGTCATCCATGGCAGGATCGCCAGCGCCGTGCGTTCCACCGACAGCTTTGAAATCCGCGACAGCACGAACAGCACCATCCCCACCGGCGGCGTCAAAAGCCCGATCATCAGATTCAGCGTCAGGATCACCCCCAGATGCACCGGGTCGATGCCATAACGCGCCGCCACCGGCATCAGGATCGGCACCAGGATCGAGATCGCCGCGATGGTGTCCAGAAACGCCCCCACGATCAAAAGGATAATGTTCACGATGATCAGAAACGTCCACCAGTTGTCGGTCAGCGCGAACATCGCATCCGCGAAAAGCTGGGCCGCCTGACTGACCGTCAGAAGCCAGGCAAAGATCGAGGCGGCGGTGACGATGAACAGGACCGAGGCGGTCGTCTCGATGGTGTCGAACGACGCCTTGGCCAGCGTCCGCCAGGTCATGGTGCGATAGCGCACAAGACCCAGAAACAGCGTCCAGATGACGGCGGCGACGGCGGCCTCGGTGGGCGTGAACCAGCCCATGGTCATGCCGCCGATCAACAGCACCGGCGCCATCAGCGCCATCACCGCATGCCAGTCGAAATACCAGTCCGCCGCGACCAGCGCGACCAGCGCGATCAGCACCGCCAGATTGACCGACAGCCCGGCCATGACCAGCACCCAGACGGCCAGCGGAAAGCACATGACAACCGCGACCTCAAGCCCGGCCCCGGCCAGCTGGCGCAGGTCAAAGGGCGTGTCCGATCCCCAACCATAGCGGCGGGCAAAGACATAGACGGTCAGCATCATCAGTCCCGCCATCACGATCCCCGGCAGGATGCCGGCCATGAACAGCGCCCCGATCGAGGCATTGGCCATCATCCCGTAGATGACAAAAGGCAGCGAGGGCGGAAAGATCGGCCCCAGCGTCGCGGATGCGGCGGTGACGCCCACGGCGGCCTCGACCGGATAGCCGTGATCCTTCATCGCCTTGATCTCGATGGTGCCGATGCCGGCGGCGTCGGCAAGCGCGGTGCCCGACATGCCCGAAAACACCACCGAGCCGACGATATTGACCTGTGCCAGCCCGCCCTTCATCCAGCCGACCAGCGACAGCGCGAAATGATAGATGCGCCCGGTCACGCCGGCGATGTTCATCAGGTTCCCGGCAAGGATAAAGAACGGCACCGCGATCAGCGGAAAGCTTTCCACCCCGGCGATCATGCGCTGCGCGGCAATGATGTCGGGGGCGACATTGTAGATCCCGATATAGGCCAGCGAGGCCACCGCCATGGCGACCGCCACCGGCACCCCGATGATCATCAGGAAAAGAAACGCTCCGATCAAAAGCAGCATGGCGTCATACCCCCGTCGGGCCGGTTTCCGCGGCCTCTTCGCGCACGGTCTTGCGACCGGTCAGATCCTTGACGAAATTCTGCACCGCCCGCAGCAGCATCAGCACGAAGGCCACGAACACGGTGTAAAAGACAAAGCCGCGCGGCAGATCGACGGTGACCATGCGCTCGCTGCCCACGATGTCGATATAGCGCCACATCAGCCAGCCCATATAGGCGTAAAAGCCGATCGAGATGAGATCGACCACCACCTCGAGCCCGCGTCCCAGCCGGCGCGGCAGGAAATTATAGATCAGGTCCACCGCGATATGCCGCCCCATGCGCACGCACATGGCCGCCCCCATGAACACCACGATCACCAGACAGTTCGCGGCGATCTCTTCGGTCCAAGCCAGGCTGTTGTTCAGCGCATAGCGCGTAAAGAATTGCAGAAAGACACAGATCGCCATGCCCCAGAACACGGCCAGCGTCAGCCAGTCCTCGATGGCGTAATGCGACAGATCGACGGGCCCGCTTTCGTCCTCGAAGGCATGGGCCATCTCGTCGATGCTGACCTGAGGATGGTTCTGCTGGGTCATTTGCACCTCGGGGTTGGATCGGATGTCAGGGGGTCGGCATGTGGGGTCCGATGCGCGGATATGGGCCGCGCATCGGGGTCATGGCCTTATTGCAGGGCGCGAATGGCCTCGAGGTCGGCCTTGACATAGCCAAAGTCCTCGGGGGCGACCTTTTCGTTCACGGTCTTTTCGAAATCGGCCTTGTCCACCTCGTTGACGCCGATGCCATCGGCGCGGAACTTCTCGACCAGCGCCGCCTCGCGTTCGGTGACGATCGCGGTGGCGCGGGCGGCGGCCTCAAGCATCACCTCGGAAAAGATCTGCTTGTCCTCGTCCGAAAGGCTCGTCCACAGCTGTTTCGAGATCAGCGTGTTCAGATGGTCGACGATATGGCCAGTCAGGGCGATGTTCTTCTGGACCTCGTAGAACTTTTTCGCCTCGATGGTGGTCAGCGGGTTTTCCTGTGCCTCGACGGTGCCGTTTTGCAGCGCAAGATAAACCTCGGCAAAGGCGATGGGCGTGGTGTTGGCCCCGCAGGCGCGCGGCATGGCCAGATAGGCGGGCACGTCCGGCACGCGGATCTTAAGCCCCTGCATATCGGCGCAGGTCTTGATTTCCTTGTTCGAGGTGGTGTGACGGGTGCCGTAATAGGTCACGGCGGCGATATGGTTGCCGGTCGCATCCTCATAGCCCTGCGCCAGCCGCTTGAAGACATCGCTTTTGGCATAGGCCAGAAGATGCGCGGAATCGCGGAAGATATAGGGGTAATAGGTCACGCCGATCGGCTTGTAATCGCGCGCGGCAAAGCTGGAACCCGAGATGATGATATCGACCGTGCCCAGCTTCAGGCCCTGATTGATGTCGGATTCCTTACCCAGCTGCGAGGCGGGAAAGACGTCGATCTTATAGCGGCCATCGGTGCGCTTGGCGATTTCCTCGGCGGCCCAGACCGATTCTGTGTGGAACGGTTCGGACGTCTCATAGACATGGGCCCATTTCAGTACGGTCTGCGCCTGTGCGGCAATGCTGCCGGCCATCACCATTGCGGCGGCCAGGGTCAGGCGGGTCAATCTGAACTTCATGCTTGTTCCTCCCTTTGCTTTTCGTTCAGTCGTCTTGCAGGATCGCGTGCTCGGCCTGTTCGCCCAGCACATTTTCGTTGAAACGGCGCTGCGATTGGGTCAGGTGGTGGCGCATCGCGGCGCCGGCGGCGGCGGGATCGCGCGCGGCCAGCGCGTCGCGGATCAGACGATGTTCCGCCAGGGCCTCGCGCCAGGTGCGCGGCCCCTCGAAATGCGCCGAATAGCGCGCAAAGATAGGCGTCAGCCGCTTTTGAAAGATCTGCGCCACCAGCCCGGACAACAACGAATTGCCCAGCCCCGATGCGATCAGATCGTGAAACCCGGCATCGATGCGGATGGCCAGCGGCGTGCGGTCCATCGCCGCCGCCATCTGTTGCAGATTGTCATCGAGCGCCGCGATCAGATCCGGCGTGACCAGCACCGCCACCTGTTCGGCGATGGTGCTTTCGATGATGCAGCGCGCCTCAAGCAGCTCCATCGGGCTTTCGGCATCGGCATGCAGCACGCCCGCCGCCCCCTCATGCCCCGGACGCAGCAGATAGATGCCCGAACCCATGCGGATTTCCACCTGCCCCTCGACCTCAAGCGCGATAAGCGCCTCGCGCAGCGACGGGCGCGACACGCCCAGCCGCTCGGCCAGATCGCGTTCGGACGGCAGGCGTTGGCCGGGACCAAGCCCCTGTCCGGCGACAAGCAACATGATCTGATCGGCCACCTGCCGGTATTGCCGGCGGGACCTCGGATCGTTGAGCACGCTTTCCTCCGTGAAATGCGCCGCCTCCCCGCGGCGCGGTCAAACTGGTTTGACCAATTTCAGGTTAGTGAGCGTTCGCAAAATCCGTCAAGAAAATTCTGCGATTCAGGCGAAACAATGCATACGTTGTTCTGTTATGATTTGATAATTCGGTATTTTTATTCGACCCCCAACCGGGTCACAGACGGAATGCCCAGCTTTTGGGCCCAGTCCTCAAAGGCGGCCGCCGTCACCGGATCCAGAATCACGCCGGTCCGGTCCCGCGCGCGCGCGACATCCCATTCCCGGTCGCCGGGCGCCATC
Organism: Paracoccus mangrovi; assembly: GCF_042648425.1. Classification (NCBI taxonomy): domain Bacteria; kingdom Pseudomonadati; phylum Pseudomonadota; class Alphaproteobacteria; order Rhodobacterales; family Paracoccaceae; genus Paracoccus; species Paracoccus mangrovi. Next base: position 83,208 of record NZ_JBHRXJ010000004.1, on the reverse strand, counting down.
ACCCGGCAATCGGCCCGCGCGGGCGATGCGCGCAGCGTCTCGACATAGCGGCGCATCCCGGCGTCAAAGCCGTCCCGGTCCAGAAACGCCTCGGGGTTCAGCGCCAGCACGAAAGCGCCCATGCCGCGCGGCGTCGACATGTCCGGCCCACCCATGGGCAGGATGTCAAAGCTGAGCCGCATCCCGGTCAGAACGGCGCTGAAAATCTCGGCCACGCCGGCCAGCGCGGCGCCCTTGAAGCCGAATTCGCCGCCAAGCGGGGCCAGCATGTCGACCCGTTCGGCGTCGCGCGTATCCACGCCCGCGCTGTCCGAGGCCGTGCCCTGCGGCAGCTCGACCCCAAGGCTGCGATAAAGCTGCACCCGGTTATAGGGGATGGCGCTGGTCGCCATATCCAGAAACCACGGATTGTCCCCGGCCACGGGCACCGCCATCGAAATCGGATTGGTGCCGTGAAACCGCATCGCACCGTCATGCAGGCGCACGAAACTGTCGGAATTGCAAAAGGCGATGCCGATGAACCCCGCCTCGGCCGCCGCCAGCGCATAGGCCCCGGCCGGGCCGAAATGCGAATTGTTGCGAATGGCGACCGCGCCCAGCCCGAATCCGCCCGCCAATTCGATCGCCCGCGCCATGCCGCGATAGGCGCCCAGCGCGCCCTGGGCATTGTCGGCATCCAGCACCTCGACGGCGCCAAAGCCGCCGACCCGGCGCAGCACCGGATTGCGGTTCAGCCGCCCGCCCTGCAACGCGGTCAGGTAATGCGGCAACAGCCGCACGCCATGGCTGTCGACACCAAAGCGGGTGCCGTGCAGCATGGCGCGGGTCGCCGCATCCCCGGTGGCCCCGTCGGCGCCAACGGCGGCAAAGGCATGGCGACAGAACAGATCTAGCTGCGACAGCGGGATATGTTGATCAGGGGACAAAACCGGCTTTCCTATGATGGGTCGGGGAATGGGATCACGGCGGGCCGGATGATGAAGCGGCCCGGCGCGCCTGTCCAGCCCGGCTGACCCGCGCCCAAAGCAATTGTCGCGCAAAGACCTGGCCGCTATCGTGCCAGCACATGCCCATGACTGCGCCAGGCCGGCCGATCCCGCCCCAGCAAGGAACCGATGCCATGACCCAGCCCGTGATCGACACCTCGCCCCCGGTTTCGGATGAGGTGCGCCAGACCACCTGTTACATGTGCGCCTGTCGCTGCGGCATCAACGTCCACATGAAATCCGGCCGCGTCGCCTATATCGAGGGCAATCGCGACCACCCCGTCAACAAGGGCGTGCTTTGCGCCAAGGGCTCGGCCGGGATCATGCAGGTCAATGCCCCCTCGCGGCTGCGCGCGCCCCTGCGCCGGGTCGGACCGCGCGGATCGGGCCGATTTCAGGAAATCACCTGGGACGAGGCGCTGGATATCGCCGCGGGATGGCTGGGCCGGATCCGGCATGACGATCCCGCGAAACTGGCCTTTTTCACCGGCCGCGATCAGTCGCAATCCTTCACCAGCTTCTGGGCGCAGAATTTCGGCACGCCCAATTACGCCGCGCATGGCGGCTTTTGTTCGGTCAATATGGCGGCGGCGGGCATCTATACGATGGGCGGCGCTTTCTGGGAATTCGGCCAGCCCGACTGGGACCGAACGCGGCTGATGCTGCTTTTTGGCGTGGCCGAGGATCACGACAGCAACCCGATCAAGATGGGCATCGGCCGGATGAAGGCGCGGGGCGGCCGGCTGATCGGCGTGAACCCGATCCGCACCGGCTATAACGCGGTGGCCGATGACTGGCTGGGGATCACGCCGGGCACCGACGGGTTGCTGATCCTTGCGCTGATCCATTGCCTGTTTCAGGCCGGGCGGATCGATCTGGATTATCTGGCGCGCTATACCAACGCGCCGGTGCTGGTCGATGCGGAAACCGGGCTTTTGCGGCGCGACGGTGCCGGCAAGATGCTGGTCCGAGACCGCCGCAGCGGCGCGCTCAGCGCGTTCGACAGCCCCGGCATCCTGCCCGATCTGGCCGCGCGCGACGGCGCCGACCGGACGGTGTTCCAATGGATGGCGGAACGCTATCTGGATCCCGCCCATGCCCCCGAGGCGGTGGCCGAGCGCTGTGGCATCCCGGCCGCGCGCATCCGCGCGCTGGCCGCCGAACTGGCCCATGCCGCCTTTGATCAGGCCTTTGAACTGGACCAGCCCTGGACCGATTTCCGGGGCGAACGCCACGCCACCATGACCGGCCGCCCGGTCAGCATGCATGCGATGCGCGGCATCTCGGCCCATTCCAACGGCTTTCAGACCTGTCGCGCGCTGCATGTCCTGCAAATCATTCTGGGCACGGTCGAGGTGCCGGGCGGCTTTCGCTTCAAGCCGCCCTATCCCAAACCCTCCGAGGCGCATCCGCGACCCCATTGCCATGCCCATCCCGACCGGCCACTGGATGGCCCGCATCTGGGCTTTGTTCATGGCCCCGAGGATCTGGCACTGGACCCGGATGGTCGCCCCGCCCGCATCGACAAGGCCTTTAGCTGGGAAAACCCGATGTCGGCGCATGGGCTGATGCATATGGTCATCGCCAATGCCCATGCGGGCGACCCCTACCCGATCGACACGCTGTTTCTGTATATGGCGAACATGGCGTGGAATTCGTCCATGAACACGGCCGGCACCATGAAAATGCTGACCGATACCGATGAGAACGGCGAATATGTCATCCCGCGCATCATCTATTCGGATGCCTATTCCTCCGAAATGGTGGCCTATGCCGATCTGGTCCTGCCCGACACCACCTATCTGGAACGCCACGACTGCATCAGCCTGCTGGACCGCCCGATCTGCGAGGCGGATGCCGCCGCCGATGCCATCCGCTGGCCGGTGGTCGAACCCGACCGCGATGTGCGCGGCTTTCAGACTGTGCTGATCCAGCTGGCCAACCGGCTGAAACTGCCGGGTTTCACGGCCGATGACGGCACGCCGCGCTATCGCGATTATGCCGATTACATCGTCAACCATGAACGCAAGCCCGGTATCGGCCCGCTCGCCGGGTTTCGTGGCGATGGCGATCTGACCGGGCGCGGGCCGGCCAACCCGGACCAGCTGAACCGCTATATCGCCAATGGCGGCTTTTTCAGCACCCATATCCCGGCGGGTGCGGATTACTATAAGCCGTGGAACATGGCCTATCAGGACTGGGCCGTGGGCATGGGGCTGTTCGACAAGCCCCAGCCCTATCTGTTCCAGCTTTATCTCGAACCCCTGCGCAGGTTTCAGCGCGCCGCCGAAGGCCATGGCGACCGCCAGCCGCCCGATCACCTGCGCGACCGCATCCGCCGGACCATGGACCCGCTGCCGGTCTGGTATCCGCCTTTCGGGGATACGGATGTCGACACGGATGCCTATCCCCTGCACGCCCTGACCCAGCGCCCGATGGCCATGTATCACAGCTGGGGCAGCCAGAATGCCTGGCTGCGCCAGATCCATGGCAGGAACCCGCTCTATGTGCCGCCCGAAATCTGGGCGCGGCACGGGTTTCGGGATGGCGACTGGGCGCATCTGATATCGCCCCACGGCACCATCACCGTGCCGGTGGCGCTGCATGGCGGGCTGAACCCCAACACCGTCTGGACATGGAACGCCATCGGCAAGCGCAAGGGCACATGGGCGCTGGACGAACGCGCGCCCGAGGCGACCAAGGGCTTTTTGCTGAACCACCTGATCCACGAATTGCTGCCCCCCAAGGGCGATGGCCTGCGCTGGTCGAATTCGGACCCGATCACCGGACAGGCGGCGTGGTTCGACCTGCGGGTCAGGATCGAAAAGGCCGCCCCCCGGGACGAGGCCGATCCGGCCTTTCCGCCCGTCACCTCGCCCGTCGGGCGCGGGCCCGCATACCTGCGCTGGAGGGTCGGAAAATGACCGCATTGCCCGAACGCAGCGAACGCAAGCTGGGGCTGGTGATCGACCTTGACACCTGCGTCGGCTGTCATGCCTGCGTGATCGCCTGCAAGGGCTGGAACACGCAAAATCAGGGCGCGCCGCTGGCCGATATGGATGCCTACGGCGAAAACCCGATGGGCACGTTTCTGAACCGCATCCATACCTATGAGGCCACGCCCACGGATGGCGGCGCCTGCCAGACCGTGCATATGCCGAAATCCTGCCTGCATTGCGAAAGCGCGCCTTGCGTCACCGTCTGTCCCACCGGCGCCAGCTACAAGCGGGCCGAGGACGGCATCGTGCTGGTCAACGAGGATGCCTGCATCGGCTGCGGGCTTTGCGCCTGGGCCTGTCCTTACGGGGCGCGGGAACTGGACCCGGCGGCGGGGGTGATGAAGAAATGCACGCTGTGCATCGACCGCATCTATAACGACAACCTGCCCGAACCCGACCGCGTCCCCGCCTGTGTGCGCACCTGTCCGGCGGGGGCGCGCCATTTCGGCGATCTGGGCGACCCGGACAGCGCCGTCAGCCGGCTGGTCGCGGAACGCGGCGGCTATGACCTGATGCCGGAAATGGGCACGCGGCCGGTCAACAAATACCTGCCGCCGCGCCGCAAGGACCGGCTTTCGGCCCCCGACGCCGCACCCACGCTGTCGCCGGTCGCATCCGATGCGGGCGGCTTTTTCGGCTGGCTCGACAAGATGCTGGAGAAACTCTGATGCATGCCGCGCCTTCGGTCATCCTGTTCACCGTGCTGTCGGGCGCGGGGCTGGGATATCTGGCCTTTTTGGGTCTTGGCGGCGCCGCGACGGGCTGGGCGGCGTTCTGGCAATTCGTGCCGGGATTCGGGCTGGCGGTGGCGGGGCTGCTTGCATCGAGCTTTCACTTGGGCAATCCGCAGCGCGCGCTTTTGGCGTTCACGCAATGGCGCAGCAGCTGGCTTAGCCGCGAGGCATGGCTGTCGGTCGCCGCCCTGCTGACGCTTGGGCTTTATGCGGCGGGGGCGATCTTTCTGGGTGCCGCGCCGCGATGGCTGGGGGCCATCGGGGCCGCGCTGGCACTGGCCACGGTGCTGGCCACGGCGATGATCTATGCACAGCTGCGCACCGTGCCGCGCTGGAACAGCCCGCTGACGCCGGTGCTGTTTCTGACGGCGGCGCTGTCGGCGGGCGCGATCCTTGGCGCGCAGCCGCATCTGGCGGCGCTTTTGCTGGCGGGGCTGGGGGTGATCCAGTGGCTGGCATGGCGGATGGGCGATGGCGGTCTGGCCCAGCGTGGCCATACGCTGGCCAGCGCCACCGGGCTGGGCCATCTGGGCAGGCTGCGCCTGTTCGAGGGGCCGCATACCGGCAGCAACTATCTGTTGAACGAGTTCGTCCATCAGGTCGGGCGCCGGCAGGCGGCCAAGCTGCGGCTGATCGCGCTGGCCACGATGAGCGTCCTGCCGGCGCTGGCGCTGGCATTCCTGCCGGCCGCGCCGCTGGTGACCCTTTTGGCCTTTGGGCTGCATATGCTGGGCATGTTCACCGCGCGCTGGCTCTTTTTCGCCGAGGCCGAACATAGCGTGCGTCTGTATTACGACCGCTGAATTAGGGCCGCTGAACCACGACCACCGAACAGGGCCATCTGGACAAATCCGATTGATTTTGTCAATTAACTGCCGGGACCCGTTCCCCCGAACCGATCACATGGCAGGAGACCGCAAGATGACCGCCCCCGACACCCGCCGTTTCCCGATCACCCTGCGTGCCCTGACCGTGACCGCGATCGAGGATCTCAACCCCCGGATGCGGCGGATCACGCTGGGCGGCGCACAGATCGGCGCCTTTGACGCCGGGGGCGTGGCGCAGCCGGCTCTGCAAAGCCTTGGCCCGGACGATCATGTAAAGCTGTTCTTTGCCGATCCCGAAACCGGATTGCTCAGCCTGCCCCGACAGGGGGACGGCCGCCTGCACTGGCCCGAGGATCCGCCGGCGATCTCGCGCGAATATACGCCGCGCGGCTTTGACCCGGATTCGGGGCGGCTGGTGCTGGATTTCGTGCTGCATGGCCATGGCGTCGCCGGCAGCTGGGCGGCGCAGGCACGGCTGGGCGACGTGATCCATATCGGCGGGCCCAAGGCCTCGATGCTGTTGCCGGATGCGAGGCATTACCTGTTGCTGGGCGACGAAACCGCCATTCCCGCCATTGCCAACTGGCTGGAAATGCTGCCCGCCGAGGCCCGCGTCGACGCCCATATCCTGAGCGCCGAACCGGCAGCGCGGATCGCGCTGCGGGCGCCGCGCGCGGCCCGGATCGCGTGGCACACCCATGATCCGCAGGACACAGAGGCGCTGGTGCGGCTAGCCGGCACGCCCGGGCGCGACAGCTTTGTCTGGGCGGCGGGCGAACGCGGCGCGATCACGGCGCTGCGCGCGCATCTGACGGCGCTGGATCACCCGCGCGACCTGACCGATCTGTCGAATTACTGGACACTGGGCGAGGCCGCCAAAGACTAGGGACGCGGCGCCCTTGGCGTTTTCGCCCTGTCGCGACGCGCCCGCACATGCGAGGATTTGCCCCTGACCACATCGACAGGGGCAAGGATGATCCGCCGCATTCCGCATTGCAGCCATTGGGGCGCCTATACGATTCTGGTCGAGGACGGGCGGATTCTGGGCGTCGAACCCTTTGCCGGTGATCCCGCCCCCTCGCCTGTCATCCATTCGGTCGCGGAATGGGCCAAGCCGGATCGCCGCGTGCTGCGCCCGATGGTGCGCAGGGGCTGGCTGGCGGCGCGCGAAACCGGGGCGGCCGACCGGGGGGCGCGCGACGGTCAGGACGGCTTTGCCGCCATCCCCTGGGACGAGGCGCTGGATCTGACCGCGGCCGAAATCGCCCGCGTGGCGCGCGACCACGGCAATGCGGCGATCTTTGCGGGCAGCTATGGCTGGACCTCGGCGGGGCGGGTGCATCATGCGCCCACGCTATTGAAACGGATGCTGAATCTGGCGGGCGGGTTCACCGGCCATGCCGATACCTATTCGACCGCCGCCGGCCCGGTCATCCTGCGCCATGTTCTGGGCAGCGACGAGGCCTGCAACGGCATGTCGAACACGCTGGACACCGTCGCGGACCATACCGACACGCTGGTGGTGTTTGGCGCCATCTCGCCGCGCACCGCGCAATCCGAGGCCGGCGGCATCGGCGCGCATCATCTGGAAACCTATCTGCGCCGGATCGCCGAACGCGGCACGCGGGTCATCCATGTCTCGCCGCTGCGCGACGATCTGCCGGACTGGCTGGGCGCGGAATGGTGGCCGATCCGGCCCAATACCGATGTCGCGCTGATGCTGGGGCTGGCCGGCGAGATCGTCGCGGCCGGCCGCCATGACCGCGATTTCCTGTCCCGCTGCACCAGCGGGGCCGAGCGGTTTCTGGACTATCTGCGCGGCGACACCGATGGTCAGGTCAAGGATGCCGAATGGGCCGCGCGCATTACCGGCCTGCCGGCACAGGCGATCCGGGCCTTGGCCCCGGTGCTGGTCCAGACCCGCAGCCAGCTGACCGTCAGCTGGGCCCTGCAACGCGCCCATCACGGCGAACAGCCGTTCTGGGCGGCGCTGGGGCTTGCTGCCATCATCGGCCAGATCGGGCTGCCGGGGGGCGGCGTGGGCTTTGGCTATGGCTCGCTCGGGGGTGTCGGGTCGCCGATCAATCTGGGCCGGTCGCCGATGATGCCCAAGGGTACGCGGGCCAGCAACAGCTTCATCCCCGTCGCCCGGATCAGCGATATGTTGTTGAATCCCGGGGCGCCCTTTACCTATGAGGGGCGCGAACATCGCTATCCCGATATCCGGCTGGTTTACTGGGCGGGGGGCAATCCGTTCCACCACCATCAGGACCTGAACCGGCTGACCCGGGCATGGGCGCGGCCCGAAACCATCATCGTGCAGGACCCGATGTGGACGGCGACCGCGCGGCGGGCGGATATCGTGCTGCCGGCCTCGACCTCGATCGAGCGCAACGATCTTGCCGGCAGCAAGCGCAGCGACGTGATCGTCGCCATGGCCAAGGCGATCGAGCCGCTGGGACAGTCGCGGTCGGATTTCGCGATCTTTGACGCGCTGGCCACGCGGCTGGGCCATGGTCCCGCCTTCAACGAAGGGCGCGACGAAATGGGGTGGATCCGGCATCTTTACGACGAAAGCCGCGATTACGCCGCCCGCACGCATGGCTTTGAAATGCCCAGCTTTGATCAATTCTGGGATCGGGGGCACGCCCCTTGTCCGATGCGGGCCGAACATACCCATCTGGCCGCGTTCCGCGCCGCGCCCGGGGATCACCCGCTGCCCACCGAAAGCGGCCGCATCGTGCTGGGCAGCCGGACGCTGGCGCGGCTGGGCTATGAGGATTGTCCCGACCATCCGGCATGGATGGACCCGGCCGAATGGCTGGGCGGCGGCGACGGCGACGAGCTGCACCTGATTTCGCATCAGCCGCGCGGCCGGCTGCACAGCCAGCTTGAAACCGGGGCGGCCAGCCTTGCCGACCGGCGGGGCGGGCGCGAACAGCTGCGGCTGAACCCGGAGGATGCGGCGGCGCGCGGCATTCAGGACGGCCAGACGGTGCGGCTTTGGAATGCGCGCGGCGCCTGTCTGGCGACCGCGCGGATCAGCCCGGACACCGCGCCGGGCGTGGCGGTCCTGCCCACCGGCGCATGGCTGACCAGGGGGCAGGACGGCGCCGACATCGCCGGCAATCCCAATGTGCTGACGCTGGATATCGGCAGTTCCGCCTTTGGACAGGGCTGCGCGGCCCATACCTGTCTGATCCGCGTCGCGCCCCATGCCGGCGACAATCGCGACGCCATCCGCGCCTATCAATCGCAACTGGCCGAAATCCTCCCGGAAGGAGCAAGAACCCCATGACCGACACCCCGATCAGCCGCTTTCCCGTTCCCGATCTGGCCGAACTGCCCACGGATATCCGCGACCGCATCCTTGCCGTGCAGGAAAAATCCGGCTTCATCCCCAATGTCTTTCTGGCGCTGGCGCATCGCCCGGACGAATTCCGTGCCTTTTTCGCCTATCACGACGCGCTGATGGACAAGCCCGGCAACCTGACCAAGGCCGAGCGCGAGATGATCGTCGTCGCCACCTCGAACGCGAACCAGTGCCAATATTGCGTCGTCGCCCATGGCGCGATCCTGCGCATCCGCGCCAAGAACCCGCTGATCGCCGATCAGGTCGCGGTGAATTATCGCAAGGCCCCGATCACGCCGCGCCAGCGCGCGATGCTGGATTTCGCCATGAAGGTTTCCGCCCGCGCGCATGAGGTCGATGAGACCGATTACGACACCCTGCGCAGCCACGGCCTGAGCGACGAGGACGCATGGGACATCGCCGCCATCGCCGCGTTTTTCGGCATGTCGAACCGGATCGCGAATGCGTTCAGCATCCCCTCGAACCCGGAATTCTATGCCATGGGGCGCTAGCCCCCGTCAGGCGGTCACATCCACGACGACCCGGCCCCGGATCTTGCCGGCGACGATCTCGGCCGCCAGTTCGGGCAGTTTCGACATCGGCTCGACCCGCGCGATCCGGGCCAGATGCGCGCGGTCCAGAGACGCCGCCAGCGTGGCCCAGGCACGGTCCCGCCGGGCCTGCGGCGCCATCACGCTATCGACCCCCAAAAGCGCGACACTGCGCAGGATATGGGGCATCACCGTGCCGGGCAGGTCAGCCCCGCCCGCCAGCCCGCAGGCCGCCACCGCACCGCCGTAATCGGTCTGGGCCAGCACATTGACCAGCGTGGTCGAACCGACGGAATCCACCGCGCCAGCCCAGCGTTCCTTTTGCAGGGGCGCGCCCTTGCCGGCCAGTTCGGCGCGGTCGACGAACGCCGTCGCGCCCAGTTCAGACAGATAGTCGTGGGTTTCAGGCCGGCCGGTCGCGGCGGTCACCCGATAGCCCCGCGCCGCCAAAAGGCTGATCGCGGTCGAGCCGACACCTCCGGCTGCGCCGGTCACCAGCACCTCGCGCCCGCCGGGCTGGATCATACCCCAATCCTCAAGCACGTTGACGCAAAGCCCGGCGGTATAGCCGGCTGTGCCCACGGCCATCGCGTCCTGCAGGGAAAAACCTTCCGGCAGGCGGGTCAGCCATTCCGGTTTCAGCCGCTGATAGCGGCTGTAGCCGCCCCATTCGGTTTCCGACAGGCCCCAGCCATTCACCAACACCTTATCGTCCGGCTGCCAGCGCGGATCGCGGCTTTCCACCACGGTGCCCGCCAGGTCGATCCCCGCCACCATCGGCAGCCGCCGCGCAATAGGGATCGCCCCGGTCAACGCCAGCCCGTCCTTGTAGTTGACGGTCGAATAGGCGATCTCGACCAGCACATCGTGATCGGGCAGCGCGTCCAGCGTCAGATCGCGAAACCCGGCTGCGGGGGTGCCGTCCCGGTCCTCGATCATCAGGGCGCGAAAGGTCTGGGTCATCGCGGCGTTCTCCTTGGCCGGGGTTGTCCGGTCAGCCTAGCAGCCACGCCCACCGCAGAGAAGCGCCCTTTCAGTCCAGACCAAGCCGCCGATAGGCCTCGGGCGGGGCATCGTTGGCCCGCATCTGACGGATCATCTTGGCGATCATCGCGGCCTCACGCATGGGGTCGTGCAGGGGGGTTTCCTGCCCCGGATCGCGGGCCAGATCGTAAAGCCGGGTGTCGCTTTCCAACAGGCAGCCCGGCCCGTAATTGTTGTACATGGGCGAGCGGTGGATCACCGGCACCTTCAGCACCGGCACATCCTTCATCCAGTCAAAGGGCGGCGCCAGCGTCGCGGCGCGCAGCTCATCGGGGGTAAAGCGTTCGGTGATATGGGTCGGCATCAGGGTGTATTGATAAATCTCCTGATCGGGGATCGAATCCGGGAAACGGTGATAGCTGGTCCGCCCGTCGGTCACATTCACCGCGCCGCCGAAATAGCCAAAGATCATCGCCTCGCGATCATTGTCGCGCAGGACCGAACGGCCCATGACCTCGGGCGGGGGCGGGATGTCCCAGAAATCCAGCATGGTCGGCGCGATATCGGTCGATTGCGTCAGCCGGTCCACACGGCCCGGTCCGGGATCCCGCGGATCATGCACGAAAAGCGGGATATGAACGATTTCCTCATACATGTTCATGCGGTTCTTGGCCCAGAAATCATGTTCGCCCAAAAGAAAGCCGTGATCGGTGGTGACCACCAGCGCCGTGTCGCGCCACATGTCATGCGTGTCGAATTCGTCCAGAAGCCGTCCCAGCAGATCGTCGCACAAGGACACGACCGCATAATAATTGGCGCGCAGTTCGGCCGATTCCTCGGGCAGTTCCTCGACCCGTCCATAGCGCGGCCAGTCGCGGATGCCGCCGGTCCAGCCGGTATCGAACGGCGTCTTGAAGCGTTCGGGCGCATAAAACGGCTCATGCGGATCAAAGGTTTCGATCTGCAACAGCCAATTGTCGGCATCACGGTTGCGGTCCAGAAAATCCAGCCCGTGCGCAAACACCTGAACCGAGGGGAAATCCTTTTCCTCACGGATGAATTCGCGGTTGATCATATAGGCACGGTGCTTGGGCGCATCGTCCATGAATTGCAGCTGATGGGCGTGATATTTCTCGCGCAGGCGGTCCCATGGCGGCTGGACCATGGCCTTCCACGGATCGCTTTCCTGACCGCGCACGAATTCGAACGTCGAATAGCGGGTGTGATAGGTGGCGCCGCCATCCTCGAAATAATGATAGTGATCGGTGACCAGATGCGAATGCACGTCCCGGGATTTCAGGATTTCGGGAAATGCGTTGTCGAATGGCTCAAGCGGGCCCCAGCTGCGATGCAGAAACGACAGATGCCCGGTCAGCATGTCGCGCCGCGCCGGCATGCAGGGCATCGAGCCGACATAATGCCGGTCATAGACCCGCGCCCGCGCCGCCAGCCGGTCGAAATTCGGCGTCGGAATGCGGGTGCCGCCATAGGGCGACAGCATGTGACGATTCAGCGAATCGAACAGGACAAAGACGGCTTTCATAGGCGACCTGCGGTGTTTGGGGCGGGCTAAAGACGCGCGCCGGTTTCAGGGTCGAACAGGTGGATGCGGGCCGGATCGGCGCTCAGCCGGATATCGTCGCCGGCCGCGATCGGCGGCGTGCCCGGCACCCGCCAGCACAGCTGTTGGCCGGGCCGGCCGAACAGCACATAGGTTTCGGCGCCCAGATGTTCGACCTGCCGGACCCTGGCGCGGATCGGGCCGTCGGGACTGGCCACCATGTCCTCGGGGCGGATGCCCGCCTTGACCGCGCCCACCGGGGCCGCAGGAACCGCCAGACCGGCATTGTCATCACCGGCCAGATACAGCTGGCCATCGGCGCCGATCCGGGCGTCAAAGATATTGATCGAGGGCGAGCCGATGAATTCCGCCACGAAAAGGTTGGCGGGGGTTTCATACAGTTCCAGCGGCGTTCCGGCCTGCGCGATGCGCCCGGCATCCAGCACGACGATACGGTCGGCCATGGTCATCGCCTCGACCTGGTCATGGGTGACATAGACCGAGGTCGCGCCCAAGCGGTCGTGCAGCGCCCGGATTTCAGCCCGCATCTGGACGCGCAGCTTGGCGTCCAGATTGGAGAGCGGCTCGTCAAACAGGAACACCTGCGGATGGCGCACGATGGCGCGGCCCATGGCGACGCGCTGGCGCTGACCGCCCGACAGGGCACGCGGCTTGCGGTCCAGATAATCGCCGATGCCCAGAATATCGGCGGCCTCTTGCACACGGGCGTCGATTTCGGCCTTGGGCGTGCGCTTCAGGTCCAGCGAAAACGCCATGTTGTCGCGCACCGTCATATGCGGGTAAAGCGCATAGGATTGGAACACCATGGCGATGTCGCGGTCGCGCGGTTCAAGCCCGGTGACGTCGCGCCCGCCGATGCGGATCGCACCCCGCGATATGTCCTCAAGCCCCGCGATACAGCGCAAAAGCGTGGATTTGCCACAGCCCGACGGCCCGACAAGCACGACGAATTCGCCATCCTCGACGGTGAAATCCACCGTTTTCAGCGCGTGATAGCCGCCATAATGTTTCTCGATCCGGTCGATCTGAACCGTTGCCATTGCGTAACTTCCCTTATTTCACCGCGCCCATGGTCAGGCCCTGGACGACAAAGCGCTGTCCGAACATCATCAGGATCAGCGCCGGGATGGTCGAAAGCACCGCCGCCGCCGCCATATTGCCGTTCTGCACCTCGTATTGTTCGGCGAAATTCGCGATGCCGACCGGCACGGTGGCGGTGCCCCGGCTGGTCAGGTTCAAGGCGACGCTGAACTCGTTCCACGAAAAGACAAAGGCCAGCACCCCTGCGGCGATCAGCCCCGGCACCACCAGCGGCAGGATGACCCGCCGGAATGCCTGGGCCTGGGTGGCGCCATCGACGCGGGCGGCCTCTTCCAGATCGGGGGGGATGTCGTTGAAGAACGTCATCATCAACCAGACCGTCATCGGCAGGTTGATCGCGATATGGGTCAGGATCAGCCCCAAAAGCGTGTCGTAAAGCCCGATCTGCTGAAACATCAGGTACCATGGCCCGACCACGGTCAGCACCGGGATGGTGTTGAAGAGCATCGTCCAGCCCAGAAACAACCCCGAGACCCAGCGCGCCCATTTCAGCCGCGACAGCGAATAGGCCGCAAGCGTGCCCACCGCCAGCACGACCAGCGTGCTGATCCCCGCCACGATCAGGCTGTTGACGATATTGCCGATGAAATTCGAGCGCCGCCCGAACAGCACGTCCAGATAATTGTGCCAGGTCGGATCGAACCAGAACCGGCCCTGCATAATCGCGATTTCATATTTGAACGAGGTCGCAAGGATGAACAGGAACGGCACCACGATGGAGAGCACCCCCGCCGTCAGAAACGCGTATCCGATCCACAATTCCCGGCCCTTCAGGGGGATCATTTGCCAACCCTCCGCGCCAGGCCGCCGGCAGTGACCAGAAAGGCCAGAACGGCAAAGATGATGACCAGCGACAAAAGCGCGCCATAGCCCAGCTGGTTCTGGTTGAAGAACACATCGTAAAGCCGCAGGCTGACCACCTCGGTCGCGGTGCCCGGCCCGCCCGAAGTCAAAAGGAATATCTGGTCAAAGACCTTGAACGCCAGGATCGAGCGAAAGACGAAAGCCACCGCGATCGCCGGCATCATCAGCGGCAGGATGATCCGCCGCACGATCTGGGCGGTGGTGGCGCCATCGACGCGGGCGGCCTCGATCACCTCGCCGGGCAGGCCCTCGACACCCGCGAACAGGATCAGGAACACCAGCGGCGTCCAGTGCCAGACATCGACCAGCACCACCGACCACAGTGCCAGATCGGCGCTGGACAGCCATTGGATGCGGTCGATGCCGATCAGCCCAAGCGCCTGATTGAGAATGCCGAAATCATAGTTATAGACCAGCTTCCACATCGCGCCGATGGCCACCGGCGGCACCAGAATGGGCAGGATCATCGCCGTGCGGATCAGCCCCTTGCCGCGTGGCACGCCCGCCACCATGATCGCCAGCAAAAAGCCCAGCACCATTTCCAGCGCGACCGAAACCACCACGAAAATCAGCGTGGTGCGCATGTTCACGAAAAACAGGCTGTCTTCGGTCAGGCGGCGGAAATTCTCGGCCGGGGTAAAGCGATAGACCGCGCCCGCCGCCGTGAAGTCGATGGTCGACACCGCCATCCTGAGCAGGTTCGCCACCGGAAACGCGGTCAACACCACAAGGATGATCACCGCCGGCATCAGGGTTCCATAACGGAACCAGCGGTCGTGGCGGCGCCGGATCCGGGTGGCGGCCAGCCTTTCGGCCGCCGCCGCATCGGTCGCGTCCACGGGCGGGTTGGTGGTCGCACGCATGCCTGCCCCCTTATTCCGGCAGCGGGTCCAGCATGCCGGTCTTGCGGCCGCCATCGGCAAAGATCTTTTCGATCTCGCGCGCGGCCTGATTGAGCGCCTGTCCCGGGGTCAGGTCGCCGATCAGCGCCTGATTGAGCTTGAGCCCCATCACCCCCTCGACCGCCGCGCCCTCGGCAAAGCCCAGCGGATGGGTCCCCGCCTCAAGATTGGTCTTATAGGCGGCCATCCACGCATATTGCGGCTGTGCGGACAGTTCGTCCAGCACATCGGCACGCACCGGGATACCGCCGGCCTCGGCATAGACGGTCTGGGCCTCTTTGGTCAGGAACCATTTGAAAAAGGCCATCGACGCCTGTGCGCGGTCATCGGGGATATTGCGCGGAATGGCGAAATGCCAGTTGCCGATGGCGACGCCGCGACCGGCCGGCCCTTCGGGCAGGGGGGCGGCGGCGACGGTATCGACGACCGCCGATTTCGTCGGATCGGTATAATTGCCCCATGCGGCGATCACGGTCTGGACCATCGCGGCATTGCCTGCCGCCATCAGCTGGATCACGTCGCCCTGTCCCATGGCGCCGACATTGTCCGGCGCGCAGGCCTTTTCGATCTCGATAAAGCGGTCCAGCGCCGCCAGCGCCTCGGGGCTGTTGATGGTCACGGTATAATCGCCCGCCCTGGGATCGCGGACGATGGCGCCGCCATAGCTCAGCAGAAAGGGCATGAAATCGTAATGGATGCCGTTGCCGCGCTCGCCCCGGGTGGCGAAACCGTAAAGCCGGGGCCGGTCCTGCACCGCCTGGCACTGTTCCAGCAGCGCGTCATAGGTCTGGGGTGGCTGGGCCACCAGATCGCTGCGATAGACCAGCACATGCGTGTTGCAATTGGGCGGAATCGCCATCAGCTTGCCGCCATCCGCGGTGCGGAAATCCGCATCCGCGTTCCAGAAATAGCTGTCGCCGCAGGTAAAGACCTCGGCCGGCATGGCATAGCCCGGCTCGACCTCGTCAAGCGGGCGCAGCACGTCGGACCGATAGAATTCGATGGTCCAGCCGGAATCGATATTCAGGATGTCATAGGGGCTTTCGCCCGCGCGCACCGCGTTGCGGGCCTTTTCCAGAACGCCGGTATAGGGGGTTGCGTCGATATCGACCTGATTGCCGGTCTGATCGACATAAAGATCGACGACCGCCTCGAACCCGCCATACCACGGCGACGAATTGATCAGGATAGTGATCGGTTCCTGTTTGCCCACATCCAGAAAGCTGTTCTGGGCCGCGACCGGGGCCGCGATCAGGCAGGTGGCACCGGCCAGCGCGGCAAGCGTTCTCAGCGAATTGGTCATTGCTTCCTCCCTTTGCTGCGCCGTGCACGGTTCTCATGGCCTTTCGATCCGGCGCATTTTCACCATAGGGATTCGCATTTTGCATGAATAATGATAATAAAGGCAAAAGGCATAACTTTCAGGAATGTCATGGACCGAAACCTGCGCGCCTTTCTGGCGGTTGTGCGCCATGGCAACCTGACGGCGGCGGCCGATGCCATCGGTCTGACGCAGCCCGCCCTGACCAAGTCGATCCGCCGGCTTGAGGACAGCGTCGGCGGCGTGCTCTTTGACCGCTCGACCAAGGGCATGGTCCTGAATGAAACCGGCCGGATGTTTCTGGAACGCGCGCGGACCATCGAAACCCACTGGTCGCAGGCGCGCGAGGAAATCGACGCCCGCGCCGGCGGCCGGTTGCGCGAATTCCGCATCGCCGCCGGCGCCGCCTATCACATGCGCATCGCCCCGCTTTTGGTGCGGCAGCTGGCGAGCGAGTTTCCCGAAACCCGCTTCGGTCTGGAGTTCGACGTCGCGGGCGCCATGTTGCCGCCTTTGCAGAATGGGGAATTGCACCTGCTTCTGGGGGCCTTTATCCATCAGCCGCCCGAAGGGCTGGTCACCGAACGCCTGATGGAGGTGGTGACCGGCGTCATCTGCGACCGCGACCACCCGCTGACCCGGCTGGAGCGCGTGCCGCCGTCGGCGCTGGATGGGCATAAATGGCTGATCTACAAGCGCGATTCGTTCATGTACCAACGTCTTGCGACCTATTGCCTGCAACACCGGCTGGCGGCGCCGCAGGTGGTGGTCGAAATCGACGCCATGGCTTCGGGGATGGTGCTGGCGCGGGGGACCGATCTGTTGATCGCCGCCCCCACGACCGTGAAACCGATGGCCGAAGAGGCCGGTCTGGTGGTGCTGCCGCTTGAGGTGCCGCTATGGCATTTCCCGTCCGGGGCGTGGATGCGGCGATCGACCCGCGAATATCCGATCCTGCGCCGCGCCTTGCAGATCCTGCGCGAAAGCTGCGGCCTGCCGCCGGATCATTCCTGAAAGTTATCTTACCCGCCACAGAAGTCATTTTTACCGGAATGCAGGCGCATATAATTTCGACCCCGAACCAAAAGGGGGAAATCCATGCGCAAGCCAAATGTGATCGTGTTCTTTACCGATCAGCAACGTCACGACACCACCGGCGCGCATGGCAATCCGATGGGGCTGACACCGAATTTCGACCGCCTCGCCCGGGCGGGGACGCATCTTTACAATTCCTTTGCCTGTCAGCCGCTTTGCGGTCCGGCGCGGGCGGCGCTGCAAACCGGGCGCTATGCCACCCAGACCGGGGTATTTCGCAATGAAATCACCCTGCCGCCCGATCAGCCGACGCTGGCCCAGGTGTTCAAGGCCGGCGGCTATGCAACCGGCTATATCGGCAAATGGCATCTGGCGGCGCAGGATCCGGTGCCGCCGGACCTGCGCGGGGGCTATGATTACTGGCTGGCGGCGAACCATCTGGAATTCGTCTCGGACGCCTATGACGCGCGGCTTTTCGATGGCGACGGCAACGAACAAAAGCTGCCCGGCTATCGCGTCGACGCCCAGACGGACGCCGCGATCCGCTATATCGACCGCCATCGCGACACGCCCTTTTTGCTGTTCATGTCGTTTCTGGAACCCCATCACCAGAACCATACCGACGACTATCCCCCGCCCGAGGGGTATCGCCAGACGATGGACGCCAACCTGTGGACGCCGCCCGATCTGGTGGCGCTTGGCGGCACCTCGCCATGGCACCTTGCCGGGTATTACGGCATGGTCAAACGTCTGGACGAGGCGTTCGGGCGGATGATGGACGCGCTGCGCAGCCTTGATCTGACCGAAAACACGATCGTCATGTTCACCTCGGACCATGCCTGTCACTTCAAGACCCGCAACGCCGAATACAAACGGTCCTGTCACGAAAGCGCGGTGCGGGTGCCGACCATGATCACCGGCCCCGGCTTTATGGGCGGGGGACAGGTGACGGCGATGTTTTCCACCCCCGACATCGCGCCGACGCTGATCGAGGCGGCCGGATTGCAGGTGCCGGCATCGATGACCGGCGCGTCGATCCTGCCGGTGATCCGCGATGCCCGCGCGCCCTGGCGCGACGACAGCTTCTTTCAGGTCAGCGAAAGCGAAACGGGCCGCGCCATCCGCACCAAGCGCTGGAAATACGGCGTCACCGCCGATTACGACCATGACCGCCCCGGCGCCCCCAGCTATCGCGAGGTGTATCTCTATGATCTGGACGCCGATCCCTATGAGATGGTGAACCTTGCCGGGATGGCGGCGTTTCGCGAAACCGCCGATATGCTGAAGGCGCGGCTTCTGGACTGGATTGCCCGGATCGAGGGCGAAACCCCCGAGATCACCGACGCCCCCCCGACATTCCAGCGCCAGCACCGGCCACATTATTCCGACCTGCGCCGCGAATATCAGGCCGATACCTCAATGGGCATGAATCCGGGCGACTGAGCCCGCCGGTCAAGCGTGGCCAATCACCCGGCGGGGCGGCGGATACAGCGGAACCCGATATGGTTGGTGGTCGCGGTCGCCTGTTGCGGGGTGCGCGCGGCGGGGCGATAGCGGCGGCAGTAATTCGGCGCGCAAAGATGGCTGCCGCCCTTGATCACCAGCCGCTCGGTCGCCGGGCCGTCGGTGCCATCCCGCCCGACCGAACAACAGCTTTTCTGCGCCATGTGATCGGACCGGAACCGCCCGGTCGTCCATTCCCAGACATTGCCGATCATGTTGTAAAGCCCATAACCGTTCGGCGCGAAACTGTCGGCGGGGGCGATCCCGGCATATCCGTCCAGCGCCAGATCCTGCCACGGAAATTCCCCCTGCCAGGTATTGGCCATGGGCCGCCCGTCATCGGTCAGGTGATGCCCCCAGGACCAGATCTGATCGTCGGGACAACCGCCGCGCGCGGCATATTCCCATTCCGCCTCATCGGGCAGATCCTTGCCCGCCCAATGCGCATAGGCCAGCGCATCGCCGGCCGAGACATGGACCACCGGCAAGGCCCCGTCCCCGGCGATGTCGCTGCCCGGTCCCCGCGGATGACGCCATGAGGCCCCCGGCACGAAACGCCACCATTGCGCCACATCGTCCAGCGGCACCGGCCCGTCGGTCTTGTGAAAGACCAGCGATCCCGCATGGCGCAGCGCGGGCGCAAGCGCCGCCGCCTCGGCCGCGTCCGGCGGCAGCTCGGCGGTGGTGACATATCCGGTTTCGGCGACAAAGCGGGCAAATTCGGCATTGGTCACCGCCGTGCGATCCATCCAGAAACCATCGACACGGCGCGGATGGGCCGGGCGTTCCTCGGGGTAATGGGCGTTCGATCCCATGACAAAGGAACCGCCGGGCACCCAGACCATGCCGGGGGCGGCGCTTTCGGCGTTTTCGGGTGGCGTGGCCATGGCGCGGTTCTCCCTTGTGACCGCAACCTTTGGCGGCGGATCGGATCATCGCTGATCGCGATCAGTAAACCATCCCGTTGGCCGCGCCGCCATGGGGCAATCCGCCCGCCGCCCGCAAATGGCCCGTTATCCCGCGCTGCGCGTCATCCCCCCGGCAACAGACCCTTGCGCCGGACGCCGAAGCCGATATCGTCGGCGCCATGACACAGCCCAGCCCCCTTTGGACCCGGACCGCGACCCGCCTTTCCGGCGGGACCGGCCCCGATGCGATCCCGGTCGTCATGGCCGAACCCGAAAGCGCATCCCCCGACCACGCCCCCAAGGGCACCGTGCTTTTGGTTCATGGCCGCAACGGCGCGCCGGAACAGGCGCAGATCGCGGAAATCGCCATGGCCTATCTGGCCCGGGGCTGGCGCGTCGTTGCGCCCGAATTGCCGCATTCCATCGCCCTGCCGGACTCCGGCCCGCCCGATCAGGTGACGTTCAGCGGCCATACCCGCGCGGCGATGGCGGTCTGGGACTGGCTGGCACAAAGATGGCCGGATGCGCCGCGCGCGCTGGCCGGGCACAGCATCGGCGCCTATGCCATCGCGCATCTGGCGGCGGCGGCGCCCGACACGCATCACCTGCTGGCCGTGTCGCCGCCCCTGTCGGGCAATGTGCTTTTGAACGCGCGCAAGGCCATGGGTCCCGCCGCCATCGAGGCGGTCGCCCGCGAAGCCCCGCTGTTTCTGGCCGAAATGCCGGTGGCGGATGCGGCGCCGGCGCTGGCGCGGGTCGCGGCGCCGGTGGCGGTGGTCACCGGGGCCTCGGACGGGCTGGTGCCGCTGGCGGATGCGCGCGCCTATTTCAACGCCGCAGCGAATGCGCGGTTTTTCGGGGCGCTGCCCGATGAACATCACTGCCCGGCCGGGGCGGCCTGCGGACAGATGCTGTCCGTCGCGCTGGCGGCGCTGGGGGTCTAGCCCCCCTCAGGTGATGGCGGGGGGCAGCCACGGCGCGTTGAACCCCAACGCCCGCAGCCCGCGCCGCACCTCGTCCCGCCCCGAGACCAGCCGCCAGATCAGCCCCGAGCGGTGGTTTTCCAGCCCGATCACGATCGGCGCCTGATCGATGGCGAGCCGGCTTTGCGCCACCCAGTCATGGCTGATGCTGAAGGCGTCGACGAACCCCGCCTCGCCCCAGATCAGATGCCCAAGACCGTCATGCAGGTGGCGCAGCACCGGCATCGCCTCGTCGGGAGCAAAGGGAAAGGATCCCAGCGCCGCCGTGGGGGTGATGGTGCCGGTGTCGTCGGTGGGGGAATGCGCGACATAGCCCGAGGGATCGTCGCTGGCCGTCAGGCCCCAGCAATCGGGACCATAGCCCGCCCAGCCCCCCGGATTTCGCAGGCAATGCAGGCGGTTGATCAGCGCATGCGCCCGCGCCTGTCGTCCGTAATCGGCATAGGCATCGCACAGGCCGCGCGGGTCGATGCCCAGAAACGGATATTGCGACAGAAACAGCGGCCCGCCCCAATCCGGCCCAAGCGGCAGCGTGATGCCGCCATAATCGCGGCCATTGCGAAAGGCCGGCGCCATGGCCCAGCTTTGATGATAGGAACTGGCCGGGATCGGATGGGTGCGCGATCCGGCGCCCAGCACGAAAACCGGCATCGCCTCGTTCCAGCCCCGGATCGGCAGGGCGTTCGCGGGCCAGGGCTGGCCGGGATGGCGGTGCCACATGACCGCGCCATCCTCGCGCAGATGCGCGGCCCAGTTCACCGCGTCAAACAGCGCCTGAATCCGCGCCCCCAATTCGGGTTCGCGATCGAAATAGGCCGCCGCCCCCAGAAGCCCCAGCATCAGAAACGCCGTCTCGACGAGATCGCCGCCATCGTCACCGGGGGAAAAGGGCTGCGCGCGGCCGGTGGTGCCATTCATGAAATGCGGGAACACGCCGTCGAAACGGTCGGCCCGTTCCAGAAAACCCACCAGCCGTTCGACCCGATCCAGAATTTCGCGCGCCGGGCGCCAACCGCGTTCGGCGGCGACGATCTGCGCCAGAAGGCCAAAGCCGGTGCCGCCTGTGGTCACGGTTTCTTCGGTGTCATAGCCAAAGCTGCCGCCGCTGCGTTCGCGGGCCATGCCGCTGACCGGATGGCTCCAATCCAGGAAATAAAGCGCGGTCGCCTGGGCCACGCGGTCGCGCAGGGCGGCGTCGTCAAGGCCGCGGATCAATCCGTCCATGTCAGCTCCTGCATCTGGGTGTCGCGGCTGTTGGGGCCGACATGCAGCCCGACCACACCGGGGTCGCGGACCCATTCCGCCGCCGCAAGCGTGGGGGCGATGGGATAGCGGAACTGATCGGCGGTGATGGCAAAGACCACCTCGCAGGATGCGCCGGGGGCCAGCGTGACCTGTCGGAAATCGATCAGCCAGCGCGCGGGCCGGGTCACGCGCGCCACCGGATCGCTAGCATAAAGCTGCACGGTTTCAACGGCTTCGGCCGGGCCGGCATTGGTGACGGTCACGCAAAGTTCGACCGGCTCGCCCGCGCGGGCTTTGGCCACCGACAGCCGGGGCGGCCCGTATTCGACCCGCCCATAGCCTAGCCCGAAACCAAAGGGAAAGCGCGGCGCGTCATCGTCCAGATCCAGCCAGCCGGTGCGGAACTTGGCGAAACGGCCCGGAAAGGGCCGGCCCGTCGGCTCGGCCGCATAGCTCAGCGGCACCTCACCGGGATGGGCGGGCAAGGAGACCGCCAGCCGCGCCGACGGGCTGGCGCGCCCAAAGATCAGGTCGGCCACGCCCTCGGGGCCGGCGATACCGCCATGCCATGCATAAAGCAGGGCATCCGCCTGTTCGGCGACCGCGCCCAGGGCCAGCGGCCGGCCGGCAAAGACCACCACGACCAGCGGCCGGCCCGTCGCGGCCAGCGCGGCGATCAGCCGGCGCTGCGGGGCCGGCAGGTCCGGCGACAGC
Organism: Paracoccus mangrovi; assembly: GCF_042648425.1. NCBI lineage: Bacteria > Pseudomonadati > Pseudomonadota > Alphaproteobacteria > Rhodobacterales > Paracoccaceae > Paracoccus > Paracoccus mangrovi. Next base: position 60,617 of record NZ_JBHRXJ010000004.1, on the reverse strand, counting down.
CGGGACGAGGATTCGCCGGCATGTTCCTTGGCCTCGCCCACCGCGACGATGGCGATATCGGCGGCGCGGGCCACCGCGACCGCCTCGGCGATCAGATCGGCCTCGGGACGGGGATCGCGGGTCACGGTCACGCCATGGACGTTCAGCCGCGCGGCAAGCCAGTCCTCATCGACGATACTCGCGCCCCATGCGACGGCCGGGACCCGACCGGTCAGCGCCGCCACCGCATCCGACAGCGGCACCACATCGGCGGCATTGCCCGATACCGCCCATGTCCCCAGCATATTCGCCCGGTCGGCGGCAAAGGGCCCGATCAGCGCCACCTCCACATCCGGCGACAGGGGCAACAGGCCGTCATTTTTCAACAGCACGGCCGATTGCGCGGCGGCGCGGCGGGCCAGCGCGCGCCCCTTTTGGCGCGACGGCGCGGATGCGCCCTGCATGCCCCGGAACGGATCGTCCAAAAGCCCCAGCCGCGCCTTGAAGCTCAGCACCCGGTGGCAGGCGCGCTCGATCAGCGCGATAACCTGTTGCGGGGAAAGCCGCAGCCCGGCATCGCGCGCATCGAGGCCATCGCGGGCCAGGATCGGCAATTCGCGCAGGTAATCCTCGCCCACCATATCCATGTCGATGCCGGCATGAAGCGCGCGCGCCACCACCACCGACGCCGGCCCCAGCCCATGCGCCACCAGCTCGGCGACGCCGGTATAATCCGACACCATCAGCCCGTCGAAACCGGTCTCGGCGCGCAGCCACCCCTCGATCAGCGGGGCGTTGGCATGCATCGGCAGCTTGTTCACCGCGTTAAAGGCGGCCATCACGCTGGCCGCGCCGGCCCGGACACCGGCGGCAAAGGGCGGCAGATAGACCGATAACAGATCCTCGGCCGCGATGCTGACATTGTCGTAATCGCGGCCGCTGTCGGGGGCGCCATAGGCCACGAAATGCTTGAGACAGGCGGCAACGCGGCCCGGCCCGGCGGGATCCTCGCCCTGAAAGCCGCGAACCGCCGCCTCGGCGATGCGCGCGGCCAAAAGCGGATCCTCGCCCGGACCTTCGGCCACGCGGCCCCAGCGCGGATCGCGGCTGATATCGATCATCGGGGCATAAACCTGATGCAGGCCCTCGGCCGCGGCCTCGGCGGCGGCAAAGGCCGAGGTTTCCGCGATCAGCCCCATATCCCAGCTGCATGCCATCGCGATATTCAGGGGAAATACCGTGCGATGGCCGTGGATCACATCCTCGGCGAAAAACAGCGGGATCTTAAGCCGCGATCCGGCCAATGCGCGTTCCTGCATGGCGCGGGCACTGGCCAGCGACTTGGTGCCGAAAATCGCCCCCACCTGCCCCGCATCCAGCCGGTGCGACAGCGCGCTTGGCTGGCTCGCGCCGGTAAGCAGCCCTTCGCCGGCCGCCAGAAGGTTCAGCTGGCCGATCTTTTCGGCCAGCGTCATCTGCGCCATCAACGCGTCGACCACATCCATTCCGTTCACGCGATGCCCCCCTGTCCGCTGTTGCGCGGCCCGTCATTCCGCCGCGTGCTGGACGGCATAAAGCGGGGCCTTGCGGATCGGGGAAAGCTGCCCGATGCCGTCATGGATGTCGAGGGCCGCGGCATAGAAGGAGCCGCCATCGGGATCCTGGGGCAGGTGCTCGCCATGCAGCACCGCCAGCACGGCGGTATCGGGCAGGCATTCGCACAGGATGCGATGGAAATCGGCGACGGCATCGACATCCATGGCCGATGTCGCCTCGTCCAGCAAAAGGATATCGGGCCGCGCGATCAGGATCCGGGCCAGCACCAGCCGCTGTTTCTGGCCACCCGACAGCACATTGCGCCAATTGCGCCCCTGATGCAGATCGTCGCCCAGACCGGCGATGAAATTGCCAAGTCCCACCCGCGACAGCGCGGCGGCGGCGGCAATGTCGGAATGCTGTTCGGGATGGTCGGGATAGGTCACCAGCGCCTTCAGCGTCATCCGGTCGGGCAGATCGGGGTCCTGCCCGGCAAAGAACATATGCGCCCCCTCGCGCAGGGTGATGCGGCCCCGGCCATAGGGCCAGAGCCCCGCCACCGCCTTCAACAGACTGCTTTTGCCACAGCCGTTCAGCCCGCGCAGACAGACCCGGTCACCGGGATACAGCCGCAGCTGCGCCACCGACATGAAAGCGGGTGCATCATGGCCGCGATGGTGCAGCGCCATCCCCTCAAGCGCCAGCAGGGGGCCGCTGGCGCGGCGGTCGCGGTGGAAATCGCTGACGCCGGTTTCGGCATAGAATTCCCGGCGCTGGCGCACCCGCTCGATCGCCTGCGCCAGTTCGGTCAGCCGCCCGCTATTGGCGCGCAGCGTGGCGATGGCGGGCATGACATTGATGAACCAGGACACATCGCCGATCAGTTCCGCCGTCAGCTCGCCGCTGGCGGCGAAATCGCGAAAACTCAGTCCGCCCGCGAAATAGGCCGGCAGCGCCGGCAGATAGGCCAAAAGCCGCGTCGACAGGAATTGATAGATGCTGGTGAACATCATCATGCCGGCGGTGAGCCAGTTCTGCCGCCCCCATGTCTGGTCCAGCGCGCCATAAAGCTGATCATTGACGCGGCTTTGCGCACGTTCGCCGCGCGCCGTCGCCATCTGGTTCACTCGGCCCAGCATCGCACCCCATTCGCCGCGCCATGCGCCGTCACGACGCTGACGCTGGATGCTCAGCCGTTCGATGACGCGCCCCAGCCGCCATGCGATCAGCGTGACACAGGGCACATAGACCGCAACCAGCGCCAGCGCCAGAAACGCCGATCCATAGACCCCCGGCACCAGATCGACCCGCGCCGCCGCACCCGCGCCCAGCCAATCGGCCAGCATGGCGTTGCCCTGCGCGCCCCAGCGGTCGAGAAACGGCACCGGCTGGCTGCGCGCCACCAGCGCCGAGGACACGAACCAGATCGAGGTCACCGCCCCCCACAGCCCCATGGTCAGCCCGATCAGCCCGCCATACAGCCCGGCCGAGCATTCATCGACACGCTGGTCGATGGCATCGGGCATACGCGGGCGGCCATCGGTTTCGGAACGGTCGCTCATCAGGTCAAGCGCGATACGTTCATCGGCCAGAATGGCGTCGTTGAATTGACCGACCAGCCAGCCCCGCGCCCGGCGATGCAGGGTCGAGGCAATGAAATGGCGCAACGCCACACCCCCGGTGCGCGCCAGAAAGATCCCCAGATAGGCCCCGGCCGCCATAAGCACGACACCCACCGGATCGGGGCCGGTCTCGCCGGTCTGGATCCCGGCAAGCGCGGCCAGAAAATCGGCGCTGGCCAATGCGACCCAGACGCTGGACATGGAAAGCAGGGTGGTGATCGCGAACACGGCCCCGGTCAGCAGCCAGGCTTCGCGCCACCGCGCAGAAACCCAATAGGCCGACAACAGGCCGCATATGCCGCTCAGACGGTTCACCGATACTGCCTCATCTTCGCCGTGGCAGGCCCGCGCCACCCCACGGGCAACGCTCAATTGCCTGCGGGCCGTTGACGGCACATTTTTCCGGTATGTTTCGGCCGCTTTGCGCGTTTCAGGTGCTTTGCGACCGGTTCATGTCACTAGCTTAGCAAGGATCAGTATCGGCGGTAAATTGCCGATTGGTATAGCCGGATTGTACTTTTCGCCATCATATGGTCGCATTTCAGCAACAGTCTTGCTTAACGGCCGACGGCGCTGCGGCGATGCGCCGCGGCGGGCGGCCCGGCAACCGCCCGCGCATGCGCCGGGCCGCCGCGGGCCACCCCCCGTTCAGGCGGTCATGAATTCGCGCACAAAGGCGGTGGCGGGGCGGGCGCGGATGTCCTGGGGACGGCCGACCTGTTCGATATGGCCCATGGACATGACCACGACCAGATCGGCCAGTTCCATCGCCTCTTCCTGGTCATGGGTGACGAAAACCGTGGTCAGCCCGGTTTCATCATGGATGTCGCGCAGGCCCTGACGCAATTCGCGCCGGACCTTGGCGTCCAGCGCGCCGAAGGGTTCGTCCAGCAGCAGCATGCGCGGCTCAATCGCCAGCGCGCGGGCCAGCGCCACCCGCTGCCGCTGGCCACCCGACAGCTGACTGGGATAGCGCGTACCGATCTGGGGCAACTGGATCAGGTCCAGAAGCTTGGTCACCCGGCGCGCGATCTCGGCCTTGTTGGGGCGCGCGGCGCGCGGGCGGGCGTTTAGGCCGTAGGCGATATTCTCGAACACCGTCATGTGCCGAAACAGCGCATAGCTTTGAAAGACAAAGCCCGCGCGCCGCTCCTGCACGCTGAGCCCCGTCGCGTCCTGTCCGTCAAAGAGCACCCGGCCCGAGCTGGGAAATTCCAGCCCGCCCAGAATGCGCAACAGCGTGGTCTTGCCCGAACCCGATGGTCCCAGAAGCGCCACCAGCGCCCCCGAGGGGATGGACAGCGACACCGGGCTCAGCGCGGCGGTGGTGCCGAATTCCTTGGAGATTTCGTCGATCTGAATATGCATGATGGCTCTCAATGGCGACGGGTCGCGGCAAGTTGGTCGGCATGGCGGATTTCCAGAAGCGTCTTCAGACCCAGCGTCACCAGCGCCAGAAGCGCCAGGACCGAGGCCAGCGTGAAGGCCGCGACGGACAGATATTCGTTGTAAAGCATCTCGATGGTGATCGGCATGGTCGCCGTCTGGCCCCGAATCTTGCCCGAGATGACGGCCACGGCGCCGAATTCCCCCATCGCCCGGGCATTGGCCAGCAACACCCCGTAAAGCAGCGCCCAGCGGATATTGGGCAGCGTCACGGTCAGAAACACCCGCCACCCCGACGCGCCCAAGGTCAGCGCCGCCTCTTCCTCGGCGCGGCCCTGTTCGATCATCACCGGGATCAATTCGCGCGCGACAAAGGGGAAGGTCACGAACATCGAGGCCAGGATGATGCCGGGCAAGGCAAAGACGATGGGATAGCCGGCCTGAACCAGCATGCCGCCCAGCCAGGTATTGGCCCCGAAGGTCAACACGATGCACAGCCCCGCCACCACCGGCGAGACCGAAAACGGCAGGTCGATCAGCGTGATCAGAAACGCCTTGCCGTAAAAGTCGAACTTGGTGATGAACCACGCCGCCGCGATGCCAAACACCGCGTTCAGCGGCACCGCAATCGCCGCCACGGTCAGCGTCAGGCGGATCGCCGACAGCGCCTCGGGATCGGCAAGCGAGGTGACGGCGGCCAGCCAGCCCTTGCGCAGCGCCTCATGGAATACGGTGACCAGCGGCGCGAACAACAGCAGCGCCAGCACCGCCAGCACGACCCCGATCAGCAGCCGGCGCACCAGCGGCGTTTCCTGGGTGGCGGGGCGCCATGTGGTGGGGGCGGTATCAGACATATCCGATTCTCCGGCGGCTCCAGACCTGGATCAGGTTGATGGCAAAGAGCATGGCGAATGAAATGATCAGCATGGCGATGCCGATGGCGGTCGCGCCGTCATAGTTGAATTCCTCAAGCTTGATGACGATCAGCAGGGGCGCGATCTCGGTCTTGAGGGGCAGGTTGCCGGCGATAAAGATGACGCTGCCATATTCGCCGACCGCGCGCGCCAGCGACAGCGCGAACCCGGTCAGCGCCGCCGGCATCAGCATCGGCAGGATGACATGGCGCAGGGTATGGGCGCGCGATGCGCCCAGCGTGGCCGAGGCCTCTTCGACCTCGCGCTCGATCTCGTCGATGACGGGCTGGACGGTGCGCACCACAAAGGGCAGGCCCACGAAAACCAGCGCGATAAAGATGCCCAGCGGCGTATAGGCGATCTTAATCCCCAGATCGCGGGCCATCACCCCGAACGCCCCGTTCGGCGCATAAAGCGCGGTCAGCGCGATCCCGGCCACCGCAGTCGGCAGCGCGAAAGGCAGGTCCACCGCCGCGTCGATCAGCCGCCGCCCCGCAAAGCGATAGCGCACCAGCACCCATGCAAGCGTCACCCCGAAAATGAGGTTGAACAGCGCCGCCAGAAACGAAAGCCGGAACGACAGCCAGAGCGCCGCCCAGATGCGGGGGGTATTCACCTCGGTCCACAGCCGTTCGGGACCGGCAAGCGCCCCCTTGAGCAGCAAGGCCCCGATGGGCAGCAAAACCACCAGCGAAAGCAGGGTGATCGTGATCCCCGCACTGATCCCCAGGCCGGGGATCGGGGATCGGTGGATCAGCGGTCTGGCCGTCATCGCGCCCTCACTTCGCCACATAGATCTGGTCAAAGATGCCGCCATCGGCGAAATGCCTGGCCTGCACCTCTTGCCAGCCGCCAAAGCTGGCGATGTCCAGAAGCTCAAGCTTGGGCAGGCGGGCGACATCCTCGGGCGCGGCCTTGGACGTGTCCCAGCCCCGGTAGAAGTTCTTGAAGATGATGGCCTGCGCCGCGGGGGTATAGAGAAACTCCAGATAGGCCTGCGCCAGCTTGCGCTGTTCGTCATTGGCGATATCCCCCTCGACCAGCGCGACCGGCGGCTCGGCCAGCACCGAGACCGAGGGCACGACAATGTCGAACTGATCCTCGCCCAGCTCTTTTTGCGCCAGATAAGCCTCGTTTTCCCAGGCCAGCAGCACGTCGCCGATGCCGCGCTGCGCGAAGGTGGTCGTGCTGTCGCGCGCGCCCTTGTCCAGCACCGGCACATGTTCGAACAGCGCCTTGACGAAGGCCTGCGGATCCTGACCGTTCTTTTGCGCCCATGCCCAGGCCGCCAGATAGTTCCAGCGCGCCCCGCCCGAGGTCTTGGGGTTGGGGGTGATCACCTCGATCCCGTCGGCGGTCAGATCGCCCCAATCCTTGATCCCCTTGGGATTGCCCTCGCGCACCAGAAACACGATGGTCGAGGTATAGGGCGACGAATTATGCGGCAGCTTCGACTGCCAGTCGCCGGGCAGCTTGCCCGCCTGGGCGATCTTGTCGATATCGGCGGCCAAAGCCAGCGTGACCACCTGTGCGGGCAGCCCCTCGATCACGGCGCGGGCCTGTGCGCCCGATCCGCCATGCGACTGTTCGAGGGTCGGCGCCTCATTGCCGTCGGCGGTCCATTTGGCAATGAACGCCTCGTTGAGGTCGCGATAAAGCTCGCGCGTGGGGTCATAGCTGACATTCAGCAGGGTTTCGGCCGACGCCTCTCTGGCCACGCCAAGGATCAGGCCGATGGCGGCCGCCGCCACGAAGAGATGGCGACCGGCACCGCGAAGGCCGGCGCGTTCGCCACCAGCGGGGGCGCCACCAGCGGGGGCGGTGCCGGCGCGGGCCACGGAAACGACCTGCGGGCGCGGCGCCCGGACAGGAACGGGAATAGCAATCATCTGTTTTTCCTTGAAAAACGACAAGACAGGCGCAGCGGCGCGGGTAGAGACAAACGCGATCCAGGCCATCATTGCGGCGCACCCTTGGACAGTTTCCGACCATGATCTTTCATCACATTCTCCTGTCTGATCGGGGCAAGCCGCCCCTGTGCCGTTAATCACGACACAACAAGTCGACAAAAGCAACGGAATAATCACGTCCTATCTGATCGTGAAAAAATCGCGGTCAAATCTGCACAAATTCCGGGCATTTCGGCGGTGGCCGACCCGGGCTTGGCATGTTGTCGGAACAGCCGCGTCACCGTATCACACGATCCGGGGGGCCGAATCAGCGGGGCGCAAAGGGGGGCATAAAGGCGCGATGAGTGTCGCGGCGCGCGCCGGACACGCCGCCAAACGCCATCAGGGATGCGCAATCCCGGCCCCGGAATGGCCGGGATCGTCATTGCGGCACAGCCGCTCATCCATGCCGCCCGCAACCTTTATGGCAAGCGCGGGCCGACACGGAGGCGGGGAACGGAAAGGCGGGGCGGCTGGCGCGGGCCTATGCGCCCGCCGGATCGGCGGCGCTTTCGATCACCCCCTTGCGGATGATGAAATTGCCGTAAAGCCGGGCCTCGGTCGTGTGCAGGACCGCATAGGCGGCCCCGGCCAGGCGATAGAATTCGAACCTGTCGACCGCCGCCATGCCATGCCCCTCGGCGGCGAAAAGCGGCGCGGCCTCGGCCACGGTTTCGGGCACCTGCGCCGCATCGCCCACCACCTGCATGGTCACCACCGGATCGGTGTCGAACCCGTCGACGGGGATCAGCGACAGCACCGCCCGCACCGCGCGCGGCGCGCTGCAATCCATGCGCAGGGGTTGGCCATGCACCGTGCAGCTGCCGACCGAGGTGGCGGGGAAGTTCGCATCCACCACCGCGATCGAATCGCCATGCCCCATGCGCGCCAGCACCAGCAACAGCTCGGGACTGATCAGCGGGTCGATTCCTTTCAGCATTCCTGCCTCCCTTTCAAGCTTGGCTGGAATGATAGCGCCCGCGCGCGAAAGTCATAGGCCCCGCGCGCCGGGATCAGCCGGTGACGCCGCGCGCGCGAAGATCGGCGATGGCCGCATCGTCGAACCCGTATTCGGCAAGGATCTCGGCGGTATGTTCCCCGACCAGCGGCGCGGGCCGGTCGATGGCGGCGGGGGTCTCGCTCAGCTTGACGGCGGGGCCGACGACCTTGACCCGGCCCGCCGTCGGGTGATCGTAATGGGTGATGGCGCCCAGATGGCGAACCTGCGGATCCGCCGCGGCCTCGAGATGGGTCTTGACCTCGCCGCACCAGATATCGACGGCCAGCATCGCCTCGATCAGGTCCTGCCGGTTCCATTCCATGGTGAGGGCCGCGATCCTGTTCCAGATCGCGTCACGTTCGGTGAAAAGCCGCTCGGGGTCGTCATATTCCAACAGGCTGTCATCGCCCAGCACCCCGACCAGCGTGCGAAACGGGCTCATCGCCACGGTCACATAGCCGTCGCGCGTCGGATAGACGCCGAATGGCGCATCCATGCCGGGATGGCCAATGCCCGAATTCGGACGCTGGAAATCCTCGTTGAAATTCATCGCCATCAGCATTTCCTGGCCCTGATGGGCCAAAAGGCCGCTCATCAGGTTGACCTCGACATTCTGTCCCTTGCCCGAGCGTTCGCGCCAGTAAAGCGCGGTCAGGATCCCGTAAACCATGTTCATCGCACCGACCTGATCGGCAAAGCCGGAACCGACCGGCACCGGCGGCCCGTCGCCGCGTCCGGTCGCGGCGGCAAGCCCGGTCAGCCCCTGGATCAGCATGTCCTGACCCGGACGCGACAGATAGGGCCCGCTGGTCCCATAGCCCGAGCCGCTGCAATAGATGATGCGCGGATTGATCTTGCGAAAATCCTCATAGCCAAAGCCCATGCGCTCCATCACGCCGGGGCGGAAATTCTGCACCACCACATCCACATCCGCCGCGATCCGGTAGAGGATATCGCGCGCCTCGGGCGCCTTGAGGTCGATCGCCAGCGAGCGCTTGTTGCGGTTCCAGGCCAGAAAGCTCGGGCTTTCGCGCGTCTCGCCCAGCCACTTGTTGCGAAACGTGATCGAACGGAACAGATCGCCCGCGCCCGGCCGCTCGACCTTGAGCACATTCGCCCCCATATCCGCCAGAAGCTGGGTCGCGAAAGGCCCCTGCAACAGGTGGCTGAAATCCAGAACGGTCACATCTTCCAGTGCTTTGGTCTGCATCATGTCCCCAATCGGCGCTCAGCGCCCGGTGAAAACGGGTTGGCGTTTTTCCAGAAAGGCGTTGATGCCTTCCTCGGCGTCGTCGGTGTTGTAGAGCCGGTAAAGCAGCGTCTGTTCCAGCGTCAGCCCGGCCTCCAGCGGCGTCTCGGCGGCGGCGCGGATCGCGGCCTTCATCTCTTCGGCGGCCAGCGGCGCCACCGCGACCACCGCCCGCGCCCGTTCCAGCGCGGTCTCCATCAAGGCGTCATCGGGCACGCATTCCGCCGCAAGGCCCAGCGCATGGGCGCGTTCGCCGGTGATGCGGCGATGGGCCAGCATGATATCGCTGGCCACCACCTTGCCCACGCAGCGGGTCAGGCGCTGGGTGCCGCCCCCGCCCGGTGACAGACCCAAAAGCCCCTCGGGCAGGCCAAGCCGGGCGCTTGCCGCGCAGATGATGATGTCGCAGCACAGCGCGATTTCGAATCCGCCGCCAAGGGCATAGCCGCGCACCGCCGCGATCACCGGCTGCGGCAGTTTCTCGATCTTGCAGAACACCCGCCGGCTTTCGCGTTGATAGTCGATAAAGGCCCGCGATTGGCGGCCGCGATATTCGGCAATGTCCGCCCCGGCGACAAAGGCGCGTTCGCCGGCGCCGGTGATGATGACCGCGCGCACCGAACGGTCGGCGGCAATCGCATCAAGATGCGCCTCAAGCGCGCGCACCAGCGGCGTCGACAGCGCATTCAGCTTGTCGGGACGGTTCAGGGTCAACATCTCGACCCCCGGTTCGATCCCTTGGCGCAATACCAGTTCCTGGCCCATCTGTTCCCCACCTCGTGCGGCCTGTGGCTTTAGGCACGGCCGGCGATCCCCGTCACAGCACTGTTGACAACGCCTCCTCGCGTTGTCTTATATGAAAATGCATTCTCATATGCAAAATGTCCAGTCTGAAAACTGTGAATTGCATCACGTTGATCGGTGTGATGCCGAGGAGGAGAACCATGAAGACGAAAGTTGCGCTGCCACTGGCGGCGATGATGCTTGCTGCCTGGTCGGGTGCGGCCGCGGCCGAAACCACCATCCGCTTCGCCCACATGAATTCGCCCAGCCACCCGGTCAACGAAGGGGGCAAACAGATGGCCGCCGCCGTCGCCGAACGCACCGGCGGCGAGATCAAGATCGAGCTTTATCCCAGCGGTCAGCTTGGCGAGAACTCACAGGTCACCGAACAGATCAGCCTTGGCGGCGACATCATCGGTCAGGTCGGCGTCGGAACCATCGCCGATTACGTTCCCGACTTTTCGATCATCATCTATCCTTTCCTCTATCCCGATTACGACGCCGCCAAGACTTTCCTGAAAAGCGACCTGATCAAGGATCTGGAACAGCAGGCCGCCGAAAAGGCCAATGCCAGGGTCCTTTGCTATCTGCATTTCGGGGTGCGCGACCTTTACACCCGCGACAAAGAGGTGCGCGGCCCCGAGGATTCAAAGGGCCTCAGCATCCGGGTTCAGCCGGTCACCATGTATACCGAAATGGTCGAAAAGGTCTTTGGCGGCGCCCCGACCCCGATGCCTTGGCCCGAGGCCTATAGCGCATTGGCCCAGGGCGTGATCGACGCGGCCGAGGCCCCGCCCAACGCCATCCTTGATCAGAAACATTACGAACATGCGAAATACCTGTCCCAGACCAATCATATTCTGGACATCTCGCCCCTGGTGATGAGCCAGTCGCAATTCGCATCCCTCACCCCCGAACAACAGACCATCCTTCAGGAAGAGGCCGACCGCGCCTGCGAAACCATGTCCCAGCTGTCGCTCGCCAGCTATGAGGCGGGGATCACGGAACTGGCCGGCCATGGCATGACCATCATCAGCGATGTCGACCGCGAGGCATTCGCCGCCCGCGCCGGGGCCATCGCCGATGCCTTCCCGGAATGGTCGGACGGGCTTTACGACCGCGCCCGCGCCATCATCACCGGCAACTGAACCGTTCGGCCCGCAACCGGGTCCGCCCCGAAAGCCGCCTTGCCGCGTCCTTTCGGGGGTCGGGGAAAAGGGAACGCCATGACCCAGCCCACCACGCAGAGCGGTCTTTCGCGTCTTGACCGCATCGAAACCGTCCTTGACCGGGTGCTGTCCTGGCTGGCCATCGCCATTCTGGTGGTGATGACCGCGCTGGTCATCGCCGCCGTGGCCGCCCGCTATGTGTTTCAGGCGCCGCTCGTCTATTCCTATGACCTGTCGACGCTGCTTTTCGCCTGGGTGGTCTTTCTGGGGCTGTTCAGCGCCGAACGCGATGGCGCCCATATCAGCCTTGATGTGCTGGGCGATGTTCCCGACGGCATTTTCCGGCGCGCCCTGATGGTGCTGAAACAGCTGATCCTGATCGCGCTTGCGGCCTTCATGACCTGGATCGGCTATCGGCTGATCCTGCGCACCGGGATGCAGATCCCGTCGATGCGCATTTCGGTCAGGTGGCTTTACGCCTCGTTGCCGGCGGGGTTCGCGGGCCTGACCCTGATCTATCTGCTGCGATTGCCGGGCATCGTCGCCGGGCGGGAAAGGTAAGCCATGCTTTTGTTCATCGGCATCGCCTTTGTCGCCCTGCTCATTCTTGGCCTGCCCATCGGCATGATCCTTTTGGCGCTCTCGGTGCTTTATGTCCTGTTCGAGCCGGCGATCATGGACCTTGCCTTTGCACAGCGCGTCATCACCGGCACCCAAAGCTTTCCGCTTCTGGCGGTGCCGCTGTTCATCCTGACCGGAGAGTTGATGAACATCTCGGGGATCACGCGCCGGGTGATGGATTTCGCCGCGCTGGTGACGCGGCGGATGTCGGGCGGGCTGGCACAGGCCAATATCCTGCTCAGCACACTTTTGGCCGGGATGTCGGGATCGGCGAATGGCGACGCGGCCATGCAGTCCAAGATCCTGGTCCCGGAAATGACCCGGCGCGGCTATCCGATCAGCTATTCGGCGGCGCTGACCGCGTCCTCGGCGCTGATCGCGCCGATGATCCCGCCGGGGATCGGGCTGATCCTGTTCGGCTTTGTCACCGACACCTCGATCGGGCGGCTGTTTGCCGGCGCGATCGTGCCCGGCCTCTTGCTGGCGGCGGTGATGATGGTGCAGACCCATTTCATCGCCCGCCGCCACCATTGGGATCCGCCGGTCACCGAACCGCCCGCAAAGCCGCTTGGCCCAGCCTTTATCGGCGCGCTGCCGGCGATCCTGTTGCCGATCCTGATCATCGTGGGCATCCGCATGGGCATCTTTACCCCGTCCGAGGCGGCGGCGGTCGCGGTGCTTTACACGGCGGTCTTCATCCTGATCTATCGCGAGGCGAGCCTGCCCCAGATCGGCGCGGCCCTGCGCTCGACGCTGACCACGACCAGCGCCATCATCCTTGTTCTGGCCGCCTCGGCCGCCTTTAGCTGGATGCTGACATTCGAGCGGGTGCCCCAGACCATCGGCGAGGCGATGCTGGCCGCCTCGGACGATCCAAGGATCATGCTGGTGCTGATTTCGGCGATCATCTTTGTCGCCGGGATCTTTATCGAGGGCACCGCGCTGATCCTGATCCTGGGGCCGATGTTCCTGCCCGTGACCAACGGGCTGGGCATCGACCCGGTGCAATATGGCATTGTCTTCGTGCTGATGGCGCATCTGGGCGGGATCACCCCGCCGGTCGGGACGGTGATGTTCACCGTCTGCACCATCACCCGCGTCAGCATCCCGAATTTCGCCCGCGCCGTCTGGCCATATGTCCTGAGCTATCTGTTCGTCGCCGCATTGCTGATTATGTTGCCGTTCCTGAGCACATGGCTGGCACATCTTTAGGGGTAAACGATGACGGGCGACGACAAGAACATCTCGGGCGGCGGCGCGAAACGCGGGGCGGGCACAAGCGCGGCCTATGCGGTGCCCGCGCTGACCAAGGCGGTCGAGGTTCTGGAACTGCTGGCCGACGAGCCGGTCGGCCTGACGGCGACGGATATTTCGGCGCGGCTCGACCGTTCGATGGGCGAGCTTTACCGCCTGATCGTCGCCATGCAGCGGCTGGGCCTGTTGTCGCGGGACGAACGCGACGAACGCTATTCGCTGTCGCTGAAACTCTTCGAGATGTCGCACCGCCACCCGCCCACCGCCCGGCTGGTCCAATCGGCGCTGCCGGTGCTGGAAGCGCTGGCCCGGCAAAGCGAGCAATCGGCGCATCTGGCCGCTTTGGCCGGCGACATGCTGGTGATCCTTGCACAGGCCGAAAGCCCGCGCGCGATGCATTACGCGGTGCGCGTCGGCGCCTCGTTCCCGGTGCTTGAGACCAGTTCCGGCATCGTCATCATCGCCCATAGCGAACAGCGCGTTCAGGACCACTATCTTGCGCATCTGCCCAAGGACGAACGCGACGCCATGCGCCAGCGTTTCGCCGATGCCCGCCGGCTGGGCTATGAATGCCGCGACAGCAGCGCGGTCACCGGCGTCGTCAATATCAGCCGCCCGGTCTTTAACCATGCCGGCGTGCCCCATGCGGCGGTCACCGTTCCCTATCTGGGACAGACGCGGTCCCGGGTCGATATCGACGGCACCCTGCCCATGGTGATCGCGACCGCCGACGAACTCAGCCACACGCTGGGCTGGATCAGGCCGGCCGCAACCGATGCCGGAACAGGCACCGATGCCCGGGGCCGCGCGGATGCCGGCGACGGGGAAAAACCCAAAAGGACAAGGACCAAATGACCAAAAGAACGCTGCGCGGCATTGCCTGGGATCACGATCGCGGTTTCACCTGTCTGGCGCGCACGGCCGGCCAGTTCATGGCCGAGAACCCCGATATCGAAATCCATTGGGACAAGCGCAGCCTGCTTGATTTCGGCGAGGCCCCGATCGACGTTCTGGCCGAACGCTATGACCTGATCATCTTTGACCATCCGTTTTCCGGCAAGGCGCAGGCCACCGGCTGTCTGATCGACCTGAAACCGCATCTGACCGAGGCCGAGATTCAGGCGATGCGCGCCGACAGCGTGGGTCAGTCCACGCAATCCTATCATTTCGGCGGACAGATATTCGGCCTGCCGACCGATGCCGCCTCGCATGTCGCCGCCTATCGTCCCGACCTGATGGCCGCGCTTGGTGCCCGGGTGCCGCAAAGCTTTGCCGAGGTTCTCGACCTTGCCAGAACCGCCCGGCAACAGGGAAAAACCATCGTCACGCCCGCCTGTCCGATTGACGCAAGCTGTCTTTTGTTCACCTTTGCCGCCAATCTGGGCGCCGCCCCGGCCCAGGATGCGGCGCATTTCATCGACCCGCATGCGCTGGACGAGATCCTGGCCCGCATGGGGGAACTGGTCGCGGCCTCGGATCCCCGCTCGCTGGGCTGGAACCCGATTCAGGGCTATGACGCCATGTCCTCGGGCGATGACATCGTCTATTCCAGCTTTGCCTTCGGCTATTCCAACTATGCCCGCAAGGGCCGCGCGCGGCCGATCCGGTCCACCAATATCGCCGGGCCGGGACCCGATCCGCGCGCCGGCGCGCTGTTGGGCGGCGCGGGCTATGGGATCACCCACAGCTGTCGCGATATCGACGCCGCGCTTGCCTATGGGCGCTGGCTGCACCGTCCCGGCTTTCAAAGCGGCGCCTATTTCGAGGCCGGCGGCCAGCCGGGCCTGCGCAGCGCCTGGACCGACGCCCGCGTCAACGACCAGTCCGGCGATTTCTTTCGCGACACGCTCGAAACGCTGGACAAGGCCTATATGCGGCCGCGCTGGAACGGCTTTCTGATCTTTTTCGAAGAGGCGGGAAAGCTCTGTCACCAATGGCTGCAAGGCGCGATGACACGGCCGCAGCTGATCGCCGAGCTGCATGCCCATTACGACCAGACGCGGGCCGAAAGCGCCTGATCCCGCGATGGGGCGGGGCCTCGGGTCCCGCCCGTTTTGTCCCCCCGCTTTGTCCGGCACCGCCTGTCAAAGATCACCCGTCAAAGACCGAATTCGGCGCGGATGGCGGCGCTGTGCTGGCCCACGCGGGGCGATGCGGTGCGGCAACGCGGGCGGATGCCATCGACCCTGAGCGGCGCGGCGGTGGTGGTCACATCGCGCGCGCCCCCGTGCAGGTCCTGCAACAGGCCCAGCCGGGCAAAGCCGGGATGGGCCAAAAGCTCGGGCCAGCCCATCACCGGCGCCGTCCAGATATCCGCCGGCTCGAACAGCGCCATCCATTCGGCGACCGGGCGCTCTGCGATCCGGTCCGCGATCAGCGCGCGGATCTGGTCACGGTCGGCAAACCACGATCCGGGATCCTCGCGCCAGCGATCCTGAACCGGCAGACCCATCAGATCGGCCAGACGCGGCACCGGCATCATCGCCAGCGCCAACCAGCCATCCGCCGCGCGATACACCCCATAGGGCGCCGACAGATAGGCATGGGCCGAACCATGGGCGGCGCGCGCCGGCCTGCGCCCGCCATCGTTGAGATGCGTGGTCAGAACCTCGAATTGCAGATCGACCAGCGCCTCAAGCAAGCTGGTCTGGATCAGACCGCCGCGCCCGGTCACGCCGCGCCGGACCAGCCCGGCCAAAATGCCCTGAACCAATGTCGCGCCCGCGAACATGTCGGCCACGGCAAGACCCATCGGCACCGGCGCGTCGCCCGCATCCCCCGACAGCCACATCAGCCCCGAACGCGCCTGCGCCAGCAGGTCCTGTCCGGGCCGGTCGGCCCATGGCCCGTCCTCGCCATAGCCCGAGATGCTGCCATAGACGATGCGCGGGTTGATCCGCCGCACCCGGTCCCAGTCAAGGCCCAGCCGCTCGATCACGCCGGGGCGGAAATTCTGGATCACCACATCGGCCCGCGCGATCAGCCGGATCAGCGCATCGCGGTCATCCGCATCCTTGAGGTCGAGGGCAAGGCTTTCCTTGCCGCGATTGATGGCGTGAAACAGCGTCGAATCGCCGCCGATCTCGGTATCGGTCAGATACAGGCTGCGGGTCAGGTCGCCCGCGCCCGGGCGTTCCACCTTGATCACCCGCGCGCCCAGATCCATCAGCCGCAGCGATGCATAGGGCCCGGCCAGAAACTGGCTCAGATCGACGACAAGCAGCCCGGCCAGCGGCGCGGGATCGGTATCAAACATTGGCATGGGCGCACTTCGCATATAAATGCACCTGCTTGGGCATGGAAACAGGTGCAAGGTGACACGATCCGACGAGACGACCGCCGAACCGACCCGGAAATATTCCGCGCCAGCCCTGGAAAAGGGACTGGATATTCTTGAGCTGCTGGCCAACGAAGAGGCCGGGCTGAGCCAGGCCGAAATCGCGCGCAGGCTTGCCCGCTCGGTCAGCGAGATCTTTCGCATGCTGGTGGTGTTGCAGGAACGGGGCTATGTCGCGCAAAGCGCGCTGACCGAACGCTATGTGCTGACCACGCGCCTGTTCGAGGTCGCCCACCGCACGCCCCCGATCCGCCGCCTGACGACGCTGGCCGAACCGGTGATGCAAAAGCTGACCGGCCGGGTGAACCAGTCCGCGCATCTGGCGATCCTGTCGGATGACAGCATTCTGGTCATCAGCCAGATCAACAATCCCGGCAACAACAACATGTCCGTGCGGCTGGGCGCCCGGATCGACCTGTGGCGCGCCTCGTCCGGGCGGGTGATCCTTGCCCATCAGCCCGAGGACGTGCTGCGCGCCTTTCTGGACCGGGTGCCCTTGCCGGCGGCGATGACCGAAAGCGGGCTGAAAACCGAATTGGCCCGCATCCGCGCCGATGGCCACGAGGTTCGCGACAGTTTTGTCGTGCGCGGTATCGTCAATATCTCGGTCCCGGTCTTTGACCATTCCGGCCATGCGGCCGCCGCGCTGACGGTGCCCTATCTGGAACGCTATGACGATCCGATCGGCTTTGAGGATTGCCGCAAGGCGGTGATCGAGGCCGCCGCCACCATCAGCCGCGGTCTGGGCGGCGCGCTGGCCGGGCGGCGCTAGGGGACGGCCCGCGCCGACATCCGGCACAGGCCGCGCCCCGCACATTGGCCCGTTCGCTGGCCCCATCGCGGCCCCGCTCACGCCGGGTCGGCGGGCTGGCGCCGTTCGGCCAGCAGGATATGTTCGCAATACATCACCGTCTCGCCGCGCTGATTGCGGGTTTCGACGATCTCGACCACCTGGCCATGACGGGGACGCTTTGGGTCCTCGGCCTTGCGCCCGATGGTGACGGTCGAGCGGATCGTATCGCCGGCAAAGACTGGGCGGGGAAAGCGCAGCCGCTCATAGCCATAGGTAAAGGCGCGCGGATTGATTTCCGTCGCGGTCAGCCCGATGCCGATGGCAAAGGTCATCGTGCCATGGGCGATGCGCTGTCCGAATGGCTGTGTCTTGCAGAATTCCGCATCCATGTGATGGGGAAAGAAATCCCCCGAATGGCCGGCATGGATGACCATATCGGTTTCGGTGATGGTCCGGCCAAGGGTCTCGCGGGCTTCGCCCACCTCATAATCCTCGAAGTAGCGCACGCGTTCCATGGGTCCTCCTCTGCGTCCCGGACCATTTCATATATAGAAAATAATTTGACAAGTAAAATATCGGCTGCTATCCCCCAGCGCAATCTGTGTCACCCTGAGGAGGGGTCCAGACATCTTTCCGGGAGGAGACATCTATGAAAAGTGCTGTGCTGCCGCTGGCCGCGACCTTTCTCGGCCTGTCCGCCATGACCCTTCAGGCGCAGGATCTGACCCTGCGCGTGACGCATGTGCTGTCGACCACCGAACCCATGCATCTTGCATCGGAACGCTTTGCCGAACTGGTCAAGGAACGCTCGGACGGGCGCATCGCGGTCGAGGTTTTCCCCGCCGGGCAGCTTGGCTCGAACCTGGACATGTACGAACAGGTGCGCATGGGCGCGCCCATCGTCCAGATTTCGGACCCGGGCTATCTGTCGGATTATGTGCCCGATTTCGGCATTCTGAACGCCCCCTATCTGCTTGACGAGGCGGGCGATTTCCAAAAGCTGCTGGACAGCGACTGGTACAAGGGCATTTCCGACAAGATCGCCGCCGATCACCAGATCCGCGTGCTGACGCTGAACTGGCTGTTCGGGGGGCGCCAGATCATCGCCAACAAGCCGGTGCGCAGCCCCGCCGACCTTCAGAACGTGTCGATCCGGGTGCCGCCGAACGTGATGTGGATCGAAACCTTTGCCGCCCTTGGCGCGCGCGGCGAGACGCTGGCCTGGCCCGAGGTCTATTCCGGTCTGGCCTCGGGCGTGGTCGATGCCGCCGAGGCGCCCTTGTCATCGCTTTGGGGGTCCAAGCTTTACGAAAGCGCCAAGACCGTGTCGATGACCAACCATTTCATCGCCTATTCCGGGCCGATCATCAACGAAAGCGTCTATCAGTCGCTGGACCCCGAGCTGCAACAGGTGCTGGTCACCTCGGCCGAGGATGCGGGCAAATACATGGCCGAGCTGGTGACGCAGTCGCAGGCGACCCTGCGCGCCGATCTTGAAGGCGCGGGCGTGACCTTTGTCGACGATGTCGACATGGGCGCGATGCGCGCCGCGACCGAGGTCGTCTATACCAAGTTCCCCGACTGGACGCCGGGGTTGCACGATACCGTCCGCGCCCTTCTCGACAACTGAGACGTCGCGATGCGGATGTTTCGGAACTGGGAAGACAATGTCGCGGCGGCGGCCCTGGCGGTGGTGTTCCTTGCGGTGTCATGGGGGGTGCTGGCGCGCTATGTCGCCCCCCGCCCCGCCGTCTGGTCGGGCGAGGTGGCGTCGCTGGGCTTTGCCTGGATCGTCTTTGTCGGCGCGGCCGCCGGCGCGCGTCAGCACCTGCATATCGGTGTCGATCTGGTGACCGCGCGGTTGCCGGGGGCGGTCCAGCGCGGGATCGCATGCGCGGTGTCGCTGTTTCTGGCCCTTGCGCTGGCCTATATCGCCTGGCTCGCGGTCAAGATCGGCATCCAAAGCCTGAACCGGCCGACGCCGGTCCTGCGCCTGCCATCCTCGATCACCCATGCCGCGGTTTTCGTGGGCTTTTCCTCGATGGCGGTCGGCGCGCTGCGCGACGCCATCACCCTGTACCGGGGTGCGAAATCATGACCGATATCCTGCCGTTTCTGGTGCTGGCGATCCTGATGGTGCTGAACGCGCCGGTCGCCTATTGCCTGGCCATCGGCGCGCTGGTCTTTTTCATGGGCAGCGCGGGCGTGCCGGTCCAGACCTATGTCCAGCGTCTGGTCAGCGCCACGGAAAGCTTTCCGCTGCTGGCCATCCCCTTCTTCATTCTGGCCGGCGTGGTGATGAACGAGGCCGGCATCACCGGCCGCATCATGAAGCTTGCCGATACCATGGTCGGGCACATGATCGGCGGTCTGGCGCGGGTCAACGTGCTGCTTTCCACGCTGATGGGGGGCATGTCGGGATCGGCCAATGCCGATGCCGCGATGCAAAGCACGGTGCTGGTCCCCGAAATGACCGCGCGCGGCTATGACAAGGCGTTTTCCGCCGCCGTCACCGCCTTTTCGGCCATCATCACCGCGATCATTCCGCCCTCGATCGGGCTCATTCTTTACGGCTTTCTGGCCGATGTCTCGATCGGGCGGCTGTTCATCGCGGGGCTGGTTCCGGGCGCGCTGATCTGTGGGCTTTTGCTGATCGCGGTCGGCCGCATCAGCCGGGCCGAGGGCTATCCCCCCTCGCGCGATACCCCCGCCAGCTGGGCCGAGCGGGGCCGGGCCGCGCTGGATGCGGGCTGGGGCCTGTTGATCCCGGTGGGCATTCTGGGCGGGATCCGCTTCGGCTGGTACACACCGACCGAGGCCGGGGCCATCGCGGTCTGTTATGCGCTGTTCATCGGGCTGGTCGTCTATCGCGCGCTGCCGGTCCGGCGCATCCCCGCCATGTTCCGCGAGGCGGCGATCGCCACCGCCGTGATCATGCTGATCATCTGTGCGGCGCAGGCATTCGGGTTTTTCCTGTCCTGGGAACGCCTGCCCGGCAAGCTGGCCGACACCATGCTGGTCCTGTCGCAGAATCCCTATGTGATCCTTTTGCTGATCAACCTGCTTTTGGTGGTCATCGGCATGATCCTTGAAGGGGGCGCGGCGCTGATCATCCTGACGCCGCTTTTCGTGCCGGTCATCACCAAGCTGGGCATCGATCCGGTGCATTTCGGGGTGGTGATGGTGCTGAACCTGACCATTGCCGGGGTCACGCCGCCGGTGGGGACGCTGATGTACACGACCTGTTCGATCACCGGGGTCAGTGTCGGCGATTTCACCCGCAAAAGCCTTTCGCTGTTCGTGGCGATGATGATCTCGCTGGCGCTGGTGACCTTTGTTCCCTTCATCACCCTGTTCCTGCCCAATCTGGTCTACGGGTCCTGACGCCCCGCCGCCACAGAGGAGAGCCAAGACCATGGCCGAAATCGGAAAACATGCGCGGGGATTGCCGGGATTGCCACAGGCGCATGCCGAAATCCCGGTCTGGAACGCCGAGAACTGGTATTTCGAGGATTTCACCCCCGGCGACAGGATCCGCTCGATCCGCCGCACCATCTCCGAGGGCGAGGCGATGCTGTTCAACTCGCTGGTGATGGATCACCACCCCTATGTCAGCGACCAGCCCTTTGCCGAACGCGAAGGCGCCTTCGGGCGCCGGCTGGTCGCCGGTGCGATGGTGTTTTCCTATGGGCTTGGCCTTGCGGCAACGAATTGCCTGAATTCGTTTTCCTATGGCTATGACCGGCTGCGCTTTATCGCGCCGGTCTTTATCGGCGACACGATCTATACGATCCGCGAAAACCTGTCCAAGGACATCCACGACCTGAAACAGGGCAAGGTCCGCGTCAGCTATTCCGTCTATAAGGACGAGGGGACGCTGGTTCTTTACGCCGAACATCTGATGACCGCGCTTTACCGCGACCCCGGCCGGTTCCGCGTCGAGGCCGAAACCCGGCTGGCCCAAAAGGCGGCCGCGACATCCCCCGCACATGAGGAAGCGAATGACTGAGATCGTCCTGCGCGGCATGACCTGGGACCATGCGCGCGGCCATGACCCGATGGTCGCCACCTCGGCCGCCTATATGGCCGCCCATCCCGGAATCCGCATCACCTGGGAAAAACGCTCGTTACAGGCATTCGCCGACCGGCCCATCGGCGACATGGCCGGCGAATACGACCTGATGGTGATCGACCATCCCCATGTCGGCGAGGTGGCGCGTGCCGGCCATCTGGTCGATTTCGCGGCCGAGGGGCGCGACGCGGAACTGGCGGCGCTGGCGGCACGATCGGTCGGGGCCTCGCACCCCTCTTATGCCTTCGAGGGCGGGCAATGGGGTCTGGCCATCGATGCGGCCACCCCCGTCGCCTGTTATCGTCCCGACCTGCTTGAGGCGGCGCCGAAACGCTGGGATCAGGTGCTTGAGCTGGCCCGCCGGGGCCGCGTCGGTTTTGCGCTCATCCCGATCAACGCGCTGATGACCTTTTTCGGCATGGCGCGGAACAATCTGGTTCCCATTGCCGAGGATCCCGGCCACCTGATCGCCCGCGACGCCGGCACCGAGGTGCTGGAACGCATGCGCGAGATCGCCGCGCTGATGGATCCGCGCTGCCTGACGCTGGACCCGATCGGCATCTATGAATGGATGGGCCGCAACGCCGACGCCCCCGCCTATTCGCCCTTTGGCTATGGCTATACCAACTATTCCCGCGACGGCTATTGCCCGCATCCGCTGAACTTTGCCGATGCGCCGGGCTTTGGCGGCAATGGCCCGCGCGGCACGGTTCTGGGCGGCACCGGCATCGCCGTTTCCGCCGCCTGCAAGGCGCGCGACGTGGCCGTCGATTACGCGTTCTGGATCGCCGGGGCGGATTGCCAAAAGGGGCTGTTCTTCGAAAGCGGCGGCCAGCCCGGCCATGCCGCAGCGTGGGAGGACGCCGCCTGCAACGCCGCCTGCCGCGATTTCATGAAAAACACCCGCGAGACGCTGGAAACGTCATGGGTGCGGCCGCGCTATGACGGCTATATGGGCTTGCAGGACCGCGCCGGCGACATCGTCCATGCCTGTCTGCGCGGGGCGGCCTCGATCCCGGCAACGCTGGATGCGCTGGACGCCGCCTATCGGGACAGCCGCGCATGACACGCCCGCTGGAAGGCATCACCGTTCTTGAGATCGCGCAATATCTCTCGGGTCCATTTGCCGGGTTGAAACTGGCCGATCTGGGCGCGCGGGTGATCAAGGTCGAGCGCCCCGGCACGGGCGATCCCTGTCGGGGCCTCTATATCTCTGATCCGGTGGCGGGCGAAAACACGCTGTTTCACGCCATCAATCGCGGCAAGGAAAGCCTGACCGCCGATCTGCGCGACCCCGCCGACCGCGCCCTGTTGATGGACATCATCCGCGACGCCGATGTGCTGATCCAGAATTTCCGCCCCGGCGTGATCGAGCGACAGGGCCTTGGCCATGACGAGGTGCGCGGGATCAACCCGAACCTGGTCTATGGCTCGATCTCGGGTTTCGGGCCGACCGATTGGGCGAACCTGCCGGGTCAGGACCTTCTGGCGCAGGCGCGATCCGGGCTGATGTGGCTGAGCGGCAGCCGCGATGACCCGCCGATGCCGATGGGGCTGGCCGTCGCCGATATTCTGGCGGGCGAGGCGCTGGCCCAGGGCATTCTGGCCGCGCTGGTCGGCGTCGGGCGCGGCCTGCCCGGCGCGCATGTCGAAACCTCGCTGATCGAGGCGCTGATCTCGTTTCAGTTCGAGGTGCTGACCACGCATCTGAACGATGGCGGCAAGCCGCCCGAACGCGCGGCGGTGAACGGGGCGCATGCCTATATCGGCGCGCCTTACGGCGTCTATCCGACGCGCGACGGCTGGCTTGCGCTGGCCATGGTGCCGTCGCTGGCCGGGCTGGGGGATCTGATGAATATCCCGGCGCTGGCGCCCTATGCCACCGACCCCTCGGCCGCCCGCCGCGACCGCGACGCGATCAAGGCGCTGATCGCGCAGGCGACGCCCGCGCGCAGCACCGCCGAATGGCTTTCGGTGCTGCAACCCGCCGATATCTGGTGCGCCGAGGTGCTGGACTGGCCCGGCCTGATGCAGCGCGCCGCGTTCCGACAGCTGGACATGATCCGGCCGATGGGCGGGCTGAAAACCGTACGCGGCCCGCTGCGGCTGGATGGCGCACCGCTGGCCGTGGGAACTGGCGCGCCCGCACTGGGCGCCGATCGCTCGCGCATCGTCGAGGAATTCGGCCCGCACAAGGCGCGCGCCGCAACAACAGGAGGCATGTGATGGCAAGGATTTCCAAGGCGGAACTGATGATGGTCGATCTTGCGCCCAAGGTGCGGCGCACCGATGCGATCCAGTCCTTTGTCAGCCAGGAAACCCCGATCCTGCGGCTTACCGATGCCGATGGGGCGGTGGGCACCGGCTATTGCTATACCATCGGCACCGGCGGGCCGGCGGTGATCTCGCTCTTGCGCGACACGCTTTTGCCGCGGCTGATCGGTCGCAAGGCCGAAGAGATCGAGGCGATCTGGCGCGACCTGATGTTTTCCACCCATGCGACGGCGGTGGGCGCGATCACCTCGCTTTCGCTGGCGGCCATCGACACGGCGCTATGGGATCTGCGCTGCCGCCGCGCGGACCTGCCGCTGTGGCGCATGGCCGGCGGCGCCAAGAACAGCGTCGCGGTCTATTCGACCGAAGGCGGCTGGCTGCATATCGACACCGCCGCGCTGGTCGAGGACGCGCTGCGCATGAAAGAGGCGGGCTTCGCGGGCTCCAAGATCAAGATCGGCCGCCCGCATCTGGCCGAGGATTCGGCGCGGCTGGCCGCCGTGCGCGCGGCGGTGGGCGACGATTTCCACATTTTCACCGATGCCAATCAGGGATTTACCCTGCATCAGGCGCTGATGCGCGCCGAGATGCTGGCCGATCACGGCATCGGCTGGTTCGAAGAACCGATGCCCGCCGACGATATCGGCGCGCATGCGCAACTGGCCAGCCGCTCGCCCGTGCCGATCGCGGTGGGCGAAAGCCTGTATTCGCTGAGCCAGTTCAAGGATTACCTGACCCGCGACGCGGCCCATATCATCCAGGTCGACGTGGCCCGCATCGGCGGCATCACCCCATGGCTCAAGGTCGCGCATCTGGCCGAGGCGCATAACGTCGCCGTCTGTCCGCATTTCCTGATGGAACTGCATATCAGCCTTGTGACCGCCGTCCCCAATGGCTGGATGCTGGAATACATCCCCCAGCTTGACGACATCACCAGCTCGCGGCTCGACCTGCGAAGCGGGCGCGGCCATGCGCCGATGACGCCGGGCCTGGGCATCGACTGGGACTGGGACGCGATCGCCGCACGGGTGGTCGAGGGCAGCCACGCCACAATCGCATAGCCGACAAGAAAGGTTCCGACATGACCGATCCCCGCATCGCCACGCTTGAAGGCATCTATACAAGCGTCATCCATGACGTGATGCGCGCCATGGGCCGGCGCAACTTTACCCTGCCCAGCCATATCACCCCCCTGCAACCCGAAAGGGTGCTGACCGGGCCGGCCTTTACCATCGAAGGCCGCATCGACGAGACCGCCGATCCGCATCAGACGCTGCTCGACTGGACCGGGCTTTTGTCGCGGGCCCCGGCAGGTCACGTCTGGATCAGCCAGCCGCATAACCAGACGGTCGCGCAGATGGGCGAATTGTCCGCCGAAACCCTGCATCGCAAGGGGGTGCTGGGCTGTGTGCTGGATGGCGGCCTGCGGGACGCGGATTTCATCCTGAAGCTGGGTTTCCGCAGCTGGCGCAGCTTTCACACGCCCCGCGACGTGGTTGGCATGTGGCGGCCCACCGCCGTCAATCAGCCGATCATCATCGGCGAATGCCTGATCCATCCCGGCGACTGGCTGCATGGCGACCGCGACGGCATGGTGGTGATCCCCAACGAGATCCTGGACGAGGTGATCGCCGCCTCGGTCGACGCGATGGCCAAGGAAAATCTGGTGCGCACCGCCATTCTGGAAGGCGTCGATCCGCAGGAAGCCTATCTGCGCCACGGAAAGTTCTGAGCCATGCGGATCGCGGCGCTGGATATCCGGGCCTGCCGGGTCGATGGCGGGGCGCTCGGCCTTGTCGAGGGGCCGGTCGAGGGGCTTGAGTTTCTGGTCCATACCCTGCGCACCGAATGCGGGCGCTCGGCCTCGATGTTCGGCTTTGCCGGGCGCTCGGCATTGGGGTCGGGGCATCTGGCGGCGGCCTCGCTCAGGCCGTTCCTCGTCGGGCGCGACGCGCGCGAACGCGAAGGCATCTGGCGCGACTGGCGGCGGGCGGATCGCTGGTGGCACCATCTGCCGATCTATAGCTATGGCCCGATCGATTGTTGCCTGTGGCTTTTGGCCGCCGAGGCGGCAGAACAGCCGCTTTGGCGCTATCTGGGTGGGTATCGCGACCGGATCGACACCTATGCCTCGTCGCTGGTGCTGGACGGCCCCGACGCCTATGCCGCCGAGGCCCGCGCCGTCCGGGACGCCGGGATGCGCGGCTACAAGATCCATCCGCCGGGCCGCGATCTGGACGAGGATATCGCCATCCACGAAGCCGCGCGCGCGGCCACCGGCCCGGATTTCACCCTGATGTCGGACCCGGTTCAGCCCTATAGCTTCGATCAGGCGCTGCGGCTGGGGCGCGTGCTGGAACGGCTGGGCTATGCCTGGCTGGAAGAGCCGCTGCCCGACGAGAATTTCGCCGCGCTGCGCGAGCTGACGCGACAGCTGGAGATCCCCGTCATCGGCTGCGAGGTGTTGGCCAAGCATCCGCATTCGGTCGCCGAATGCGTGGCGACGCGGGTCGTGGACGCGGTGCGCGCCGATGTCAGCTGGTCGGGCGGCGTCACCGGCGTGATGCGGACCGCCGCGCTTGCGGACGCGTTTCACATGAATTGCGAATTGCATTCGACCATCTTCCACCCGCTTGAGCTGGTGAACCTGCATTGCGCCGCCGCCATCCCCAATAGCGGCATGTTCGAACTGCTTTGGCCCACGGAGCGCTTTGCCTTTGGCCTTGCCCGGCCCCTGCCGGTCAGCGGCGGCGTGGCTCGGCTGCCCGAGGCGCCGGGCCTTGGCATCGATCTGGACTGGAACCTGATAGAGGAGACGACCCTTGCCACGCTCTGACACCGATCCGCGGCTGATGCTGCTGTCGCCCGGCGACAGCGTCTATGTCCTGCGCGACCAGATCGCGGCGGGCGAAACCATTCTGGTACAAGGCCGCAAGGTGGCGATCAGCGCCGCCCTTGGCCTTGGCCACAAGATCGCCCGCGCGGCCCTGCGGCCCGGCGACAAGGTGCTGAAATACGGCGCGCCCATCGGTTCGGCCTCCGCGCCGATCGCGCCGGGCGATCACGTCCATACCCATAACCTGAAAAGCGATTACACCGCGACCCATACGCTTGAGGCGGCGCGGGCCAATGCGGGGGAAAAATCATGATGCGCGGCTGGCAAAGATCGGACGGACGCAAGGGCATCCGCAATGTCGTGGCGGTGGCCTATCTGGTCGAATGCGCCCATCACGTCGCCCGGCAGATCGCAAGCACCGATCCCGAAGGCGCGCATGTCATCGGCTTTCCCGGCTGTTTTCCGAACGATTACGCCCAGCGGGTGATGGAACGGCTCTGCACCCATCCGAATGTCGGCGCGGTGCTGCTGGTCAGTCTGGGCTGCGAAAGCTTTAACCGCTATCAGCTGGAACAGGTCGTGCACGACACCGGCCGCCCGGTCAAGGTGCTGACCATTCAAAGCGATGGCGGCACGCGGGCCAGCATCGCCTCGGGCCGCGACTGGGTCGCCCAACAGATCGCCGGTCTTGCCGCCCAGCCGACGGTGCCGATGCGCGTGGACGAGCTGGTCGTGGGCACGGTCTGCGGCGGCTCGGACGGGACCAGCGGCATCACCGGCAACCCGGCGGCGGGTCTGGCCTTTGACCGGCTGGTCGCCGGGGGCGCGACCTGCATCTTTGAGGAAACCGGCGAGCTGATCGGCTGCGAGGCGATCATGGAGGCCCGCGCCGCCACCCCCGAACTGGCCGCCGAGCTGCGCGCCAGCGTCGAAAAGGCCGCGCGCTATTACGCCACGCTGGGATACGGGTCCTTTGCGCCCGGCAATGCCGATGGGGGGCTGTCCACCATCGAGGAAAAATCGCTGGGCGCCTATATGAAATCCGGGCAATCGGTCATTTCGGGGCTGATCAAACCCGGCGACATTCCGCCCCGTGGCGGGCTATATCTTATGGATGTGGTGCCCGACGGCGAGGTGCGCTTTGGCTTTCCCAACATCTCGGACAATGCCGAGATTGTCGAGATGATGGCTTCGGGCGCGCATGTCACGCTGTTTGTGACCGGGCGCGGCTCGGTCGTGGGATCGGCCATTTCGCCGGTCATCAAGATCGCCGCCAACCCGCATATGTATCGCCGCCTCGCCGACGACATGGACGTGAATGCCGGCCGCATCCTTGAGGGCGAGGCAACGCTGGCCGAGGTCGGCGACGAGATCTATCAAAAGGTGCTGGCCATCGCCTCGGGCGCGAAAAGCCGCTCGGAAGATCTGGGGCATCAGGAATTCATCCTGACCTATAAAAGCTTTGAGCCGATCGGCCCGGCCTGCCTGCCGGTGTGATCGCGGGAACATGAAAAGGGGAAAACCATGGGACGACTGAACGGCAAGACCGCATTGGTGACGGCGGCGGCACAGGGCATCGGGCGTGCCAGCGCGCTGGCCATGGCGGCCGAGGGCGCGCGCGTCATCGCCACCGACGTCAACCGCGACGCGCTGGCCGATCTTGCGGGCGAAGGCATCGAAACCCGCTTTCTGGATGTGCGCGACCCCGCCGGCATCGCCGAAATGGTCGCGGCCCTGCCCGGCCCCGACATTCTGTTCAACTGTGCCGGCGTGGTGGCGAACGGCACGATTCTGGAATGCAGCGACACGGATTGGGATTTCTCGGTCAGCCTGAACATGACGGCGATGTTTCACATGTGCCGCGCCTTTCTGCCCGGCATGATCGCGAATGGCGGCGGCTCGATCATCAACGTGGCCTCGGTCGCGTCCTCGGTGATCGCGGCGCCGAACCGCTTTGCCTATGGCGCGACCAAGGCCGGGGTGATCGGGCTGACCAAATCCATCGCCGCCGATTTCGTGACCAAGGGCGTGCGCGCCAACGCGATCTGCCCGGGCACGGTCGAAAGCCCGTCGCTGCATGACCGGCTGCGCGCGACCGGCGATTACGAGGCCGCGAAAGCCGCTTTCATCGCCCGCCAGCCCATCGGCCGCATCGGCCGCCCCGAGGAAATCGCGGCGCTGGTCGTCTATCTGGCCAGCGACGAATCCGCCTATACGACCGGCATCGCCCATGTGATCGACGGCGGCTGGTCCAACACCTGAACCCGGCAGAAAGAGGAAACGACATGAAATTGTTGCGACATGGGGCACGGGGCGCGGAAAAGCCCGGGATGCTGGCCAGCGACGGCACGATCCGCGACCTCAGCGGCGTGGTCGCCGATATTTCCGGCGATGTGCTCGGCGATGCGGGCCTTGCCCGGCTGCGCGGCCTTGACCCCCTGACCCTGCCGGTGGTGCCGGCGGATACGCGGCTTGGCGCCTGTGTGGCGGGCACGACCAAGTTCATCTGTATCGGTCTGAACTATGCCGATCACGCCGCCGAAAGCGGCATGAGCGTGCCGCCCGAGCCGGTGATCTTCATGAAAGCCAACAGCGCCATCTGCGGCCCCACCGATCCGATCGTGATCCCGCGCGGTTCCGAAAAGACCGATTGGGAGGTCGAGCTGGCCGTGATCATCGGCACCAAGGCCAAATATGTGTCCGAGGCCGATGCGATGGATCATGTCGCGGGCTATGCGGTGACCAATGATGTCAGCGAGCGCGCCTTTCAGACCGAGCGTTCGGGCCAGTGGACCAAGGGCAAAAGCTGCGACAATTTCGGCCAGACCGGCCCGTGGCTGGTCACCCGCGACGAAATCGCCGATCCCCAGAACCTTGGCATGTGGTTGAAGGTGAACGGGGAAACCATGCAGAACGGCTCGACCCGGACCATGGTTTACGGGGTCCGCCATCTGGTCAGCTATCTGAGCCAGTTCATGACCCTGCATCCGGGCGACATCATCTCGACCGGGACGCCGCCGGGCGTCGGGCTGGGCATGAAGCCGCCGCGTTACCTCAGGGCCGGCGACGTGGTCGAACTGGGCATCGACGGGCTGGGCGCGCAGCGTCAGGACGTGATCGCTGACCAGGCGCCCTGACAAAACGGCCCCGTCCACCGGGACGGGGCGCGTCGCGCGCGGGGCGCGGGCAACATGCCCCAACCAAAGGCGCCCGCCCGCGCCGGCGGCAAGGGCCACCGGCACGGGACATCCCTATATCCGCCGCGACGTTTCAAGGTCGATCCTGCTGACCGCCAGATAGGCCACCAGCACCAGGATCGCGGCCAGGAAGAACCAGCTTGTCACCACCGTACCCAGCCCCAGCCCGCCATGCGTCACCGGCTGCGACAAAAGATCGCCAAAGCTCGCGCCAAGCGGGCGCGTCAGGACATAGGCAAGCCAGAAGCCGGTGACCGGGCCAATGATGTCCAGCCGCCACAGCGCCGCGACCACCGCGATCCCCGCGCCGAAAAGCAGCGACGAGGACAGATAGCCAAGGCCCAGCCGCTCGGCCATCAGATCGCCCGCCGCTGTGCCCAGCGCAAAGGTGAACAGGATGGCCAGCCAATAGAACCCCTCGCGCGAGGGTGTGTCGATAGCATGGATCGACAATGTACGTTCGCGCGCATACCAGATCGCGAAGGTCGCGATCAGCGCGACGGCAAAGACGGCCGTCGTCACCGGCAGCGGCACGCCATAGGTGTCGACGAGGCTGTCGGTGATCAGTGTGCCCACGACCGAAACCATCGTCACCGCCAGCCAATAGATCCACGGCCGGTATCGGTCCTGACGGAATTGCAGCCACAAGATCCCGGCCAGCACCACCGCCATCAGCGCCGAGGTCATCGGCAAACCCAGCCCCCATTGAAAGATCAGGTAATCGGCCCCCGTTTCCCCGACCGTCGTCGCCATGATCTTGATGGCCCAGAAAATGGCGGTCACCTCGGGCACCTTGTTGAAGGCGCTTCGCAGGGTGAAATCCGTCGCGATGTCGGGAATGTTTCCACGCATATCGAGATTTTTCATATGTCCAACTCGCTCTTGTCGCCGCCCATGCGGCCGCGATGGCGCAAGCTTCGACCGGCAAGTTCGTCGCCATCTGGCGGGTATGTTATTTTTCCGTAACCTGACGGCGCAGATCCTTGAGCAGGTCGATCTGAATCTGCTGCACCTCAAGCAGGCGCTGCCATTGATGGGCCATCTGATGGTCCATTTTCTCGTGCAGCTGACGCAGTTCGATTTCGGCCTTGAGGTTGACGACATAGTCGTTCTGCGAACGCTGACGGTCCTTTGCCTCTTGCCGGCGCTGGCTCATCATGATGACCGGGGCCTGAAACGCGGCCAGACAGGACAGCACCAGATTCAGCAGGATATAGGGATAGGGATCGAAGGGCTGATGCAAAAGCCCGGCCGTATTCACGATCATCCACAAGACGATGACGCCGAGAAAGGCAAAGATGAACCCCCATGAGCCGCCCCATTTCGCGACCCGGTCGGCCATGCGTTCGCCAAATCGCGACGCTTCGGGTTCCTCAAGCGTGTCGGGCGTCAACAGCTCGCCCTTTGCAAGCGCGGTGGCGACGCGGGCCTCCATCTCGCCCAGCTCGCCCTCTTCGTCGGCCAGAAGCCCGTTCAAAAGCCGCTGGCGATAGACCATCAGATCGTCGCGACAGATATGGCAGGTCGCGTCCCAGCCCGGCACATCGACCGCAATCAGACGCGAGATCGAGGGCCGGATCTCGTACCAGCTGTTCAGCCTGTTGATGGGGAATGCCTGGCGGCAGACGCTGCATATCGCGCGGTCGGGATCGGTGGTCATGCGGGGCCCCTTGCGATGTGGTCGCCCGTGGCGGGCAGGGGCAGAATATGCCCGATCGGGCCGGCATGGCAAAAGTTACTGAATTGTAATCTTTCAACAAGCCGGGGGTCATCCCGCCGCCCCACCTGTTCATCAGTCGAAAGAAAAAGGAGACCATGATGAAACGGATCAAATCTGTGCTGGCATCCGGGCTGGTCGCGGTTGCGGCGCTTGCCACGCTGGGGCTGGGCGCGATGGTGGCGACGGCGGCCTTGGTGATCGGGCTGGTGATCGCACTGGCCGCCCGGCTGAGCGCCCGCCCGGCGCAGGACGCCCCCGACATCCCCCATTCCGCGGTCGTCGTCGAGGGCAGCCCCGCCCCCGCCGCCTGACTTGCGCATCCCGGCCCATGAAACCGGGCCTTTCCACCGCCGCCCGAACATTACCCAGAGATAATCCTGTCGCGATCTTTCTGTCAGGGCGGCTGTCCATCTTTCCCATATCGGCAGGCAAGACGCCGCCGCGATCCAAACGGAGATTACGAACATGAAAAAATCCATCATCACCATTCTGGCCGCCACCACGCTTTCCGCCGGCGCCCTGACCGGGGCGGCATTCGCCGACAGCAATGACACGGCAGAGATCGCCGCATTCCAGAAGGCACAGCATGACGTCATCGCCGGGATCAAGGCCGCCGAAACCGCATCGGGCGGCAAGGCCGTCAGCGCCGAGTTCGATCACGAGAACGGGGCCGGCCTTTGGGAGGTCGAGACCGTGAACGGCACCAAATATGCCGAGGTCAGGATCGACGCCGCCACCGGCAACGTGGTTTCCACCAAGGACAAATCCGACCGCGACGATGCCGTCACCCCCCAGATGCTGGGCGCGCCGCTGGCCGATCTGGCCAGCAAGGCCGCAGCGACCGGCGCGGGCAAGGTCATGTCCATCGAGGCCGAACATGACGACGGCAAGTTCCGCGGCATCGAGGTCGAGATCCTCAAGGCCGACGGCACGGTTCATGACTTTATCCTCGGCGCCGCCGATGGCAAGCTGACGCCGGCTGTCGAGGGTCGGGACGACCAGAACATGACGGGTGAAAACAACGGCTGATCCTGCGGGATACCGCGCCGGCCCCGCCCGGGGCCGGCCAGACGAAAGGGGCGTGATGCGCATTCTGGTGATCGAGGACGACCGGACCACCGGCGACTATATCCAGCAAGGCCTGCGGCAAGAGGGCCATGTCGCCGAGCTGTGCCGCAACGGCCGCGACGGGCTGATCACCGCGCAGACCAGTGATTTCGACGTGCTGGTGGTCGACCGTTTGCTGCCCGATCTGGACGGTTTGTCGCTGGTGCGCACGCTGCGCGCGGCCAAGAACCTGACGCCCGCGATCTTTCTGACCGCACTTGGCGGTGTCGATGACCGGATCGAGGGATTGAATGCCGGCGGCGACGACTATCTGGTCAAGCCCTTTGCCTTTGGCGAATTGTCGGCCCGCATCAACGCGCTGGCCCGGCGGCCACAGATGCGCGACACGGAATCGACGCTGTCGGCGGGCGACCTTCAGATGGATCTGATCCGCCGGACCGTCACGCGCAATGACCTGGATATCGATCTTTTGCCGCGCGAATTCGCGCTGCTGGAATGCCTGTTGCGGCGCAAGGGCCGGGTACAGACCCGGACCATGCTGCTTGAGGCGGTGTGGGATCTGAACTTCGATCCCCAGACCAATGTGGTCGAAAGCCATATCTCGCGGCTGCGGGCCAAGGTCGACAAGCCCTTTCCGACCGAACTGATCAAGACCGTGCGCGGCGCCGGCTATCGGATCGACGCATGAACCGCTGGCGCGAGGTTCTTTGCACCACGCCGATGCGGCTGACGCTGCGGCTGGTGGTGCTGTTCGTGGCGATCAGCCTGGTGGCCTTTGGGGCGACATGGTGGCTGGCCAATAACGCGCTGATCGACGCGACCGAAACGACGCTGCAACAACAGATCGACGCGCTTTCCGCCTCGGACCGGCCCGAAGAGATCGCCCGGGCGGTCAGAAACGCGGCGAAACAGGCCGATGCCGAACATCTGATCCTGCGCTATGATGGCCCGCAGGGGGCGGTGGGCAATTATCTCGGCCCGCTGCCGGCCGAGGATCTGGCCAAGGTTTCCCTGCATGACCACGATCACGACATCAAGGGCGACTATTTTCTCATGCGCGAAAAGGTCGCCGGCGGCACCCTGACCGCCGGTCAGGACGCCGATGCCTTTGACGATCTGGGCGAGGTGTTCTTGCAGGTGCTGACCCTTACCCTGTTGCCGACCGCGCTGCTGGTTCTGGGGGGCGGGCTTATCTTTGCCTTTCGCTCGGCCCGGCGCATCGCCGCCATCGAGGACACGCTGGAACGCCTGTCCGCCGGCGAGCTGAGCGCGCGCCTGCCCGAATTGCCCGGCACGCCCGACGACCTGACCCGTGTCGGCGCCGGCATCGACCGGCTGGCGGCGGCTCAGGAGGCGTCGGTTTCCGCGCTGCGGCAGGTCTCGGCCGATATTGCCCATGACCTGAAAACCCCGATCCAGCGGCTGATGGTGCTGTTGGATCAGGCCCGCGATCAGGCGCCCGAGGTCGAGGTGCTGGACCGCGCCGCCGCCGAGGCGCATGGCATCGTCGCCACCTTTCAGGCGCTTTTGCAGATCGCCCAGATCGAAGGCGGCAGCCCCCGCGCGCGTTTCATGCCGGTGGATCTTGGCCCGCTCGCCCAGACCATGACCGAGCTTTATGAACCCGCCGCGACAGAGACCGGCCACAGCCTGACCCTGAGCCTGCGCCACCCCGCCACGATCAACGGCGAGCGGACGCTTTTGGGTCAGGTCATCGCCAATCTGATCGAAAACGCCCTGCGCCACAGCCCGCCCGGCCCCGTCGCCCTGACCATCGACGGCGCCACGATCACCGTCGCCGACCGCGGCCCCGGCATCCCGGCAAGCGAGCATCAGGCCGTCTTGCGCCGCCTTTACCGGCTGGAAAGCAGCCGATCCACGCCCGGCAGCGGGCTGGGCCTCGCGCTTGTCGATGTGATCGTCAAACTGCATGGCGGCACGCTGAGCCTGCAAGACAACGCGCCGGGGCTAAGGGCGGTCGTCACATTCCCGGGGATGACCGGCTGAGGATGCGGGGCGCGGCGATGGTCGCCATCCGCAGGGCCGGCCCCGAATGCGAAGGGAACCGGCGGTCGAGCGCCCAAAGGATATGCCCCGCACGAAACAAGGCCCCGCCTGCCCGACCCACGACCCGCGATGCGAGCCCATCCGCATCCGGTGCCCCGGCAACCGGGGCGGCGGCAACCGGGGCGGCGGCCGGAACGGTCGACATCGCGCCAAAGAGGGCTTATCCCCGGGAATGCCCCCGGCCCGAGCCAGCATGGATCCGTTCCCTTGCCACCCTTCCGCGCCATCGCCGTTTTCTATCAGGTCGCCCGCCTCAACTCGATCGCGCAGGCCGCCGAACAGCTCAGCGTTACCCCTTCGGCGGTCAGCCAACAGATCAAGGCGCTTGAGGAACGGATCGGCACGACGCTTGTTGCGCGCAATGGCCGCAACATCCGGCTAACCGAGGCGGGCGAACGGTATTTCGAACTGATCTCGGACAAGATCGAAGGCGTCATGCGCGCGACCGAGCTGATGCGCGGCACGCGACAGGTGGCAAATCTGGTGATCCGCACCACGCCGACCATCTCGACCAAATGGCTGTTGCCCCGGCTGGGGCGATTCCTGCAAGCCATGCCCGAAACGAATATCCGCATCGATGGCAGCAACGAGCCGGTCGATTTCAACCGCGACAATGTCGATCTGGAAATCCGCCACGGTCTTGGCGGCTGGCCGGGGCTTTACACCGAACCCCTTGTCGAGGAACGCTTTCTGCCCGTCTGTGCCCCACAGCTGGTCAGGGGCGGGTTGCTGGACCCGGCGGCGGTGCTGAACCTGCCGATGATCCGTTCGGTCAAGGCCCAGGTCCAGTGGAGCGCCTGGACCGAGGCCCAGGCTCTGCCGCCCCCGCCCGGCAATTCCACACTGTCCTTTGACCGCTCACATATGGCGGTGGATGCGGCGACGCTGGGTCTGGGTGTCGCGCTGGAAAGCGAGCTGATGATGGAGGCGGAACTGCGCTCGGGCCAGTTGGTCATGCCCGTGGCCAGAACGCCAAAGCTGGAACTGGCGACGCAATGGCTGGTCTGCCCGCGCTCGAATCTGCGGCGGCACCGGGTGATGCGGCTGATCGAATGGCTGCGCGAAGAGGCGGCGCAATGGCGCGCGGACAGCCCCGCAAATTCCATAGATTTTCTAAATTAAAAAAAAGAAAAGGTAATTCTTCTTTTCTTCGGATCCGGGCCAATCTGGCTTTGACCGTGGGCGGAGGAATTGGCCCGGTCGGAGGAGGAAGCCGTCAGCTTCGCACTTCCAAGGCGTTGCCCGCAGGGCCGCGCCGGGCCGTTCCTCTTGCCAGTTCATTGCGCGGCGGCGCGCCCATTCTGGAAAGGAAGAAATCATGAGCCTGTCATCTATGCTCGCCGAACGAAATGCGGCCGGCAAGCCGATCCGTGTGGGATTGATCGGCGCAGGCAAGTTTGGCTCGATGGTGCTCGCGCAGGCGCGAAAGATCGAGGGCTATCACATCGTCGCGGTCGCGGATCTGGATGTCGGCAAGGTGCGCAACTCGCTGGCCCGGACCGGCTGGGAAGAGGGCGAATATGCCGCCACATCCTTTGGCGACGCGATGGATAGCGGCCGGACCTTCGTGACCGACGATGCCGCCGCGCTTTGCGCCTTTGACGGGATCGAATGCATCATCGAGGCCACCGGCCACCCCCTTGCCGGCACGCGCCATGCGCTGATGGCCATCGAGGCCGGCAAGCATATCGTCATGGTCAATGTCGAGGCCGACGTGATGTGCGGCCCGATCCTCGCCCGCAAGGCGCGCGAAAAGGGCGTCGTCTATTCCATGGCCTATGGCGACCAGCCGGCCTTTTGCTGCGAGCTGGTCGATTGGGTCCGTTCCTGCGGGTTCGAGCTTGTTTCGGCGGGCAAGGGCATGAATTTTCGCCCGCCCTATCGCTATTCGACCCCGGACACGGTCTGGAGCTTTTTCGGCTGGTCCGACGAATTCGTCGCCAAGGGCGATTTCAACCCGAAAATGTACAACTCCTTTACCGATGGCACCAAGGCCGCGATCGAGATGGCGGCGGTGGCCAACGGCACCGGGCTTGACTGTCCCGATGACGGGCTGGCCTTCTATCCGGCCGGGCTTCAGGATCTGGCACAGGTCTTCAAGCCGGAATCCGATGGCGGGCGCCTGCCCAAGGCCGGACTGACCGATATCGCCGCCAGCCGCGAACCGGATGGCCGGATGGTTCTGAACAATATCCAATACGGGATGTTCGTCACCTTCCGCGCACCGGACGAATATACCCGGGGCTGTTTTGAACAATACGGCCTGCTGACCGACGATAGCGGCTGGTATGGTTCGATGTGGCGGCCCTTCCACCTGATCGGGCTGGAAACTTCGGTCTCGGTCCTCTCTGCGGTGCTGCGGGGCGAGCCGACGGGAAGCTCGAAATATTTCCGGGGCGATGCGGTCGCGACGGCGAAAAGCGATCTCAAGGCCGGCAGCTGGCTGGACGGCGAGGGCGGGTTCGCGACCTGGGCCAAGGCGGTGCCGGCGACGCTGTCCACGCGGATCAATGCCTTGCCCATCGGGCTTGCGCATCGGGTCAAGCTGATCCGCGACGTGCCGCGCGACCAGATCGTCACCTTCGACGATGTGGAAATGGTCGACGATCTGGACGTGGTCGCGCTGCGGCAAGAGCAGGTTCAGCTCATGGGGCCGCGCGCATGAGCTTTGTCGTCCTGCCGAGTTTCGAGGTCGAAGAGGCCAATCTCGACGCCTTTCTGGCGGCGGCGCGGGCGGATGCCGCGCAGTCGCTGGCCAACGAAGCCGGCTGCCTGCAATTCGACGTCTTTGTCGACCGCGCGGCGCACCCGACACGGGTGATGTTCTATGAGGTCTATGCCGACCGCGCCGCCTTTGACGCACATCTGGAAACGCCGCATCTCGCGGCGTTTCGCGACAGCCTGCATCTTTGCGCCGAAGGCCCGGTGCAGTTTTTCGACAGGGTCGCGCCATGATCGGGCCGGTGGCATTTCTGGGCACCGGGCTGATGGGCGGACCGATGTGCGCCAATCTGGCGGCGGCGGGCGCCGGGCTTCGCGCCTGGAACCGCAGCCCGGACAAGGCCCGCGCGCTTGGCCACGGCATCGCCGTGGCCGCCAGCCCGGCCGAGGCCGCAAGGGATGCCCGGGCCTGTATCGTCATGGTGTCGGACGGGCCGGCCTGTCGGCAGGTCCTGTTCGATGACGGCGCGGCGGCGGCGCTGGCGCCGGGGGCGATCGTGATCGTCATGTCCTCGATCGGCCATCAAGAGGCGCTGGATCTGGCCGAAAGGGTGCGCGCCATGGGCCTGCGCTGGATCGACGCGCCGGTTTCGGGTGGCACACCCGCCGCAAAGGCCGGGACGCTGTCGATCATGGCCGGGGGCGCGGACGCGGATATCGCTGCGGCGATGCCGCTGCTTTCGCCGATGGGTCGCGTCACCCATATCGGCCCGGCCGGCACCGGCGCGCTGACCAAGCTGATCAACCAGATCACCGTCGCCTCGACCATCGCCACCGTCGCCGAGGCGATGCTGCTGGCCGAGGCCGGCGGCGCCGATCCGGCCAAGGTGCGCGAGGCGCTGATGGGTGGCTTTGCCAGCTCTCGCATCATGGAGCTGCACGGACAGCGCATGATCGCGGGCGACTTCACACCCGGCGGGCCTGCGCGCTATCAGCTCAAGGACACCCGTGCCGCGCGCGACGTCGCGGCGGCGCTTGGGCTGAAACTGCCGGTACTCGATCTCGTGGACGGGCTTTTCGCGGATCTCGTCGCCCATGGCGGCGGCGATCTGGACCATGCCGCGCTGTTGATGGAACTCAGGCGGCGAAACGGGCGCGCGGGCTGACGCCCGAGACGCCAAATCTTTGACAAAAAAGGGAGGAAACAATGACATTCAACATCACGCGCCGGGCACTGACCCGCGGTCTTGCCGCGCTGGCAATCGCGACCACGGCACTGACGGGACTGGCCCAGGGGGCGCTTGCCGAGACCTCGCTGCGCATGGCGGTGCCCGATCCGGCCGGCAGCTCGGTCGGCCGCGCCGCCACGCGTTTCGCCGAACTGGTCGCCGAAAAGACCGGGGGCGAGGTCACCGTCGAGGTCTTTCCCGACGGCGTGCTGTTTGGCGGCGACCAGAACGCGGCCGTCAATCAGCTTGGCTCGGGCGCGCTGGACGGGCTGATCCTTGCGAGTTCGGTCTATGCCTCGTTCGAGCCAAAGATGAACGCGATCTCGCTGCCCTATCTGTTTTCGGATTACGACCAGCTCAAGGCCTATCTCGGCGGCGAGCCGGGCGACGAACTTCTGGCCTCGCTGGACCGGTTCGGGATCCACGGGCTGGGCTTTTTCCTGCGCACCTTCCGCGACGTGACGACCAAGGACCGCGCGATCACCAAGGCCGAGGATTTCAAGGGCCTGACCCTGCGCACGCCCAACA
Organism: Paracoccus mangrovi; assembly: GCF_042648425.1. Taxonomy (NCBI): domain Bacteria; kingdom Pseudomonadati; phylum Pseudomonadota; class Alphaproteobacteria; order Rhodobacterales; family Paracoccaceae; genus Paracoccus; species Paracoccus mangrovi. The sequence goes on along the minus strand of NZ_JBHRXJ010000004.1, from coordinate 21,373 downwards.
ACCCGCTTTTCGTGGCGCTGTTCCAGGCGCTTGGCGCGAACCCGACGCCGATGGCCTTTTCCGAGGTCTATACGGCGCTGCAACTGGGTGCCATCGAGGGGCAGGAAAACCCCGTCGAAGTGCCCTATAACAACAAGTTCGCCGAGGTTCAGGGACAGCTGAACATCACCCAGCACCTTGCCGACAGCTTCCTTGTCGCGCTGTCGAACAATGCCTGGCAGAGCATCCCCGAGGCACATCGCGACGCGGTCCAACAGGCCGCCGACGAAATGATCGCCGAGCACGACGCCGAGGAAATCGCCGCCGAACAGGAGATCATCGCCAAGCTGAAGGAACAGGGGATGCAGGTGAACCATTTCGCCGATGGCGAGCTGGCGCGCGTGCAGGAAATCGCCCGTGGCATCTATCCCCAGTTCGAGGCACAGATCGGCGCCGAATTCATGCAGAAGAGCCTGGATTTCGTAAAGAAATAAGCAAAGCAGCCTTCTGCCTTTCGGGGCGGAGGGCCACCGCCGGCGAGGGGGCCGGCTTCACGACAGTGTCCCGGGGGAAAGCATGGACAGGCTTGATCGGTTGATATGGCGCCTTGTGGATGGCGCAATCCTGATGGCGGTGATGGGCATGGTCTGCCTGATCGCGCTTCAGGTCGGCTCGCGGCTGATCGGCGCATCCGTCCCCTGGACGGAAGAGCTGTCGCGGTTTCTGTTCATCTGGACGGTCTGGCTGGGGCTTTCCGCCTCGTTCCGGGCCGGGACCCACCCCGCGCTGGACATGCTGCCGGCGATGACGACGGGCAGGTTGCGGCGGCTGCTTGGCCTGATCCCGGCGCTGGCCACAACGATCCTGTTTCTGGCCGTCACCTATTACGGCTACCGGCTTTTGCTCCAGCAGATCACATTCGGCGAGCAATCCCCGATCCTGCAAGTGGGCATGTATTGGGCGACGCTGCCTCTGGTCCTTGGCTCGGCCTTGTCGATCTTTGGGGTTCTGACGGATGCCATTCTGGGCCATGACGATCCGGTCACGCTTCGCCAGGCCGTCCCCGAACATCAGGGAGACGAAAAATGAGCCTCACCCTTCTGGTCCTGTTCTTCATCCTTGCGGTTCTGGGCGTCCCGCTTGCTGTCGCGCTGGGGCTGAGCACGCTTTCGGTCCTGTGGTGGTTCGGCCTGCCGGTCAGCATGATCACCCAGACCATGGCGACCTCGATCAACTCTTTCCTTCTGATCGCGGTGCCGCTCTTTATCATGTCCGGCCTGATCATGGAGCGGGGCGGGCTGTCCGAACGGATCTTTGACGCGGCCGAGGCGCTGATCGGGCGCTTTCGCGGCGGGCTGGGACAGGTCAATATCGCCTCGTCCTTTGTCTTCGGCGGGATCTCGGGGTCCTCGGTCGCCGATATCGCCAGCCTCGGGCCGATCACCATCCGCTCGATGACCTCGCGGGGCTATCCGCTGCCTTATTCGGCGGCGCTGACGCTGATCACGGCGACGCTGGCGACGCTGGTGCCGCCCTCGATCCTGATCATCATCGCGGCCGCGGCTTCGGGTCAATCCGTCGGGGGCGCACTTGCCGGCGGTCTGGGGCCGGGCATCCTGTTGGCGCTGAGCCTTGCCGTCTATAACTACTGGATCTCGCGGCGCTATGGTTACGGCAAGCAGGTCGCCTTTGATCGCGCGCGCACGGTGCGGGCATTGCTGCGGGCGCTGCCCTCGATCGGTGCGCCGATCATCATCCTGACCGGCATGTTCTCGGGGATCGTGACGCCAACAGAGGCGGCGGGTCTTGCCGTGCTTTACACGCTGTTGATCGCGGGCCTTGTCCATCGCGAAATCGGGTGGTGCGATGTGATCCAGCTGGCCATTCAGGCCGGGCGCACGGCCGGCGCGGTCCTGCTGATCCTGATGGTGGCCAGCGCCGCGACCTATATCTTCACGGTCGACCAATTGCCGCGCAAGGCCTCGGGCCTGCTTGAGGTGCTGGGCGGTTCCGGCTTTATGGTGCTGATCCTGATGGGGGTGATCTTTCTGATCGTCGGCATGCTGATGGACATCGTCGCCGCCGCGCTGATGCTGATCCCGGTGCTGATGCCTTCGGCGGTTCAGGCGGGCGTCCATCCGATGCATTTCCTGATCTTCATGTCCGCCTCGCTGGCGATCGGGCTGGCCACGCCGCCGGTCGGGACATGCCTCTTTGCGACCGCCTATGTCTCGAAACTGCCGATCCCGACCCTGATCAAGGCGGCGCTGCCATTCTATGCGATCAACATCGTCGTATTGATCCTTGTCGCGGCCTTTCCGCAAATCGTGCTTTGGCCGATGGAACTGCTGACGTGAAGGGTGGGGACGGGCGCTATATAGTCATGGGGGTGTCGGGCTGCGGCAAAAGCACGATTGGCGCCGCCCTGGCCAGACGGCTGGACCTTGATTTCGTCGACGGGGACATGCTGCATCCGGCGGCCAACATCCAGAAAATGACCCGGCAACAGGCACTTGACGACACAGATCGCGCGCCCTGGCTTGACCGGGTGGCCGGACGTCTGTCGCCCGGCACGATCATCGCCTGTTCGGCCCTGAAACGCGCCTATCGCGACCGGATCCGGGCGGGCGCCGGGGGTCCCGTCACCTTCATCTATCTGTGCGGAACGGCGGATACGCTGACCAGCCGGATGAACGGCCGCAACGGGCATTTCATGCCGCCCGCGCTGCTTGCCAGTCAGCTCGGCACACTCGAAGAGCCGTCAGAGGATGAAAACGCCATCCGCGCGGATATCGAGGCCGACCCCGCCCGCATTGTCGATCTTTTGACGGCGCAGCTTGTTGACCGCCCGCCGCCCGGAACACGATCCCGGGGCTGAGCGCGCGCGAAACCCAAAGACCGGGATCGCCAATGCGGTTGCGCCCAAAGCCTTATGCGCGGACCGGCCCCCGATAACGCAGCGCATTGACGACGATTTCGAATGCCGGGGATTGCTGGCGGCGGCTGGGATAATAGAGGTGAAACCCCGAAAAGGGCTGGCACCAGTCATCCAGAACCTGAATCAGCGCGCCGCTTTTCAGATGATCCTGCACAGCGCCCTCGGGGACAAAGGCGATGCCAAAACCCTGCAACGCGGCCTCGATCATCGGGCGTATGGTGTTGAACACGACCTGCCCGTCGACCTTTACCCGAAGCGGCTTGCCGTCCTTTTCGAACTCCCAGGCGTAAAGATCGCCGCGCGTCGCCAAGCGCAGGTTGATGCAGCGATGCGCCGTCAACTCGGCCGGGGTCACGGGCGGGGTGTGATCCCGAAAATACGCAGGCGCGGCGACCGCAATCAGCCGCCCGTCAGGGGCGATGCGGACGGCGATCATGTCCTTTTCCAGACTCTCGCCCAGTCTGACCCCGGCATCGAACCGCTCCGCCGCGATGTCGGTAAAGCTGTGTTCGATAAAGATTTCGAGCTTGATATCGGGATAATCGGGCAGGATTTTCGCGAGCTTTGGCCAGATGATGGCCTCGGCGGCATATTCGCTGCAATTGATCCGCACCGTCCCGGAGGGCGTGTCGCGCAACGCGCTCAGCGCGCCAAGCTCGGTCTCGATCTCGTCGAAATGCGGCGCGACCTTTTGCAAAAGACGCTCGCCCGCCTCGGTCGGGGATACGCTGCGCGTGGTGCGGGTCAAAAGCCGAAGGCCCAGCCGCGCCTCCAGATCGCGGATCGTCCGGCTAAGCGCGGGTTGCGATGTGCCCAGCCGGGCGGCGGCCCGGGTAAAGCTTTGCTCTTGGGCGACGGCAATAAAGGCCAGCAGGTCGTTGATGTTCTCGCGCATCGATTGATACCCAAAACGCATAGGTTCATTCCGATTATACCAGCTAATCCTGCGCGGTCATCCGGTCTAGTTTTTCTGCATGCTCACAAGAGAGGCGATCATGACCAAAAACACGATCACGCTGAACAATGGTGTCGAGATGCCCGCAATCGGGCTTGGGGTTTTCCAAAGCCCGCCCATGGAAACCGGCGCGGCGGTCGAGGCGGCCATTCGCAGCGGATACCGCCATATCGACACCGCCGCCGCCTATGGCAATGAAAGGGATGTCGGCGAGGGCATCCGCCGTTCCGGGATCGCGCGCGACGATATCTTTATCGAGACCAAGATCTGGATCAGCGATTACGGCTATGACGAGACCCTGCACGGGTTCGAAAAAGCGGTGGCCAAGCTGGGGGTCGAGCGGCTCGATCTTTTGTTGCTGCACCAGCCGCTGCCGACGGATTTCGACCGCACGCTGGCGGCCTATCGCGCGCTGGAAACGCTTTTGGATCGCGACCTTGTGCGGGCAATCGGGGTCAGCAATTTCATGCCCGGGCATCTGGAACGCCTTTTGGACGCGGCCCGGATCGTGCCCGCGGTGAACCAGATCGAGGTCCATCCCTATTTCCAGCAGGTCGCGCTTCAGGCGCTGAACAGGCGTCACGGCATCCTGACCCAGGCATGGTCCCCGATTGGCGGGATCACCTTTTATCGTGAAGGCGATGCGCGCAGCACGCTGGAGGATCCCGTCATCCTGAAAATTGCCGGCGAACACGGCAAATCGGCCGCGCAGGTGATGCTGCGCTGGCATCTGCAAGAGGGTCGTTCCGCCATCCCGAAATCGGTGAAACCGACGCGGATCGCCGAGAATTTCGACATCTTCGACTTCTCGCTTTCGGCGGATCAGATGGCCGCCATCCGCGCCCTCGACACCGGCCGGCGCAGCGGGCCAGAACCCGAAAACATCACGCTCGCGAATTACGGCATGCCGATCCCCGAGGCGTGAGCACGACCGCGATTGCGATCAAGGCCGCCACGGGCGAGCGTCTGTCGGATCAGGCGCTCGCCCGTCGGATGCCCGTGCGGAAAACCGGCTCAGGACCGGCGGGTATCGCCCCGATCGGGCGCCGAGACATCCAGACAGATGTATTTCATCTCCAGATAATCCTCGATCCCGTGGCGGCTGCCCTCGCGGCCAAGGCCGGATTGTTTGACCCCGCCAAAGGGCGCGACCTCGGTCGAGATCAGGCCGGTATTGACGCCGACCATGCCGTATTCCAGCGCCTCTTGCACCCGGGTGATGCGGCCGATGTCGCGGGCGTAGAAATAGCTGGCCAGACCGAAGATGGTGGCATTGGCCTTTTCGATCACCTCGGCCTCAGTCTCGAAACGGAACAGCGGCGCGAGGGGGCCGAAGGTTTCCTCGCTGGCCACTGCCATCGCATCGGTCACACCGGTCAGGACGGTGGGCTGGAAAAAGCTGCCGCCCAGCGCATGGCGCGCGCCGCCAAGCACGACCAGCGCCCCTTTGGCGGTGGCGTCGGCGATATGTTCCTCGACCTTGGTCACGGCGTCCATATTGACCAGCGGGCCAAACTGCACGCCCGCCTCCAACCCATTGCCGACCCGCGCATCCGCCAGCGCGGCGGCCAGCTTGTCGGCAAAGGCGTCATAGACCCCGGCCTGCACATAGATGCGATTGGCGCAGACGCAGGTCTGGCCATTGTTGCGGAACTTGGCGGCGATGGCGCCCGCGACGGCCTCATCCAGATCGGCATCATCAAAGACGATGAAGGGCGCGTTGCCGCCCAACTCCATGCTGCATTTCAGCACCTGATCCGCCGCCTGTCGCAACAGGATCCGCCCCACCTCGGTCGAGCCGGTAAAGCTGAGCTTGCGCACCGCCGGATGGCTGCAAAACTCCTGCCCGATGGCCGAGGACCGGCTTGAGGTGATGACCGAAAACAGCCCCGCCGGCAGCCCGGCGCGTTCGGCCAAGACCGCCAGCGCCAGCGCCGACAGCGGCGTTTCCGACGCCGGGCGCACCACGAAGGCGCAGCCCGCCGCCAGCGCCGGGGCGCATTTGCGGGTGATCATCGCATTGGGGAAATTCCACGGCGTGATGGCCGCAACCACGCCGATGGGCTGCTTGATGACGGTGATGCGCTTGTCCGGCAGATGGCCGGGAATGGTCTCGCCATAGACGCGCTTGGCCTCTTCGGCGAACCATTCGACATAGCTGGCGCCATAGGCGATCTCGCCCTGCGCCTCGACCAGCGGCTTGCCCATCTCGGCGGTCAGGATGACGGCCAGATCGGCCTGATCGGCCATCATCAGGTCGAACCAGCGGCGCAGGATCTGGGCGCGGTCCTTGGCGCTGCAGGCGGCCCAGGCCTTTTGCGCGATGGCGGCGGCGTCCAGGGCGCGGGTGGCATCCGCGCGGCCAAGGTCGGGCACATGGCCGATGACCGCGCCGGTGGCGGGGTTGGTGACGGCAAGGGTCGCGCCATCCTCGGCCGTCACCCACGCACCGGCCAGATAAGCGCGGTCGCACAAAAGCGTCGGGTCGTTCAGTTTCAGGGTCATAGTGTCACCACGCGATTGCCGGGGTTTGGCCCGGTCTTCAGCCGCAAAAGCGCGGCCGGTAAATCCTCGAAACCCGCGATCTCGATGATCTGCGGATCGAAACGCCCCTCGGCGATGGCCCGCGCGATCGCCGCGCCTGCCGCGACCAGCGCACCCCATTGCCGGTCCGTGCCGTAATGGTGCAAGGCGTTCAGCCCCACCTCGTGCAGCGAGATCGTGGTGGCGAAGGCAGGCAGCGGCGCGGCCTCTTGCCGGTCCTGAATGCAGACCAGATGGCCATTGGCGGCGATCAGGGGCGCAAGGCTGGTGGCATGGGTGCCGCTGACCATGTCGATCACCGCATCCAGCGGCTGATCCTTGACCCGCGCCGCCCAATCCTCGCGCCAGCCCGGTTGCCGATAGTCGGTGACGGTGGCCGCGCCCAGACGCAGCACCCGGCCCGCCTGCGCCGCCGAGGCAATCGCATGGATCACCCAGCCGCGCGACCGCGCCAATTGCAACAGCGCGCCCCCGACCGCACCCGAGGCACCGGTCAACATCACCTGCGAACCCGGCGCCAGCGGCAGCTTTTCGATGGCCTGCCACGCCGTCAGCCCCGGACAGGGAATGGTCGCGGCGGCGGCATAGGGCAGCGCCTCGGGCAGCGGGATCGCCGCCCGCGCCGGGATCACCGTGTATTCGGCGAAGGAACCGGGATGCAGCAGGTCATTGTGATAGGCGACGCGGGCGCCGGGAGCGAGGTGGGTAACGCCGGGTCCAATCGCCTCGACCTCGCCCGCGCCATCGACGCCGGGGATATGCGGCCAGGCCCAATCGGGATGGCCCCATTCGATGAATTTCCAGTCCACCGGGTTCAACCCGATGGCGCGGTTGCGCACCAGAACCTCGCCGGGGCCGGGCGCCGGTTTCGGGCATTCCTCCAGCCGCAGCGTGGCGGGATCGCCGGTCGCGTCATGGCGCCACGCCCGCATCACCGGGCCGTTCAGCATACCGAATAGCCGCCATCGACCGGGATCATCGCGCCGGTCACATAGGCCGCATCATCCGACAGAAGAAAGCGCACCACCGTCGCCACCTCATGCGGTTGCGCCCAACGGCCCATCGGGATGCGCTGGTTGATGCGGGCTACGCGCTCGGGGTCGGTGCGGGCCTTTTCGGAAATCCGCGTCTCGACCCAGCCCGGCGCGATCGAGTTCACCCGCACGCCGCGCGGCGCCCAGGCCACCGCCTGCGAGCGCGTGACCGCCGCCACCGCGCCCTTGGACGCGGTATAGGCCGGCGCCCCGGCCGACCCGAAGATCGCCCACATCGAGGTCACGTTGACCACCGATCCCCGCGCCGCCTCGAGCCGGTCCAGCAGCGCATTGGCCAGCGTGAAACCGGCGGTCAGGTTGACCTTCATCACCAGTTCGAACCCCTCGACCTGCCATTCGGCCTGATGGCGCAACAGGCCGGCGCAATTGACCAGCGCGGCCACCGGCCCTTCGGGTAGCGCGGCGATGGCGGCTTCGGTGTCGGTCACATCGGCCCGCACAAAGCGGATCGCGGCGGGCAGGTCGTCGTCCCGGTCCAGCCCGATGGTACAGACGCGATAGCCCGACTGCGCCAGCAATTCACCCACGGCGCGGCCGATCCCGGTCCCGCCGCCCGTCACCACGGCCAGCGGCAAATCATTGTCCTTTGTCATGTCCTCACCACCTTTCATGCAACAGAGGATGTCGCGGTCATTTCCACGGCGCCCATCGCCGCGATCACCTGCCCAAGATCGAGCGGGCGCGGAAAATTCAGCATATGGCGCACCGGCAGGCTGGCGCGGGCCACCGCCGCGATCTGATCGGCGCTGACCACGGATCCGGTCAGGTCGCGCAGGTTGCGCGGCAGGCCCGCCGCCGCGTAAAGATCCAGCATCCGGGCGGGCATCGGCTGGCCCAAAAGCTGGTGATGGACGACCAGCCCATAGGCGACCTGAAACCCATGCGGCGACGCGGCCCCGCCCGGCAAAAGCGAAATCCCCCGCGTCAGCGCATGGGGCACCGACAGCCCGCCGCTTTCAAAGCCAAGGCCCGCCATCAGGATCATCGCCTCGACCGCCGCCTCAAAGGCCGGGGTCGGCTGGCCGCTGCCCGCCACCTCAAGCGCCGCCTGGCCGTTGGCCAGCAGCACCGCCTCGCATTCGCTGGCGATGGCAAGCGCCAGAAGCGGCGGGCGTGACAGGAACATCGTCGTCCCCTGCCCGGCCACGCAGGCTGCGGCCTCGGCCCGTTTGGAGAGCGCGTCGCCCAGCCCGGCGGCGAACATGGCGCGCGGGGCGCCGGCCAGCAGCACGGTATCGACGACGACGAAATCGGGGTTGCGCGGCAGGTGGCGCACATCGACCAGATGCCCCGCATCGTCGTACAGCACATAGTTCTTGGATGTGGGCGCGTCGTTCGACGCCACCGTCGGCACGGTGATCAAACGCAGCCCGCGCAGATCGGCCAGCGCCTTGCCCGCATCGATGGCCCGCCCGCCGCCGGCGGCGATCACGATCTGGGGACGCGCGGCGCCCAGTTCCGCATCCAGCGCGGCGGCCGTTCCCGGCCCCAGCTTGCCCGCAAAAGGCAGCACCGTCAGCCCGACCCCCGCCGCCTGACACGAGGCCGCGACCCGCGACCCGATCAAAGGCAGGATCAGCGCATCACCGACCAAAACCGCGTCATCGCCCAATTGCCGGGCAAAGCCGCCGATCCGGTCCAGCACCCCCGGACCCTGGACATAACGGCCGGGCGCCCCGAACACGGTCATGGTCGCGTCAAAGATTTCCAGCGGATTCGTCATTTTTCTGACTCCATACATCATATATGATATATATTGTTGTGAAGCCCGCAATACCGTTCTTACTGGGCATCGGAGGAAACAGATGATTTCAGGAACCACCCGCTTCGTGCCGCTATTGGCGCATCCCTGCCGCCATGTGCGCACGCCCGGCGTGTTCAATGCCGAATGCGCCGGGCGCGAGCTTGACATGGTGATGGTGCCGCTGGACGTGCGCCCCGACATGCTGGCGCAGACCATCGCGGCGCTTCGGGCGATGGACAACCTGGCGGGCATGGTCATCACCATCCCGCACAAGACCGAGGTGGCACAGTATTGCGACCGCCTGACCGGCGCGACCGAGATGCTGGGCGTGTGCAACATCATCCGGCGCGAAACGGATGGCAGCCTGACCGGCGCGATGTTCGACGGCGAGGGGTTCGTCGCCGGTCTGCGCCACCGGGGGCATGATCCCGCCGGGCGGCGCGTGCTGTTGATCGGTGCGGGGGGCGCGGCCTCGGGGCTGGCCCATGCGCTGGCCGGTGCCGGGGTGGCGCGGCTGACCATCGCCAACCGTTCGGCCGAGAAGGCCGAGACGCTGGCGCGGCAGTTGAAGGCGGTGTTTCCCGGCACCGACCTTGGCGCGGGGCCAGATGATCCGGCGGGATATGATCTGGTTATCAACGGAACCTCGCTGGGGATGCATGCGGGCGATGCGCTGCCGGTCGATCCAGACCGGCTAGGCCCCGGAACCCTGGTCGCCGAGGTGGTGATGCAGCCCGATATGACGCCGCTTCTGGCCGCCGCAGAGGCGCGGGGCTGCCGGATTCACAAGGGCATCAACATGATCGAACAGCAGGTGCGTCTGCTGGTCGATTTTCTGATCTGACCCAAACAGGCCCGCGCCGGTTGGGCGCGGGCCAACTCGTCACCCCTACACCCGGCGCGTTGCGCGCGCGCCGACACCTTGCAGCAGCACGGCAAGGATGATGATGACGCCCTTGATGATCTGTTGCGGATAGGCCGGAACGCTCATCAGGTTCATGATATTGCCGATCAGGCCAAGGATCAGCACGCCGATCATGGTCTGGATCACCGTGCCCTTGCCGCCCGACAAGAGCGCGCCACCGATGACGCAGGCGGCGATGGCGTCCAGTTCCAGCCCGATGCCGGTGACGGGGGTGCCGACGGCGGTCCGCGCCGTGACCATGATCCCCGCCAGCGCAGAAAGCCCGCCGCAGATCGTATAAGCTAGGAACTTGTAGCGCGCGACTGGCAGGCCGGCCAGACGCACGGCGGTTTCATTGCTGCCCGTGGCGACGGTCAGGCGGCCCCAGCTTGTGCGGCGCAACAAAAGGATGAAGCCGACGATCAGCAAGAGCGCCGCCACCACCGGCCATGGCAGGCCGATCCCCGGCACGCCCTTGGCACCGAATGCGGTCAGGATCTTGGCGGTGGACAGATCCCGCGGAAAGCGCACCGGCTGGCCGTTCGACAGCATATAGGCCAGCCCGCGCGCCATGGTCATCATGGCCAGCGTGGCGACAAAGGACGCCATGCCGAAGCCCGCGACCAAGACGCCGTTGATGGCCCCGAGGATCGCCCCCGACAGCACCCCGACCAGCACGCAGAGGATCAGCGCGAAACCGCCGTCGAAGGGCAGGACCGGCATGGTCATGGCAACCACCATCCCGCCGATGGCGGCGACCGAACCGACCGACAGGTCGATCCCCCCGGTCAGGATCACCAGCAACATCCCGATCGACACCAGCGCCAGCGGCGCCAGTTGCCGCAGCAGGTTGAAGATGTTCTGCGCGGTCAGGAAATGTTCCGACAGCACCGTCGAGGCCACGATCAGCGCCGCCAGCATGATATAGATGTTGTAATTCACAAGCAGGGCGACCAGCCCCTTGCCACGCGCTTCAGTGGACATTCTCGCGCCCCATTGCCAGTTCGATGATATGTTCCTCGGTCAGCGTCTCGCCCGACAGTTCGCCCGCGATGGCGCCTTCGCGCATGACCAGCACGCGGTCGGACATCCCGATCAGTTCCAGCATCTCGGACGAGACCATCACCACGGCCGCGCCCCGCGCGGCCAGTTCGTTGATGACGCGATAGATTTCGACTTTCGCGCCGACATCCACGCCCCGCGTGGGTTCATCGAGCAGCAGCACCTCGCAGCCCGAGACCAGCCATTTCATCAACGCGACCTTTTGCTGGTTGCCGCCCGAGAGGGTCCCCGCCTCGGCGTCCAGACTGGCGGCCTTGAGCCGCAGCCCCTCGCGCAGATCCTGCACTGCGCGGCGCTCGGCCTTGTCGCGCAGGATGCCAAGCGGCCCCAGATAGGGATTGATCGGCGTCATCACCGCATTGGTCAGGATCGGCATGTCCAGCAGGACGCCCTGCTGCTTGCGATCCTCGGGGACCAGCCCGATGCCTGCGCGCACCGCGTCACCCGGACCGCGCAGCGACAGCGCCTTGCCGTTCAGCGTGACCGTGCCCGCGCTGATCGGGTCGGCGCCAAAGATCGCGCGCAGAACCTCGGTCCGGCCGGCACCGACCAGCCCGCCGATGCCCAGCACCTCGCCCTTGCGGACGGCAAAGGACACGTCGCGCAGCATGGCCGAGGTCAGGCCCTTCACCTCCAGCATCACCGGGCCGATTTCGGCTGTGCGCGGCGGGAAGAAATCGCTCAGCTCACGGCCGATCATCAGCCGGGTCAGGCCGTCATGGTCCAGCGTCGCAATGTCCCAGGTGCCGACCGTGGCGCCGTCCTTCAAGACCGTCACCCGGTCGCACAGCGCGAAAACCTCGTCCAGTCGGTGCGAGATATAGATGATGCAGACGCCCCGGTCGCGCAGGCGCCGGACCAGCGCGAACAGCTTTTCGGTCTCGTGCCCGGTAAGAACGGCGGTCGGTTCGTCCAGCACCAGGATCGAACAGTCGCGCGACAGCGCCTTGCAGATCTCCACGACCTGCTGCAACGCCACCGGCAGATTGCCGGCTAGGCTGCGCGGGTCGATTTCGGGAAAGCCCATATCGGCCAGCAGCTCGGCGGCCCGCGTCTCCATCGCGCGGCGGTCCAGCCAGAAGCGGTGGCCGATCTGTTCGATCAGGATATTCTCGGCCACGCTCAGATGCCGGGCCAGCGAAAATTCCTGATAAATCACCGATACGCCCTGTTTCAGCGCATCATGCGGGCTGTTCACATGAACCCGCGCGCCGGCGATATGGATCTCGCCGCCCTCGTGGTCATAGGCCCCGGCGAGGATCTTCATCAGCGTCGATTTGCCGGCGCCGTTCTCGCCCATCAGGGCATGAACCTCGCCCGCGCGGGCGCTGAACGCGGCGCCGCGCAGGGCCGCAACACCGCCGAATTCCTTCGATATGCCGTGCATCTGCAGGCGTTCCATGATCCCCTCCCAAGGTCAGGCGATCCCGGGCCGGTCGCGCCGGCCCGGGATCCGGTCTTAGCCTTTCAGCTCGCTGATCGACTTGAACGGCGGCACGGTGTATTTGAAGAACGGATTGGCGGTGTCGGGGTCATAGACGCTGTCGACCGTGTCCTTGGTCACGATGGCCGAGGGGAAATAGGATCCAAGCGGCAGGTTGTTGGCATCCAGCCCCTGATCAAAGATTTGATGGATCAGCTCGACCGCGGCCTCGCCGGTTTCCGACCCGGCATTCAGGCCGGTGACCAGCATGTCGCCCGATTTCACCAGATCCAGCGCGACACGGAAGCCGTCGGCGGCACAGGCCACCAGAATCTTGCCCTTCAACCCGGCATTTTCCAGCGCCGTCAACGCGCCGATGCCCATGAAGTCGTTCTCTGCCAGGATCAGGTTCATCTTCGAGCCATGGGCGGTCAGAATATCCTCGGCCGCATCAAGCCCGCCTTCCTCGGTCCACAGACCGACGCCCATCGACAGGACATCGAACTTCACCTCGGGGTAGGTGAAGGAACCGCCGGTCTTCAGCTCCTGGAACTTGTTGAAACCGGCCAGCATGGCGTCTTCCTTGGACATGCCAAGGCCCAGCTGTTCGGACCGTTCATAGATGATGCCGGTGATCATGCCGTTCACGCGGCTTTCCGAGGTCGAGTTGCCGACGGTGCCCAGAATGGCCGCGGCAGTGATCTGCGCGTCCTTGCCCATGGTCTGCGCGACATAGCGGCCGGCCTCGAAACCGTTGCCATAGGGGTTGGCCAGGACCGTGGTCACCAGCGGGCTGTCATCGGGCACGGTGCCCAGCGCGATGACCGGGATGCCCGCATCGACGGCGCGCTGCGCATCGGCGGCGGCGGCGGCCAGGTCGGTCGGATCCAGCACGATCACATCCACGCCCTTGGCGATGAAGGCGTCGATATGGGCGCTGGTCTTGGCCGGATCGCCATCGGCAACCTGCACGTCCAGCTCATAGCCGTATTCGGCGGCCTTGGCCTTGGCGGTGTCGATCACGGCGACGAACCAGGGATTGCCCAGAGTGATTTCGGTCCAGCCGATCACCAGCTTGTCGTCGGGATTGCGCTTTTCGGTCGGCAGCGCCTTGGCGATGTCGCTACGGTCGGCCATCTCGGGGTCGATCACCCCCGACAGCGCCGAATTCGGCATCAGCTTGTAGATTTCCGCCTTGTCCTGCGCAAAGGCAGGCACCGCCAGCAGCATAGCGGCCGAGGACAACAGCGCGAACGCAGCATTCCTGTGGAACATGTCTCACTCCCTTTTGTGAAGAACCGGGGCCAGTCCCCGGCCCGTGTTTTTCCCCGCACCCTCCCGGTGCGGGGTTTCTGGTGTCAGCCGATGGTCTCGCGGACCACGGCCTCGATCCCGGCCTCGTCCAGCCGGTAATGCGCGTAAAGATGGGTCGGCGGGGCGATCAGCGCGTATTCATCGCGGATGCCGTGCCGCACCAGCCGCGCCGGGCTTCCGGCCTCGGCCAGCACCTCGGCCACGGCAGAGCCCAGACCGCCAAGGATGTTGTGCTCCTCGATGGTCAGGATGATTTTCGAGCGCGCCGCCGCCTCAAGGATCGCGTCGCGGTCGATGGGCTTCACGGTCGCCATGTCGATGACGCCGACGCTGCGGCCTTCGGCGGCGAGCTTCTTCGCCACCTGCACGGACGGATGCACCGGCAGGCCGCAGGCGATGATGGTCACTTCCTCGCCCCGCGCATGTTCGATGGCCTTGCCAAAGACAAAGGGCTGCGCCGGGTCGTACAGATCAGGCTCGCGCCCGCGTCCGGTGCGGAAATAGATCGGCTGGTCGTAATCGGCGCTGGCGCGGATCGCAGCCTCAAGCTGGGGGCCGTCGGCGGTGGAGACGACCGTCAGATCGGCGATCGAGCGCATGGTGCCGATATCCTCGGTCGCGTGATGCGAGGTGCCGTAAAAACCCATCGAGATGCCGGTATGATGCCCGATCAGCCGCACCGGCAGCGCGCAATAAGCGACATCCATGCGGATCTGTTCGCAGGTCAAGAGACCCAGGAACGAGGCGAAGGTGGCGACATAGGGCATCATCCCCGTGGTCGCGATCCCGGCGGCGGCGGACACCATGTTCTGTTCGGAAATGCCAAAGCCGACATAGCGGTCGGGATAGCGTTCGGCGAAGCGGTTCAGCCCGTTGGAATATTGCAGGTCCGCCGATCCGGCCATGACCGGATGGCCGGCCTCGACCAGGGTAATCAGCCCGTTCGACAGATGGTCGAGGCCCGGGTTTTTCATGTTCAGTTCGCGGTAATGCCACGAGTTCGGCGATTGCGGACGGCTGTGAATGGTCATGTCAGATCACCTTTGACAGGATTTCGGCTTTGGCCGCCTCGGCGTCCGACGGATCGAGATAGCCCAGGTGCCAGCCCGGTTCGGTTTCCATGTATCCGACGCCCTTGCCCTTCAGTGTGCGGGCGATGATGCAGCAGGGTTTGGTGCGCGCCTGGTCGGCCTTGACGCGACGCAGCGTGGCGGTCAGTTCGGCGATGTTGTGGCCATCGACGACGTGAACCTCCCACCCGAAGGCGCGCCATTTCTCGTCCAAGGGCTCGATCCCCATCACGTCATCGACGGCGCCATCCAGTTGGAAGCCGTTGCGGTCAACGATGGCGACAAGGCGGTTCAGCTTGTGATGGGCGGCACCGATGGCGGCCTCCCAGACCTGGCCTTCCTGCATCTCGCCGTCGCCCAGCATGACGAAGGTGGTGAAGTCGCGCCCCTGCATCCGGCCGCCCAGCGCCATGCCGAGGCCATTCGACAGCGCATGCCCGATGGACCCGGACGAAAAATCCACGCCCGCAACCTTGCGCATGTCGGGGTGATCGCCCAGCGGGTTTCCCAGCCGGGTATAGCCGTTCAACACATCGACGGGGATATAGCCCTTTTCGGCCAGGATCGGGAAAAGCCCGACCGCCGCATGGCCCTTGCCCATCAAAAAACGGTCGCGGTCAGCCCATTTCGGATCATCCGACAGGGCCATCACATCATAGTAAAGCGCCGCAAAGATCTCGGCCGCCGAAAAGACCGAGGTGTAATGCCCCACCTTGGCGATCTCGATCAGGCGGATGGTTTCCAGCCGGATGAACTGTGCCCGGTCGCGCAGATGCGCGATTTCGGCATCCGTCGGGCGAAAGTCGTTTCTCATCGGTGCTGTCACACCTGTCCTCCCCATTTCCCACCGCGACCCGCGGCAACGAATCCTTGCTTCATTGGGATGTAACATCATATATGATATATGTCACGGACAAACTGGAGGAGAAAATGACACTTTCACTGACACGTTCCGACATTGCGGCCATCCGGGCGCGCATGGTGCTGAAGGGACAGGCCTTTATCGACGGCCGCCTCACCGATGCCGCCTCTGGCGAGACATTCGACAATATTTCCCCGCGCGACGGCTCGGTGATCGCCAAGGTCGCGGCCTGCGATACCGAGGATGTCGACCGCGCCGTCCGCGCCGCGCGCCGCGCCTTTGATGCCGGCGTCTGGCGCGACCGCAGCCCGAAAGAGCGCAAGAAAGTGCTTCAGCGCTTTGCCGATCTCTTCGAAAAGAACATGGACGAGCTGGCGGTTCTGGAAACGCTGGATATGGGCAAGCCCATTCTGGAAAGCCGGACCATCGACGTGAATGTCGTGCTGGACACGCTGCAATGGTATGCGGAATGCCCCGACAAGCTTTATGACGAGATCGCCCCCACCGGTCCCGGCCAGTTGGGCATGATCACCCGCGAACCCATTGGCGTCGTCGGCGCGGTGGTGCCGTGGAATTTCCCGATGCTGATGGCGGCGTGGAAATTTGCGCCGGCGCTGGCCACCGGCAATTCGGTGATCCTGAAACCGGCGGAACAGTCGCCGCTGACCGCGATCCGGCTGGCGGAGCTGGCATCCGAGGCCGGCATCCCGGATGGGGTCTTCAACGTGCTGCCGGGGTTCGGGCCGACGGCGGGCAAGGCAATGGGCCTGCATATGGATATCGACTGCCTGGCCTTCACCGGCTCGGGCGAGGTCGGCAAGCTGTTCCTGCAATATGCCGGTCAGTCGAACATGAAGCGGGTCTATCTGGAATGCGGCGGCAAATCCCCGAACATCATTCTGGATGACGTGCCCGAATTGCGGGCCGCAGCCGAACGCGCCGCAACCGCGATCTGCTTCAATCAGGGCGAGGTCTGCGTGGCGCCGTCGCGCCTGATCCTGTCGGAACGCATTCAGGATCAGTTCCTCGACATCGTCGTGGAAACCGCCAAGGGCATCCGGCCCGGCGATCCGCTGGACCCCGAAACGAAACTGGGCGCGCTGGTCGAATCCGGTCATCGCGACCGGGTCGAGGGCTATATCGCCAAGGGTCAGGCCGAAGGCGCGCGGCTGGTTCTGGGCGGCGAACGGCCCGAGACCGATCTGGCGGGCTATTACGTCAACCCGACCATCTTTGCCGATGTGAAGAACTCGATGGCCATCGCGCAGGAAGAAATCTTTGGCCCGGTTCTGTCCACGATCACCGTCGCCAATGATGACGAGGCGGTGCGGATCGCCAATGACAGCTCATATGGCCTTGCCGCGGCGGTCTGGACGCGCGACCTGTCACGCGCGCACAAGATGGCGCGCAAGCTGCGGGCGGGCACGGTCTGGGTCAATTGCTATGACCACGGCGATGTGACGGTGCCCTTTGGCGGCTTCAAGCAATCGGGCAACGGGCGCGACAAGTCCTTGCACGCGCTGGATAAATATACCGAGCTGAAAACCACCTGGATCGAGCTTTAGGATACGCGGGGGCGGCTCAGACCGCCCCCTTTGCCTCAAGCCATTCGACCATGACGGAACCGACGCCGATATCGTCCTGAATGGCCTTGCGCGCGGCCTCGGGGTCGCGGGCCGCAAGCGCGCGCAGCACCTGATAATGACCGTGATCCTCGCTCGCCAGAACGCGGGTGGGCGTGTTCAGGTGGTAAAGATGGATCAGCGGACCCATCTGCGCCCACATCGTTTCGACGGCCGCACAAAGCAGCGGCAAACCCGCCGCCTCGGCCAGACGGAAATGAAACTCGCGGTTGATCTGCGACGCCTGAAGCGGGTTATTGGCGGCGGCGGTGGTGAAATCGACCTGCAAACGCTCAAGATCGCGCAGGGCGTCGGGGGTGATGTTGCGCGCGGCCTGTGCTGCGGCCTCGCCCTCAAGCAGATGCCGGATCAGCTGAATCTCGCGCAGTTCGTCCGCCGTCAGCCGCCGCACATGGATCGAGGTCGCCGCCCGCATTTCCAGCGCGCGTTCGGTGACAAGGCGAAAGATCGCCTCGCGCACCGGGGTGATTGACACGCCCAGCTGCTCGGCCAGGCTTGCGATGGTCAGCCGTTCGCCCGGCTCATAGCGCCCATCCATCAGCGAGGCGCGAATGGTTTCATACACCTGTTCGGACAGGTTGCCCTTGGCGATTTTCGGCAGCGGCATCGTCAATTCACCCGCGTTCTGACCCTTCCTGTTTCGCATCCCCGCACGTCAGGGGCAAGCGCCCGGATGGCCGAAACCTTATGCATTCGAGGGCGGCAGCGGTTGCAGGCCACGGATGATATCGGACGCCTTTTCGCCGATCATGATGGCGGGGGCGTTGGTATTGCCGGATATCAGGCTGGGCATGATCGAATTGTCGACCACACGCAGATTGCGCAATCCATGCACCCGAAGCTCGGTATCGACGACGGCCATGTCGTCGCGCCCCATGCGGCAGGTGCCGACCGGGTGATAGACGGTCTTGCCCATGGAGCGGACATAGTTCTGCAAGGCCTGCTCATCCTGCATGTCGCCGCCCGGGAAAGCCTCGGTCTTTTCGAGATATGGCGCAAAGGCCGACTGTGCGAGGATGTCGCGCGCGATGTTCAGCCCCTTGACCGATATCCGCAAATCCTCGGGCGCCGACAGATAGCGCGGATCGACGATCGGATCCGCCGCCGGATCGGTCGACCGCAGGCGGATCTCGCCCCGGCTTTGGGGCCGCAGCACGCAGGGGTTGACGGTCGCGCCGGCGCGCTTGACCGGCTCACGGTCGCCATCCATGAACACGATGGGCACGAAATGCATCTGAAGGTTCGGCTCGGCCTCGATGTCATCGACGTTCACAAAGGCGCAGGCCTCGGTGACGTTCGACATGACCGGGCCGGATTTGAACAGCATGTATTGCAGCCCGTTCTTGATCGACCGGAAAAAGGTGTCTTCGCCGAAATAGCCATAGCGCCCGGTGCAAAAGCGCACTGCCGGAAATTCAAGATGGTCTTGCAGGTTCTGGCCGACGCCTTCCAGCCGGTGTTTCACGGCAATGTTGTGGCGGCGCAGCTCGGCCTCGGGTCCGATCCCGGACAGCATCAGCAGCTTGGGCGACTGCACCGCCCCCGCCGACAGCACCACCTCCTCGGCGGCGCGCACCTGTTCCAGCCGGCCGTTGCGCGAATATTCGACGCCGACCGCGCGATCCCCCTCGAACAAAAGACGGGTCACCAGACAGCCGGTGCGGATCTCAAGATTGCCGGTCTTTAACGCCGGGCGCAGATAGGCCACGGCAGCGCTGCAACGGCGGCCATCGCGCGTGGTGGTCTGGTTGAAGCCCACGCCACGCTGACGCGCGCCGTTGAAATCGGGGGTGAAGGGGATGCCCGCCTGTTGGGCGCTGCGCACAAAGGCGCGGGTCAGATCGGTGATCTGGCGCAGGTCCGACACGCTCAGCGGGCCATCGGTCCCGTGATAGTCGTCCGACAGCCGGTCATTGCCCTCGGCCCGGCGGAAATAGGGCAGCACATCGCGGTAAGCCCAGCCTTCGGCCCCCGCCTGCGCCCAGCCATCGTAATCGCTGCGCTGACCCCGGATATAGATCGCGGCGTTGACCGAGCTGCCGCCGCCCAGAACATTGCCCTGGGGCATCACCGGGGCGCGGCCGTTCAGTGCCTCCTGCGGTTCGGTCCGGTAGTGATAGAGCAGCTTGCTATCGAGCAGTTTGACAAAGCCCGCGGGGATATGGATCAACGGATGACGGTCCTGCGGGCCGGCCTCCAGGATCAACACCTTTGCCCCCGCCTGCGCCAGTCGTCCAGCCAGCGCACTGCCGGCAGAGCCACCACCCACGATCACATAGTCCATCTGCACCCCCTCCGTTTATCATATATGATATATTATAGGGGCGCGACTGTCAATCGCCATCTGGGCCGGGGCGCAGATCCCGAACCGGACGGACATGCGGCGCGGGTTTCCGTTCACGGATTTCTTGCCAGTTCCGGGCGCGCGGACAGCTTGCGATCCACCGGCCCAGCGCCATTTGACCGGGTCGGTCCCGTGCGCCCCCACCCTATTGTCGCATCGCTGAATCTCTTGGTCAGAAAATGAAAAGCGCCGAGTGCATCGCGTACCTTGCGGGCGAATCCGTCTGTTGCAACCCGTCTAGCGCATGCGTCTTTCACAAACTCGGGGGCCAAACAGACCGTGCCGATGTCTATCATCAAATCATCGAAGACCGAAACGTAGTGTCGAGCGCGACGGCATGCGCCAGCGGAAGCATGATCGTCGTCGCGGTCACGCTTCGTAAACCCTTTAGGATCGCTATCATCGCTCGGATGATTTTCATCATTGATTGAGATCCGTGAGCGGCCTGGCGCACGGTTTGGCATGATTCTGTATCGCAGGATGGATGCCACGGACTTTCACCTCGGTAATCCGGCGCTTCATGTCGACCGAAGGCACGGCTTTCGAACTGCCGCCCACCTTATCGAAGCTTGTTCAAGGCGCTCGAGAGGCGCTGTACTGGTGATACCGTATTTAGGACAGGTGCAGATCACATCGAGCACGCCAATGATAATAGACATATCGAAGTCGCATTGAACCCGCATCATAATGGCGGTTATCGCACTGACCAAGGACCGAAGCATGCATCCGAGTTGACCTCGGGAAGGGTTATCGAACAGATAAGCAGATCACATGCCCAAGAAAAAAGGTAGTAGTCAAATGGCGCATGCAAAATGCCCAATGCAACTTGATCATGATGAACTCGCCACCAAAACATCGATCCTGGAGTTTACAGAAGACCTCCTGCGAGTCCGGCTAAGGACGGCACTATGCAATTTCCACGACATCGTCGCTTCACTGTTGCTCGACTGCCCAGTCAAGCTCCAACTTTTGCTGCAGCGATCCGGCGGCTATTTCAAAAAACAATTTACGAACATGTGGTTAGTGGTTAGTGGTTAGTGGTAGTGGTAGTGGTAGTGGTAGTGAAAAGGCCGCCCCCATTGCAATGAAAAATACACACCATATGACCTAAGGCGAAACTCCTCACCCCATTAGGCATCTATGCAGACAAAATGCACATAATTCAAGTCTGATCATCCAAGAATACTAACTCCACGGAATAGAAAATGCGAATTCTATCATGCTGCCTTCTGCTTTTAGTCATTACATTAAAGCCAAACAGTTCACATGGGCAAACCGGATCTCAAGATATTAATGCAGTTGTATGCGATATATATACCTTTGATACACACAAACCTTTAGTAAACTGCAAAAAAGCAACCGCATCCGTGTCCAACATGGTGAACGGAGAGACAGCAATAGGCTACATCGACGAAGAAAGCATAAAGTCAACAATTATAATCCGACATTCTCCAAGTGGCCTGCCGCTTGACTTCAAGATCGCCTGATTTTGCTCGCTGGGCAAGCGTTTTTCGCCCCGAGCGGTGTCTGTCGTCG